>VBKL01000193.1 GCA_005879805.1 Deltaproteobacteria bacterium | reverse complement strand
GGACGCCGTTCTGCATGGTGAAGCGCTCGCTCAGCGCGGCGAAGCGGTGCGGGAACCAGGAGTCGTGCGCCATGTTCGCCATCACGCGCGGGCCGTCGATGAAACCGGCCTGCGCGGCGACGAAGAGGAGCAGCGCCTCGGAGAGAAGGGTGACGAAGACGAACCAGTGCCCGCCGAGGTGGAGCTCCGTCGCCACCTTCGCGGTGAGGAGCGAGTTCATGGTGTGATCGGGATCGACGTAGCGCACGTCGAGGAGCAGGTAGCAGAGGATGATGCCGCTGGCGGTGACGGCGAGGCTGATGGCCATGTAGCGCATGGTCCGCTTCGCCGTCTGCACCCGCGGCTCGCGCATGATCTGGAGCCCATTGGAGACCGCTTCGATGCCGGTGTACGTGCCGCCGCCCAGCGAGTAGGCGCGTACGAGGAGGAGCGCGAGGCCGCCGGCGCCGAGCGTCGAGATGCCGTGCTGGACGCCGGTCGTGACTTCGCGCGCGACGAGGTGCGCTCGACCCAGGTTGAGCGCGATACCGGCGCCGATGACGATGGCGTGGGTGGCGAGAAAGAGCAGGAAGACGGGAGTCAGCACTTTCACCGACTCCTTCACCCCGCGCAGGTTGAGGACGAGCAGGATGAAGACGCCGAGCAATTCGACGTGCAGCTTGAGCGGCAGTCCGACGATCCCCACCTTCGCCCAGTAGCCTCCGTCGGGGACGACGCTGAAGATCGCGTCGCCGCCGGCCGCGATGGAGATGGAGATGGTGAGGACGTAGTCGACGATGAGCGCGCAGCCGCTCACCACGCCGGCGCGCGGCCCGATCAGCCTCGAGGCGACGACGTAACCGCCGCCGCCGAACGGGAAGTGCTCGATGACCCGGCTGTAGGAGGCCGAGATGACGAGCACCGTGATCGCCGTCGCCGCGGCGAGGAAGACGGCCAGGTAGGTGTGCTCGCCGAGGTTCTTGAAGGCTTCTTCCGGGCCGTACGCCGAGGAGGAGAGGCCGTCCGCCCCCAGGCCGACCCAGGCGAGGAAGGCGACCAGCGAGATGTGGCGGAAGAGGTGCGGGTCCTCGAGGTTCTTGGGGCTGCCGAGGAGAAACCGCTTGAGCCTCTGCGACGGCGTCGGGCGAGGCCCTCGTTCGGGCTCCGGCTCGGGCTCTTCGGACAACGACTCCCTGCGACGCACGACTGAGAGTGAAGCAAGGCGCGCGCCGTGCATCCGGGATCGAGGGCGAGAGGACGCCGCGAGCGAGCGGTGTGCCCGGAGCATTGCAGAATGCAAGGCGAGGCCGATCGCCGCCGTGCATTTTGCGCGATCGTGTCTGCTCAGAGCTTCAACGGAAGCTGGACGCGCGGCGCGCCAGGACCGGGCGCGCGATCGTCATCGGGCTTGAACTTGCGCGACAGGTCGACGAAGCCCGGCGCGATGACCGCTTCGAGGAGCGCGCGCTCGGCGGGCGTCTGCCCGATCTGCTCCGGCTTGCGCAGCACCGGGTGCACGTCGCGCTCCTCGCGGGCGACGTTGAGATCGCCGCAGAGGATCATGCGCTCGGTCGTACTCCGCTTCTCGCCGGCCCACTTCGCGAGCGCCTCGAGGAACCGCACCTTCGCGGGGTAGTCCTTGTTGCCGTTCGGGACGTAGATGGAGGCGACGAGCGCGTCTCCCGATCGCGCCGTGACGATGCGGTTCTCGTGATCGAACTCCGGGTGCTCGAAGTGCGGCTTGCGCGGAAAGGCCGACTTGCGCAGGTGCAGCGAAACCCCGGAGTAGCCCTTGTGCCCGTGCCAGTAGCCCCAGTACCCGTCGAGCAAGGAAAGCTCGGGTGGAACGTGCTCGGGCGAAGCCTTGATCTCCTGCATGCAGAGGACGTCCGGCGATTCGCGGGCGACCCACTCCAGGACCTGCGCAACCCGCGCCCGGATTCCGTTGACGTTCCAGGTGGTGACCTTCATCGAGGCGCCCTTGTATCGCCTCAGCTCAGAGTCCGCAGCGCTCGGCGATCCAGCGCGACTGGATCGACCGCTCGGCCGCGAATCCCGTCGGACCGAGCAGCGCCACCGCCGCCACGGCGGCCATGTGTGTCGCGCTTGCCGCAGCTCCGTCGAGCGCGCGCGTGCAAGCCTCGCGCGCGTAGGCGGCCATCTCCGCGGGTACGCCCGAGAGAGCGGGGAGCGACTCGAGCACTACGCGAGTCTCTTGCAGCGTGACGGCCCGCGCGAGCGCATCGGAGCGGATACCCGCGTCGCCCAGCGCGAGCACGGCGAGGTCGCGAGCCCGCAGCGCGCCATGGACCGCGAATTCCGCCAGCGCCCGCGCATCCCAGCTCCCGACGCGACCCGCGAGCCGCCCGCGTCGCGCCTCGACCTGCGTCTCGCGCTCGACCACCGGCCCGGCAAGCTCGATCTGCCACAACTCGTGGTCGATCCAGAACGGCAGATCCGCGATCCGGCAAGCGTGCACGCCCGCTCCTTCGCGCGAGGACGGCGCATCCACCCACTGCCGCTCGGGCCAGACGTATCCCGTGAACGGACCTGTGCGCCCCGCGGCGAGGAACTTGTACGCGATCACTTGCAGGTCCCCTTGAAGAGGCGGAGCAGCTCCGCCTGTGCCTCGGCGGAGAGCCCTTCCCCCTTCAGCGCGGAGCTCGCCTCGATGGTCTTGCGCATCTGCCGCACGTAGGCAGCACACCCTTTGCAGAAGACGAGGTGCTGCTCGAAATGCGTCCGGTCCTCGAGCGACAACGCATCCTCGAGAAAGTCTGTCACCAGCCGGACCATCTCGGCGCAGGTGAGCTCTTCGGGCACGCGCCGGGTCATCGACCGCCTCCGGCCCCGAAGTGCTTCTCCAATACGCCCCGCACCTTCGAGCGCGCCCGGTGGAGGAGGACGCGCTGGTTCCCCTCCGAGAGCCCGAGCGACTCGCACACCTCGGCGGAGTTCCAGCCGAGGACGTCGCGCAGCGTGATCACCTCGCGCTGGTTCATCGGCAGCTGGGCGATGGCCGCCTCGACCACGGCGAGGGATTCCTTGTTGAGCACCTGTTCTTCCGCCCAGGCGGTGGGCGGCGCGGACCAGTGTCCCGGCCAGCGCGGGTGATCGGGGGGCAGGAAGCGGCTCGGGTCGACGGCGGGCTCGTCCTCATCGTCCCGAGGCCCCATGTCCGAGAAGGGTGTGCTCCGCGCCTCGCGCACTCCGCGAGACTTCGCGCAGTTGGCGAGGATCCCGAAGATCCAGCGGCGCAGGGAGGAGCGGCCCTCGAATCGGGGCAGTCCGCTGAGGACCCCGACCCACGCTTCCTGCACCACCTCCTCGGCCACGCCGCGGCTCGACACGTACAGGGAAGCGACCCGCAGCATGGGCCCGTTGAGCGACTGCACCAGAGCGAGAAATGCCTTCTCGTCGCCCGCGCGGAGCGCGTCGAGGATGCGGGCGTCTTCTGCGCTGGCCGCTGCGGCGCGCAAATCGTCCATTTCGCGTTTCCCCGGCAAACGCTATCACTCGAAGATCGGGAACGCACATGACCGCCGAAGAGCAAAGGCTCGCCGAGGCACGCGAGCGCAAGAAGCACTGGAAGCGCTGGGGACCCTATCTCTCCGAGCGCTCCTGGGGGACCGTCCGCGAAGACTACAGCCGCGACGGCGACGCCTGGGACTACTTCCCCCACGATCACGCCCGCTCGCGCGCATACCGCTGGAACGAGGACGGCCTCGCCGGCGTGAGCGACCGCCGCCAGCTGCTCTGCTTCGCCCTGGCGCTCTGGAACAGGAAGGACCCGATCTTGAAAGAGCGCCTTTTCGGGCTGAGCGGCACGGAGGGGAACCACGGCGAGGACGTGAAGGAGCTGTACTACTACCTCGACTCCACGCCGACGCATTCGTACATGAAGTACCTCTACAAGTACCCGCAGGCGGAGTTCCCCTATGCGCGCCTGCTCGCGGAGAACGCGCGCAGCGGCCGGCACGGCCGCGAGGTGGAGCTGCTCGATACCGGCGTCTTCGCGGAGGACCGCTACTTCGACGTCTTCGTCGAGTACGCCAAGGACGGCATCGAGGACATCCACGTCCGCATCGAGGTCCACAACCGCGGGCCGGAGGCGGCGCCTCTGCACCTGCTTCCCACGCTCTGGTTCCGCAACACCTGGAGCTGGAACGGCGGGTCGCGGCCCTCGATCCATGCAGCCGGTCCCGGTCTCGCCACGGCGGAGCATCCAGCGGAAGGCCGCTACTACCTGCGCGCGGAAGGGGCGCCGCCGCTGCTCTTCACCGAGAACGACACCAACCAGAAGCGGCTCTTCTCGGGGACCAACTCCACGTACGTGAAGGACGGGATCAACGACCACGTGATTTCAGGTTCACCCTCCGTGAACCCGGATCTGCGCGGCACCAAGTGCGCGGCGCACTATCAATTCAGGATCGGTCCCGGGGAACGCCGTGTCGTCCACCTGCGGCTCACGCGCGAGCGCGGCGCGGCGCTGGAGCGCACACCCGAAGTCTTCGCCCTGCGCCGAAGCGAAGCCGAGGAGTTCTATGCGACGGTGATCCCCGACGACCTTTCCGCCGACGCGAAGAACGTGATGCGCCAGGCGCTCGCGGGAATGCTCTGGTCGAAGCAGTTCTACCATTACGTGGTGCGCGACTGGCTGGCCGGCGACCAGCGCCAGCCGCGTCCGCCGGGCGAGCGCAAGAACGGGCGCAATACAGACTGGGGCCATCTCTACAACGCGGACATCCTCTCCATGCCCGACAAGTGGGAGTACCCCTGGTTCGCGGCCTGGGACCTCGCCTTCCACGCCGTTCCTCTCGCCCTCGTCGACGCGGACTTCGCCAAGGAGCAGCTGCTGCTCATCCTGCGCGAATGGTACATGCACCCGAACGGGCAGATCCCCGCCTACGAGTGGGCCTTCGGCGACGTGAACCCGCCCGTCCTCGCCTGGGCCGCGTGGCGCGTCTACAAGATCGAGATGAAGCGCCGCGGCCAGGGCGATCGCGGGTTCTTGAAGCGCGTCTTCCACAAGCTGCTCCTCAACTTCACCTGGTGGGTGAACCGCAAGGACACCGAAGGGCGCAACGTCTTCCAGGGCGGCTTTCTCGGCCTCGACAATATCGGCGTCTTCGACCGCAGCAAGCCGCTACCGGGCGGCGGCCATCTCGAGCAGTCCGACGGGACCAGCTGGATGGCCATGTACTCGCTCAACCTGCTCGCCATCGCGCTGGAGCTGGCCCGGGAAGAGCCGGAGTACGAGGACGTGGCGAGCAAGTTCTGGGAGCACTTCGTCCACATCGCCCGGGCGATGAACACGATGGGCCTCTGGGACGAGGAGGACGGCTTCTTCTACGACGTCCTCCACCGGCCGGGCCGCGAGGACGTGTGCCTCAAGATCCGCAGCATGGTGGGCCTGATTCCCCTCTTCGCGGTCGAGGCGATCGAGTCCGACCGCCTGCAGAGCTTCCGCGGTTTCGCGCGCCGGCTGGAATGGTTCATCGACAACCGCCCGGACCTGACGGAGGGCGTCGCCTGCATGCGGACGCGGGGACGGAGCGAGCGGCGCCTGTTCGCCGTCGTCGATCCCGACAAGCTTCGCCGGGTGCTTCGGCGGCGCCTCGACGAGCGTGAGTTCCTCTCGCCCTACGGCATCCGCGCCCTTTCCGCGGTCCACCGCGAAAAGCCGTACGTCCTCGACCTCGAAGGCCACACCTACTCCGTCGCCTACGAGCCGGCGGAATCGTCGAGCGGCCTCTTCGGCGGGAACTCCAACTGGCGCGGGCCGATCTGGTTCCCGGTCAACTACCTGCTCATCGAGTCGCTGCAGAAGTTCCACCACTACCTGGGGGACTCGTTCCAGGTGGAGCTACCGACGGGGTCGGGAAAGCTGTTCACGCTCGCCGGAGTCGCCGCCGAGCTATCCCGGAGGCTCTCGGCCATCTTCCTGCGCGACGAGCGCGGCAGGCGCCCGGTGTTCGGCCCTGAGGAGAAGCTCCAGACCGACCCGAACTTCCGCGACTATCTGCCGTTTCATGAATACTTCAACGGCGACGACGGCTCTGGCGCCGGCGCCAGCCACCAGACGGGCTGGACGGGCCTCGTCGCGAAGCTCCTGCAACAGAGCGGCGAATGAGCCGTTACGAAGCGGAGCAGGGCACGGGAATGAACCCGTGCCCTGCCCATCGATCCGGTGCGAACGACTAGTAGGTACCGAAGTGGTAGCCGATACCGGTCGTCACCATGAAGGCGTTGCCGAAATTCCCGACGTCCTGCGTGTGCAGGTTGATGCGGGCGCTCCAGCGGTCCTGCTGGTAGCCGATGCCCACGCCCATGCCGAACTTCACGTCGTTCGAGGTGACCGAGGCCGCTCCGCGCGGCGTCACGCTGCTCATCAGATCGAACATGCCGGCCTCGAAGGCGCCGAACATGCCTTCACGCTCGGACCCGATGTAGTACTTGGTGCCGAAGAGCACCGGGATGGAGTGGACGTGCGAGTCCACCGCGCCGAAGGTGCGGTCGACGTGGCCCTGGAAACCCATCCGGAGCGTGGCGCCC
>VBKL01000119.1 GCA_005879805.1 Deltaproteobacteria bacterium | reverse complement strand
CGCCCAGAGGTAGAGCAATTGCGCCTGCATCGTGCGCCGGCCGGCGCTGCGGCGCTTCATTTCGACCCCGCGGGTCGATCCATCCACTCGCCGACCAGCCTGGCGAGCACGGTGAGCGGCACCGCTCCGTGGGACAGCACTACGTCGTGGAAGTCCTTGATCTCGAACTTGTCCCCGAGCTTCTTCTGCGCCTGGTCGCGGAGGCGAAGGATTTCCGATTCTCCGATCATGTATCCGAGGGCCTGCCCCGGCATGACGAGGTAGCGATCGATCTCGTTCGCCGCCTCTTCCTTGGTGAGCGTGGTGTGCTCGAGGAGGAATTCCAGCGCCTTCTCGCGGTCCCATTTCAAAGCGTGCATCCCCGTATCCACCACCAGGCGCGAGGCGCGCCAGGCCTGGTAGCCGAGCATGCCGAAGCGCGCCGGCGCACCGGAATAGAGGTGCATCTCGTCCGCCAACCGCTCCGCGTACAAAGCCCAGCCCTCGACGTAGGCGGTCTGTCCCATCTGCCGGCGGAAGTCGGGCAGCGAAAGCTTCTGGGCGATCGAGCCCTGCAAATGGTGCCCCGGCACCGTCTCGTGGAAGCAGAGCGCCTCGCCGTTGTAGAGCGGGCGAGTCTCCGCTTTGTAGATGTTGACGTAGTACACGGCGGGCTGCGCGCCTCCGTCCGGCGCGGGCTGGTAGAAGGCCGGCACGTTCGAAGCCGCGCGATACGCCTCGATGGGGCGGGTCACGATGGGGAGCGGCGCGGGATTGCGGAAGGCCGTGGGCAGCGCCGCCGTGGCGCGCTCGAGCGTCGCCCGGTTCCAGGCGAGCAGCTCTTCCGGCGTCCGCTTGAACTGGTCGGACCTGTGCCCGAGTTGCGCGCGGAACGTCGCGATGTCGGGCCGCGACTCTTCCTTCGCGACGGCCTGCATCTCCTCCGCGATGGCGGCGAGGAGGCGCGTTCCGAAGTCGTGGATCTCCTGCGGCGAGCGCTTTCCGCCGGTGTGGTGCGCGACGAGAGACGCGTAGCAGGTCTCGCCGCCCGGCAGCGCCCACAGGCCCACGTCGGTGCGGGCGCGCGGCAGCAACTCGCCCGCGAGGAAGTCGCGATAGCGCCGCAAACCCGGCAGCGCGGAATTCTCGATCGCGGTCCGGATCCGCTCGCGCGCAGCAGCGCGGTCAGCGAGGCCGGAAAATCGCTCGAGCGGAGGCAGGAGCGGTGACGCGGCCGCGTCCTTGGCAAGCAGCGTGTCGAGAGAAGCGACGGTCCGCTGCACGTTCACGCGCGGTGAAACCTTCCCCTGGAACATCCCCCGGCGCAGATTGGCGACGATCTGCTCGAACATCCGATCGACCTGTCCGTAGCGCGCGGCGAGATCGGACACGCCTTGCTCGGTGCCGAGCGGGTAGTACATCCAGGTCTGCGGAAGCTGGGTATGCGGGCCGTTCATCTGGTCCACCACCCACAACTCGCCCTCGCAGGCCTCGACGGAAATCTCCTCGGTGATCTGCTGGCGGAGCATCTCCAGCGTGATCGCCTCCTCGGGAGAGAGGCCCTTGGCGTCGAGGATCGATGCCTCGCTGCGAAGTTGCGCGAGGGCATCGCCGAGCTTGCGCCGGGCGGCCGGAGACCAGTCGTCGAGGCGGGCGTCGTACCGGTGATCGCCGAGGGCGGTGGCGAAGAGCGGGCCGCCCGCGCCGCCGTCGAACACCAATGTCACGGGCGCAGTCTCGAGGAACGTCTTCCAGTAGCGGCGAGCGAGGCCGTCGAGCCTCGCGGACGCGGAAGTGTCTGCCGCGGCCGTTCCCGAGACGGACAGTTTCGCCGGCGGAGGCATCTGCCTGGTCGCGGCGGAACAGGCCAGGCAGACGACCACGCAGAGCCAGGAACGGCGCATGGAGAGGACATATCAAACGGCGCCCTGCGCCGCGCTACGGCGGAGATCGGATCCGGCGGGTGCCGTCCTGCGCTATCGTCCGGACATGGGAGAAGCCACGGCCGTCCGTGCTCGCCTTCGCCGGGGGATCGGTCCGCTCTACAGCGGTGCCCTGCACTTCGCTTTCACCAGCGCCGTCGCTCTCGCGGTGATCGCGCTCGCCCTCTCGCGCCTGCATTCACCCTCGGCGCTCGAGCTTCTCACTGTCCCCTTCACCTTTCTCTACGCCAACTTCGTCGAGTGGCGCGCCCATCGCGGACCCATGCACCGGAAGATCCGCGGGCTTTCGCTCATCCACGAGCGCCACGCCCTGCAGCACCACGCCTTCTTCACCGCGGCGGACATGCAGATCGATTCCCGGCGCGACTTCAAGATGGTGCTCTTCCCGCCCGTCCTCGTCCTTTTCTTCTTCGGGCTCTTCGCGGTGCCAGTCGGGTTCGCGCTGCGGCTCGCGTTCGGTCCCAACGCGGCCGCGCTCTTCGTCGCGACTTCGATGGGCTACTTTCTCCTCTAGTCCGGCTGCGCTGGCTCGCGGTCGGCGGCCAGACCGTGACCATCCTCCTCGCGCGGCGCTTCCTGCACCAGCCGCTTCCCGTCGCGCAACTTCTCGGCATCGTCGGGCTGCTCGCCGCCGCGAACGTGGCCATGCAGGTGTGGCTGTGGCGCGGCCTCAACCCGACCGATCGCCTGTGCGGCTTGAACCTGCTCGGGGACGTGATGGCGCTGACCGCGCTCCTCGCCCTCTCGGGCGGCGGCTACAACCCCTTCGCCCTCCTCTACCTCGTGCACCTCACCATCGGCGCGGTGGTCCTGCCCACGCGCTGGGCGGTCGGTCTCGCCATCGTTTGCGGGGGGGCATTCACGCTCTTGCACCTCCTCCCGGAGGGTCCGCTCGGTGGCGAGGACGTCAGCTTCTTGCATCTGCGAGGCCGCTGGGTCGCCTTCCTCGTCGCCGCTGCCTTCATCACCACCTTCTCGCTGCGAATGAGCCAGGCGCTGCGGCACCGCGACGAGGAGCTTGCGCGCACGAGGTCGGATGCCGAGGCGAAGGAGCGTCTCGCTGCCCTCGGTACGCTAGCCGCCGGCACCGCGCACGAGCTGAACACGCCACTCGGGACCATCGCCATCCTCGCCGGCGAGCTGTCCGCACAGCTCGACGGGGCGCGCCAGGAGGAGGCGGAGGAGATCCGCAGGCAGGTGCGGCGCTGCAAGGAGATCATCACCGGCATGCTCGCTCCTCGCGTCGACGTCGCCGGCGAGGAGCCGAAGGAGTTCGAGGTCGGACCGGTGCTGCGCGACGCCGCCCGCCGCTGGCAGGAGGGCCGGCCGCCGCCGGGGCCCAAGCTCGAGATCCAGCCGCACGCCGAGCGGGCCCGGGTCCGGCTGCCGGTGCGCGCCTTCGAGCAGGCGATCGCGAACCTCCTCGACAACGCCTTCGAGGCAACCGAGGGCCGCGAGCCGCGCGACGTTCGCATCTCGCTCGCCCGCACCGGCGATGCGCTGCGGCTCTCCGTCACCGACAACGGGGTGGGCGTTCCGGAGCACCTGTTGCGCCGCATCGGCGAGCCGTTCTTCACCACCAAGGAGCCGGGGCGCGGCACCGGCCTCGGTCTCTACCTCGCCCGCCACGTCGTGGAAGGCCAGGGAGGCGAGATGTCGGTCAGCTCGGCCGAAGGGCGTGGCACGCAAGTTACCTTGACGGTTCCCGAGGCGAGCCAATAGGTATCTCTCCATGCCGCGAATCTTGATCGTCGACGACGACGAGCCCTTCCGGCTGGCGATGCGGAACGCGTTCGCGCGCCGGGGATACGAGGTGACGCTGGCGGCGAACGCTGACGAAGCGATAGCCGCGCTCACCAAGGCCCCCGACTACGCGGTCGTCGATCTGCGCATGCCGGGCCCCTCGGGTCTCGAAGTGGTGCGGTCGCTGCGGGCGCTGCCCAATCCACCACAAGTAGTCGTGCTCACCGGGTATGGAACGATCGGCACGGCCGTCGAGGCCATCCGCCTCGGCGCGATCAACTACCTCAACAAGCCGGCCGACGCCGACGAGGTGGAAGCGGCGTTGCTGGGAAAGCGCCCTCCGCCGCCGGTGGGCGAGGTGCCGTCGCTCGATCGGCAGGAATGGGAGTACCTGAACAAGATCCTCGCGGACTGCAACGGCAACATTTCCGAGGCTGCGCGGCGCCTCAAGATGCACCGCAGGACGCTGCAGCGGAAGCTGCAGAAGCATCCCCCCAAAATCTAGGAGACCGCGGCATGCGCAAGATCGCCATCCTCTTCGCGCTCGGACTCGCCTGCGCGAGCGCGAAGTCCTCGACCGCGCCTGCGCCCGCGCACCGCGCCCCGGTTCCGCTCGAGGAGTACTACAAGATCCGGCGCTACGGCGGCACCAACATGACCTTCTCGCACGACGAGAAGCTGGTCGTGTTCGGGAGCGATCAGGGCGGGCGCATCGACCTGTGGGCGCGCCCGGTCACCGGGGGCGATGCGCGCCAGATCACCCACGTACAGGGCTTCCTCGGCGCCTTCGCCTTCTCGCCGACGGAGGATGTCCTCGCCTACGAAGCCGACGTGGGGGGCGACGAGTTGCCCCATCTCTTCCTCACGGACTCCAAGGGAACCGCGCCCCGCGACATCACCGCGGACTACCCGAAAGGCCGCCGCACGCAATTCCTCGACTGGGCGCGAGATGGGAAGAGCTTCGTCTACCTGTCGAACCTGCGCGACGAGACGCTCCTCGATCTGTACGAGTACGATCTCGCTTCGGGCCGCTCGCAGATCCTCTGGCTCGCATCGGGAGCGCTCTCGCTCGCCAACGCCGATCGCGCCCACAACCGCTTCGCCATCGTCGAGACGCTGTCGGATGCGAACAGCAATCTCTGGCTCTTCGAGCGCGGCGACGAACGACCGCGCTTGTTGACGCCGCACCGGGGCGACGTCCTCTACATGCCGCAGGACTTCACCGCAGAGGGGCGAGGCCTGCTCTACACCGCCGACGAAGGGGGCGAGTTCAGCAGCCTGTATGAGATGGATCTCGCGACCAAGCAGTCGAAAGCACTCTTGCAACCGAAGTGGGACGTGGATGCCGCGGCCGATTCGACCGGCCACCGGTACCGCTACGAGGTGGTGAACACCGACGGCACCATGGAGCTGACGCTGCACGATCTCGCGACCGGCAAAGAGATCTCCGCGCTGCGGCCGCCGGCTCCGGGCGGATGGCAACCCGCGGCTTTCTCGCCGCACGATCGATATCTCGGCGTCTGGTTGCGAACCGACGCCGCGCCGCAGACGCCTTACGTTCTCGATCTACAGTCGGGCCAGTCGCGCAAGCTCGACGACCCGCTTCCGCCCTCGCTTGCGGGACGGCCGATGGTGGCCGGAGAATCGGTGCGGGTTCCGAGCTTCGACGGAAAGCAGGTGCCGGGTTTCCTCTACCGGCCCAAGGGAACGGCGCCATTCCCCGCCATCATCGACGTGCACGGCGGCCCTACCTCGCAATCGCTGCGCGCCTTTTCTGCGTACCGGCAGTATTTCCTTTCCAAGGGCATCGCCGTCTTCGTCCCCAACGTCCGCGGATCGACGGGGTACGGCAAGTCCTGGATGCGGCTCGACAACAAGGACCTCGGCGGCGGCCCGCTCAAGGACATCGTCGCCTCGAAGTGGTGGCTGGTCGCCAACGCCGACGTCGCCGACGACAAGGTGACGGTGATGGGCGGAAGCTACGGCGGCTACATGGCCCTCGCCGCCGAGGCGTTCGCTCCCGAGGAATTCGCCGCCAACGTGGATTTCTTCGGCGTCTCCGATCTGAAGACGCTGGTGGAAAGCTTCCCGCCCTACTGGGCGGCCTTCTCGACCTTCATCTACCAGAAGTTCGGCGACCCCAAGGACCCCAAGGACGCGGCCTACCAGCACGACCGCTCGCCCATCCATTTCGTCGGGCAGATGAAGCGGCCTCTGCTCGTGGTCCAGGGCGATCACGATGCGCGGGTGAAGAAGGATCAGTCCGACCGCATCGTCGATTCGCTGCGCGCGCGACGCATCCCCGTCCACTACCTGGTGCTGCAAAACGAGGGGCACGGGTTCTCGCGCAACGACAGCCTGCTGCGGGCCATCCAGGCGACCGACGCCTTCATCGACCGCTACCTTCTGGGCGATTCAAAGGCAACCATCCCGGCAGACTGAAGCGGCCGGCGATGGTTAGTCTTGCGCCGTGGAACGCGTTCGGATGGAAACGCTCGGCAACCGGCGCCTTCTCGTCACCGACCTTTCCGATCTGGGGCCCGACGAGGCCCGGCTGGTCCTGCAGCAGACTCATCTCGAGCTCTCCCGCCTGCCGAGGGAGCGCACGGTCCTCAGCCTGGCGATCGTGCGGAACTTGCGCATGGACGCCACGGTGACCGAGGAGATGAAGCGGGTGATGAAGCTGAATTCCCCGTGGGTCGTCGCCGGCGCGATCGTCGGGGTGAGCACCATCGGCCGGGTCATCGGACGGGGCATGGCGATGGTCACCGGCCGCGGATTCAATGCCTTCGGGTCGGAAGAGGAGGCAAAAGCCTTCCTGCTCAAAGCGGGCGCCCCCGCGGCATGAGTGCGGCTGGCAGCCGGGCGTGTTAGACACCCGCGCCCACCGTGAAGGAAATGAGCGACGATGATCCAGGTAACGGACGTCACCAAGGCGTTCGCCGGCAAGAAGCTGTTCGAGAGCGTCAGCACGTCGTTTCCGCCCGGACGCCGCTACGGCCTCACGGGCCCGAACGGCGCAGGCAAGACCACGTTCATGAAGATTCTCTCGGGCGATCTCGAGCCCGACACGGGCTCCGTCTCGCGGCCCAAGCGGCTCTCCGTGCTCAAGCAGGACCAGTACGCCTACGAAGACAAGCGGGTGCTCGACGTCGTCCTGATGGGCAACAAGCCGCTCTGGGGCGCGATGCAGGAGAAGGAGAAGCTCCTCGCCAAGCCAGACCTCTCCAACGAGGAAGGCGCGCGCCTCGGAGAGCTGGAAGGCGTCATCGCCGAGGAGGACGGCTACTCGGCCGAGGCCGAGGCGGCGACCTTGCTCGACGGCCTCGGCGTCTTCGAGGAGGAGCACCTTCGCCTCATGCGCGAGGTGACGGGCGGGGACAAGGTCCGCGTCCTGCTCGCGCAGGCGCTGTTCGGCAAGCCGACCGCGCTGCTCCTCGACGAGCCCACCAACTCGCTCGACATCGACTCCATCCACTGGCTGGAGGACTTCCTCGAGAAGTACGAGGGCACGCTGGTGGTGATCTCCCACGACCGCCACTTCCTCAACGCCATCACCACGCACATCGCCGACATCGATTACGAGACCATCATCACGTATGGCGGCAACTACGACAACATGGTGCGCGCCAAGGCGCAGGTCCGCTCGCGCATCGAGTCCGAGAACGCCGACAAGATGAAGAAGCGCGAGCAATTGCAGGAGTTCGTGGCGCGCTTCTCGGCGGGAACCCGCGCTTCCCAGGTGCAGAGCCGCATCAAGCAGTTGGAGAAGCTCTCGCTCGCCGACGTGAAGAAGTCGAACATCGCGCGGCCCTTCATCAAGTTCGAGCAGAAGCGGCCGAGCGGGAAGCAGACGCTCACGGTGGAGGGCCTCGCCAAGGGATTCGAGAAGGGAAAGCCGCTCTTCAAGGACTTCACCGCACTCGTCACCAAGGGCGAGAAGGTCGCCATCGTCGGACGCAACGGCGTCGGCAAGACCACCTTCCTTCGCACCGTGCTGGGCGAGATCGAGCCGGACAAAGGCAAGGTGATCTGGGGTCACGAGGCGCAGATCGGTTACATGCCGCAGGACGTGCGGCCGATCATCCCCAACAACACCACCTGCTTCGATTACTTGCACGACATCGATCCGAGCGCCGGCAACGAGCAGATCCGTGGGCTCCTCGGGCGCATGCTCTTCCGCGGCGACGAGGGGATGAAGCCGACCAAGGCGTTGAGCGGCGGCGAGGCGGTGCGGCTCCTCTTCTGCAAGCTCATGCTGGTGCAGCCCAACGTGCTCGTGCTCGACGAGCCGACGAGCCATCTCGATCTGGAATCGATCAGCGCGCTGGCGGACGGGCTACAGAACTACCCGGGGACGGTGTTGTTCGTCGCCCACGATCGCGACCTCATCAGCACCACCGCGACGCGGATCTTCGGCTTCACGCACGGGAAGCTCGAGGACTTCGCAGGGGACTACGAGACCTTCCTGGAGCGGCACGGGGGGTTCGTCGACGCGCACTGAGGTCACGCGATGGCACCGGCTGAAGAAAGGCGCTGAAGTCGTCGCCGGCGTGACGTTCGTGATCGTTTTCCTGCTGCCCATCTTCCTGGTTCCGGGCGGTACCGAGCGACCGGAAGCCGCGGCAGCGGGTTTCTGCTACATCAGCAATCATGGCCACTCGTACCAGGTGGATTGCTGGCGATGGCACATCGCGCATTGGTGCGAGCGCGGGCTTCTCGCCTTCGTGTTGCTGGGGTTTCTCTACACGGCCGTGAGGGCCCTCGTCAGGAAAGCGTGCCGGTTGTTCGCCGATTCAAGTCGCGCGTCTCCCTGACGCGACGCGTCCGCCCGGGACGACAGCGCGAACAGGACGGTGGTATCCCCAAGCCATGCAGTGTCTCTGGTGCGTGTGCGCCGCCCTGACCGCAGCCCTCGGCGCTGCGGGATGCGCGAGCGGCACGGTGACCGCAGATGCAGGCGCCTCGCAGGCGGATCTGGTCGTCTACACGCGTACCCTTGGGTTCCGCCACGAATCGATTCCCGCAGCGCTCGCGGCGGTGCGCGATCTTGCCTCGCGCGAAGGTCTTTCCGTGCTCGCGACCGAGGACCCATCAGCCTTCACGCCGGACCGACTGCGAGGCGTCAAGGCGGTCGTGTTCCTGCACACAACTGGCGAGGTGCTCGACAAGGCCGGGCAGGACGCGCTGCAGGCCTACATACGCGGCGGTCGAGGATTCCTCGGCGTCCATTCCGCTGCCGATACCGGGCACAATTGGCCCTGGTACCTGCAACTCCTCGGCGCCGAGTTCGTCAGTCATCCGGCCATCCAGGCCGCGGCGCTCGTGCGACAGGACACGGCGCATCCCGCGACCACGTCCCTACCCGACCGCTGGACGCGAACCGACGAGTGGTACAACTTCCGCGCCTCCCCCCGGGGTCGCGTGCACGTGCTCCTCTCGATCGACGAGACCAGCTACCAGGGCGGCGCCATGGGAGCCGACCATCCGATGGCGTGGTGTCACGAGTTCGAGGGGGGCCGCTCCGCCTACACGGAGCTCGGCCACACTACGGAGAGCTGGTCGGAACCGCTTTTCCTCGCGCACGTGCGTGGGGCGTTACGCTGGGCCGCGGGGATTCAGCCGGGCGACTGCAGCCACTGAAGAACGGGAGGTGCTCGTGATGCGATCGCTCGCTCTCGTTTCGCTCGTGGCGCTCGCGCTGGGCGAGGCCGCGGCCGGCGAGAAGCGTGCAGCCCCGAAGGCCCCAGGCAAGGGCAGGACCGGCATGTTCTTCGGCTCCTACGAGCCTCCCACGAAGCCGGAGCACGAGCATCTACGTGACCGGCTGCGGAAAGCGCGCGCCCTGGAGCAGTTCTCCGAGGCGTTGAGCGCGCTCCGGCTCCCCGAGCCTCTGCGAATCAAGTTCGCCAGCTGCGACGGCGAGTCCAACGCCTGGTACGAGCCTTCCGACAAGACGGTCACCTTTTGCTACGAGTACGTCGCCGATCTCGAGCAGGCTTCCGGCGGCGCGGCGGCGCACGGGATTCCAGCAGAAGTCGCGTTCATGGGCGGCGTCGCATTCGTGCTGCTCCACGAGACGAGCCACGCGCTCTTCGACCTGCTCGAGGTCCCCATTCTCGGCCGCGAGGAGGATGCCGCGGACAACGTCGCGGCCTTCCTGTTGCTGAGCGCCGGCGAGGGCATCGCGCGCCGGGTGCTGAGCGGCGCCACCTGGATGTACCTGCAGGACTCGATGGGCCAGAAGCTGGACGAGAGCGACTTCTCCGACGTCCACGGCCTGGGATCGCAGCGGTTCTACAACGTCCTCTGCATTGCCTACGGAAGCAATCCGCAGTCGTTCCAGGGGATCGTGGCGAAGGGGTACCTGCCCAAGGAGCGGGCCGAATCTTGTGGCGAGGAGTTCCGCCAGGTCGCTTACGCGATGAAGAAGCTCGTCGCCCCCAATGTCGATGCCACGGAGAGGGTGCGGATCAGGGCGGCGCACAAAAGGCCCTCAGACGCGCCGGGCCTGCAAGCGCAGCCTGCGGGTAGGCGGCACTGAATTGGCGCTCACCATGGAACGGCGCGGCAACTACGGCTACGACGCACCGTACGCTCTCGTTGCCTTCGCCGCAGTGGGCACCGCCAGCCTCGCGGTCTCTCTGGTCTCCTGGTGGAACGACAGCGGCCGTCCGGCGGCGATGTTCGCGTTCTACGCGGTGTTCTTTCTCGCCAACGCGGCGAGCTTTTTCCATACGACGACGCGCGGCAAGTTCCTTGTCTGGGAAGAGATCCTCGACGGGCTGCGGCTTCGCGGCGACGAGCAGGTGCTCGACATGGGTTGCGGGCGCGGCGCCGTCCTCACCGCCGTCGCGCGCCGGTTGCGCGCCGGTCGAGCCGCGGGCGTCGATCTGTGGAGCAAGCTCGATCAGTCCGGGAACTCGAGCGAGGTGACGCTGCGCAATGCCTCGCTCGAAGGAGTGGGCGATCGGATCGAAATCCACACCGGCGACATGCGGGCGCTGCCGTTTCCGGAAGGCGCGTTCGACCTCGTCGTATCGAGCCTCGCCATCCACAACATCTCTTCGAACGCGGACCGCGCGAAGGCGATCGCCGAGGCCTTCCGCGTGCTGAAGCCGGGTGGGCGCCTGGCGATCGCCGACATCCGCGCGACCGCCGTCTACGCGCGGACGCTCCTTGGCCTCGGCGCTACGCGCATCGCTCGCCGGGGGCTCGGGTGGCGCTTCTGGTACGGCAACCCGTTCGCCGGCACGACGCTCGTGACCGCGTCCAAGCCCGAAGCAACGCGGGGAACCGGCCCCGCGCGCTTCCTTGGCGGCGCCGCCTGAAGCGGCGCGCAACCTGGCCGCTACCGCCGGTCGAGCAGCTCGTCCAGGCGATCTGGCTCCAGCACCACCTGGAACTCCTTCGCGCCGTGCGAGGTGACCTGCTGCTTCCACCCCGCGAGCCGCGCCCGATAAGCCGTCGGGTTCGCGTTGTCGGCGCTGAGCTTCTTCACGTTCATGGCGAGGACGCGCATTCCGGCGAACTCGTCGGCGGCAAGGTCGCGCTTGACGCCCTTGGGCAGGTCCTCCTCCATGTCGCTGAAGACGACCATCGTGCGCGTCGCCGCGCCGGTCTCTTTGAGGTACTCCGCGCCGAGCATCATGGCGCCGCGGATGTCGGTGTGGCGCGCGCGCTGCGGGCGGTTGGCGAAGTCCTGCAACTTGCGCGCGAAGGCGAGCTTCTGCGCATTCGCCCGCGAGGGCCGGACGTCGAGGTTCAGGTCGGCCTCGATGTTGTCCTTCTTGTAGCTCTCGTCGTCGATGCGGATGACGTAGAGGCTATCGCCCGGCATGAGCTTGGGCAGGATTCCGCGCTTGATGACGTTGACGACGTCCGGCTTCTGGTCGGCGTACGTCCCCGACACGTCGACGAGCGCGACCACCGCCTGCGCGTAGTTGCGGCTGTTCGTGCAGGCGAAGAGGCCCGACGCGAAGAGAACCAGCATGAGGTTCTTCATCGACGGCCCTCCGTCTGCGGGCGCAGCGCGGCGCGCCCTTCTCGCCCCTCGCGCTCACCCTTGCCCATGTTGCTCTGCACGATGCGCTCGATCTGCAGCGGGATGACGATGAGGATGTCGTACCCGTGGCGCAGGGCCTCGGCGCCGTGGCGCGCGCCCTGGGCGAGCAGCCGCGACAGCGTCCCGGAGACGAGGAACAGCCCCGTCGCGATCGACAGCGCGATGTGGCCGCCCGTGGCGATCAGCGTCTCGAGCGGCACCGCCACCATGGCGAGGATGAACGGCAGGATGAAGCCGAGCACCGCCTGGCCGACCACCGGGATGCGCGAGGAGGCAGGGTCCGCCACCGTGTGGTCCGCCGCGCCCGCGAGCGCCGACTTCAGCGCCGTAGCCGAGGCGACGATCTGCTCGCGGAGCACCGCCAGCGAGCACTCGATGCCGGCGAGGAGCACCAGGCCGCCGAGCGAGACGACGAGGATCATCCGCCGCCGCGACGCGGGCAAGTTCTCCAGCTTGGGGAAGAAGCTCGTCACGCCGAGCATCTCCATGGCGAAGATGCCGGCCGCGATCTCCATGAGGACGACGACGAGCGCCGCCACCGTCGACACCGGCATGCCGCCGATGCG
Organism: Deltaproteobacteria bacterium; assembly: GCA_005879805.1. Taxonomy (GTDB): domain Bacteria; phylum Myxococcota; class Myxococcia; order Myxococcales; family 40CM-4-68-19; genus VBKO01. The sequence goes on along the minus strand of VBKL01000119.1, from coordinate 9,822 downwards.
GCTGCCCGAAGGAACGAGCTCGCTCATCGGCAGGGCGATGAGGTTGAAGTTGACGAACGCGCCGCCCATCGCGATGGCGAGGACGAGGAGCGAGACCACGAAGAGCTGGGTCGAGGCCCAACCCACCGCGCGGATGGCCTTGGGCTCCGACTTGCGGATCTTCTCGTACGACTCCATGTAGCCGTCGATCCGCTTGGTCGACTCGAGCGCCTTGGTCACCGACCGGCCCGACTCGACCACCAGGTTCTTCAGCTCCTTCCACATCGGAGCCATGCCCGAGAGGATCTTGTGGCGCTTGGAGTTGGTCTCCCGCACCTCGCTCAGCGCCTTCTTCTCGGCGTCCTTGGCGGTGCGGTGGATCTCCTCGAGGAGCTTGTGCACCACGCGGTCGCCGCTGCCTTCCATCTTGGCGACGGCGGCGGTGGCCTCGGCCCAGCCCGGGGGCGTGGGAGTCGCGGTGCTGCACTCCTTGTAGTCGGCGTCGATCTTGGCGGTCACCTCGTCCATGCGCCGGTGCAGGTCCGGATAGCGGGCCAGCTCCTTGGAGTAGGTGCCCTCGATGCGGCGGAACTCACGGGCGATGCGCGCCTCCGCGTCGCCCTTGCCGGCGTCGGCCAGCATCTCGCGATCGCGCTGGGCGATGGCCGTGGACACCGACTTGCAGAAGCGCGCCGCCACGCGGAATCCGCCGGACAACAGCCGGCCGAGCGCGGCGAACGCGCGGTGCATCGGGTGACGCGCCGCGTACAAGAAAACTTGCGCCAGGATGGCTAGCACAAGCAACGAGGCCGCGGGGTTCGCCGGCCACAAGTAAAGGCTTTCCATTGCCTTCCTCCAGGGATGCCGATCGTTTACGGGAAAGACGCTAACTGGCCCCCCATGTGCGGGCGCGAGTCCCGGAGCGATGGCAAGGTCGCAGCCGGCGGACGGGGCGCGGGGATGCGCGGCACCTTCAGCGTCGCTATTTGGGGCGGTGGGGCGGGAAAGTTACAGGGCTCGCAACTTGAAACGGCGTAATTGGATCGCGTTGACGTTGACGTGCCAGCCGCTAGCTGGCAGTCGCCCACGCCACCGCCCGCTGGAAGCTCGGCGCCAGCCTCAACTGCGCCAGCCGCAACTTCCGCCGCAGCGCCCGGTGCGTCACCCACCGCTCGAGACACCGCAGCAGGCGCTCCGCCTCCGCCTTCCCCGCCGGGCCTTCCTTGGAGATCAGCGAGCACAGATCGATGGTCCCCTCGAAGTGGAACGCTTCCACCGCGAGCACCTGGCGGAGCAGCATGATCGCCGTCGCGCGCTGGCGGCGCCCGCGGAACTGCGACCGCCCTTGCAACAGCGCATTGACGGCATCTGCCCGCCGACCGCGGCGCAAGTTCTCGTTGGCAATCCGCTCCCAGTACTCCACGTCCTCGGGGAAGTGCTGGGCCGCCGCCGTCCACACGGCGATCGCCTTGTCGGCGAATCCCTGCTTGAGGAATCCCTCGCCCGCGGCATCGAAGCTCTTGCGAGCGTCGTCCCAGCGCCGCGTCTTCGCGAACAGCGGCGCCACGCGGGCGTGGACCTGATGGTCGGCGGGATCGTGCGTGAGAATCGTGGTGTAGCCACGGATGGCCTTGCGGACGCTTCCGCGGCCTCGCGCGCGATCCGCCTTGTCGAGCACCGTCGCCCGGTCGTAGACCTTTTTCCAGCGCAGCATGCCGCCATCGTCCGCAAGGAGGGGCGGAGTCCACAAGCGGCGGACCTGCGCGCCGCACCCACCTCCGGTATACAACCGCGTCCATGGACCGCATCGCCATCGTGGGTCTGGGGCTCATCGGCGGTTCCCTCGCGCTCGCCCTCCGCGACCGGCGCCCTTCGCTGCGGATCCTCGGCGTCGACCTCGATCCGGAGTCGCTGCGCCTGGCGACGAAGGCGGGCGCGATCGAGCAAGGCTCGAGCCCGGAAGAGGCCGCGCTCGACTCTTCCAGGGCGCGACGGTGGCCATCTGCCCACCGGTTGGCCGCGCGGAGGGACGCGGCGCCGCCGACGCCGCCGTGCGCGATCTGTGGCTCGCCGCGGGAGCCGGGTCGCTCCTCGACATCGATCCCTCGACGCACGATCGCGCCGTCACCTACGCCTCGCACCTGCCCTACCTCGCTGCCGCCGCGGTGGTGGAGGCGCTTCGCGACGCATCGGAATCCGAGCTGGCGCGCGCGCTCGCCGCCGGCGGTTTCCGCGACACGACGCGGCTGGCGGGCGACGGCACCGTTTCCGGCGCCGCGGCGCTCAATCGCCACGTCCCGACGGCGGCGCGGGATCTCTCGCTGGCGTTGCGTGCGCTCGCCGACGAGCTGGAATCGCGCCCCGCCGAAGCGCTCGAACGCCTGGGAAAGCTCGCCGACGAGCGCCGACGCATGCGCCTGCCCAAGCCGCGTTGACCGTTCGCTTGCCGAAAGCCTTGCTGCCATTCCTGATCTGCGCCCTGGCGCTGCGTGCAGCCGCACAAGCCGTCCCCGACCCCGCCGCGCCGTCCAGACCGGCGCCGCAAGAAGCGGCGATCACGCCTCCGCAGCCGATCGGCGAGCCCGTCGTAGCCGGGTACCCACCCGGCGCGACCGGAGCGGCGCGCGTCGTCGTGCGTCTCGACGTGGACGCGGAGGGGAACGTCACCGCAGCCGAGGTTGCGACGCCGCCACAGCCGGGATTCGACGAGGCCGCGCTGGCCGCCGCGCGGACGCTCCACTTCGCCCCAGCACGCCGCGGGGACGAGCTGATCCCGGTCCGCATCCAGTACGCGTTCAATTTCATCGAGCCTCCCCACGCTTCGTCCGGCCCGCGTACCGCACAGGCACAGCCGGTCAACTTGTCAGGCGTCGTGCGCGAGCGGGGAACGCGGCGGCGGCTTTCCGGCATCGAAGTGACGGTCGCCGGCACCGATCTGGGCGCCGTCACCGATGCCGAGGGCCGCTTCGAGTTGCGCGGCGTGCCGGTGGGGGCGCAGCGGATCGCCATCGCCGCGCCCGGTTACCGCCGATTCGAGACGGAAGAGCAGATCGCGGAAGGACGCCGCAAGGAGGTCCTCTATCTCCTGCAGCCGCTCTACGAGAGCCCCTACGAGGCCACCATCACCGGCGAGCGCGAGAGGCAGGAGGTTTCGCAGACGGCGATCCCGACGACGGAGATCCAGCGCATCCCCGGAGCGCAGGGCGACGCCTTGAAGGTCGTCGAGGATCTCCCCGGAGTCGCGCGCACCAGTCCCATCGGCGGCGGCCTGCTCGTCATCCGCGGCAGCAAACCGGGCGATTCCCTCGTCTACCTGGACAGCGAGCCGATTCCGCTGCTCTACCACTTCGGCGCGCTCTCCAGCACGGTGAACCCCGACCTCCTCGAAGGGATCGAGTTCATCCCGGGCAACTTCAGCGCGACGTACGGCGACCTCACCGGCGGGCTCGTCGAAGTGAAGACGCGCAAGCTCCGCGAAGAGCTGCACGGCTACGCCAACCTCAACCTGCTCGAGGCGAGCGCGATGCTGGAGGCGGCGGTCCCCGGAGCGCCCGGGCTCACCTTCGCCATCGCCGGCCGGCGCAGCTACATCGACTACATCCTCCGAGCGGTGGTGCCCAAGGACGGCGACGTCGGCCTCACCGTGGCGCCCCGCTACTACGATGCCCAGTTCCGCCTCGACTACCGGCCGCCCGGCAGCGCGCACTCGCTCGCCTTCCTCGCGCTCACCTCCGACGACGTGCTCGGCCTGCTCGTCCGCCGCCCTCCCGATCAGGACCCGAACGTCAGCGGCTCGATCGATACCGAGACCGGCTTCCAGCAGTTGCGGGTCAAGCACGGCTACCGGAACGGCCCCTTCTCCCTCGAAACCATCGCCATGTTCGAGAAGCTCAATCTCCGGTTCCAGCTCGGCAACGAGAGCTTCTCGCTCGACGGTCACGATCTCTTCCTGCGCAGCACGGGAAACCTCGCCCTGGGCGACGACCTCGGCATCTCCGCCGGCGTCGACGTCGCCAACCGGCGCCTCCTCGTGGGAGCGGTCTTCCGCCAGTCGCTCCTCTTCCGCGAGGGCGAGTTCAACAACCAGGGCCCTCGCGTGGACGAGCCGCTCACCACTTTTCCGGCCGCGCTCGTGAACCGCTTTTCGCTGGGCTTGTGGGCGGAAGCGCGCTGGCAGCCCCTGCGCGGCCTCACCGTCACGCCCGGGCTGCGCTTCGACGCCTACGTCTACGGGCTCGCGGTGCAGGGTCGCAGGACCACCTACACGGTGACGCCGCGCCTCTCCGTGCGCTACGAGCCGACGCCGCTCTGGTCGCTCAAGGGGGGAGTCGGTCTGTATTCGGAGGGCGCGCGCAACGGCGACGCCACCCGCCCGTTCGGGAACCCGGAGGTGCTGCCGGAGCGCGCCTTCCAGGTCACTGCCGGAGGCGAGCTGCGGCCGCTGCCCGGCGTCTTCTTCAGCGTCGAGGGGTTCTACAAGAAGCTCACCGATCTCATCGTGCGCTCGGACGCGACCGAGGTCATCGGCGGCCAGACGGTGCCCGTCCTTCTCGACAACGCCGGCGCGGGACGCGTCTACGGACTCGAGCTGCTCTTGCGCAAATCGCTCACCGAGCGATTCTTCGGCTGGATCGCCTATACGCTCTCGCGCAGCGACCGGGTCGATCGCCCCGGCGAGCCGCAGCGCTTCTTCGATTTCGATCAAACGCACAACCTGACGATCATCGCCTCTTACGCGCTCGGCGGCGGCTGGCAGATTGGCGCGCGCTTCCGCTACATCAGCGGAAATCCCGACACCCCGGTCGTCGGCTCGCGATACGCCGCGCAGCAGGACGTCTACGTTCCCATCTACGGGCTCACGAACAGCGCGCGCCTGCAGCATTTCCAGCAACTGGACGTGCGCGCCGACAAGGTCTGGACCTTCGACGCCTGGACGCTCGACGCGTATCTCGACGTGCTCAACGCGTCGAACCGCAGGTCGGTCGAAGGCACCCTCTACAACTACGACTTCTCGCAGCGCGAGCAGTTCCGCGGGCTGCCGGTGATTCCCACACTCGGTCTCAAGGGATCGTTCTGATGCGCGCGGCGCTGATGGTTTCGCTGGCCTGCGCCGGGTGCGCGACCGACCTCGAGAAGCAGTCGGAGGTGGTCAAGCTGCGGGTCCTCGCCGTCCGCGCCGATCCCGCGGAGCTCGTCGTCACGGACGGCGGCGTGCCTCCGCGCGCCACCTTCACCGCGCTCGCGGTCGAGCCTTCGGGCGCCCCGACGTCGGTGCGCTTCGCGCTCTGCATCGACCAGAATCCGACGCCCTCCCCGACCCTCGACTGCCCCGGTGCGCAAGGCGTCGACCTTCCTCCCGCCGGCGACACCTCCGCGGTCTTCGATCTCGGCGACCCCCGATTCCTGCCCGTCCTTTCCGCCTCCGCGGACGGCGGGACGCCCGATGCGGCTGTCTTGCAGGAAGGCATTGCCGTGATCATCGGATTCGCGGCGACCGCACCGGCGCACACCGAACCTGACGGCGGTCCGGCCGGCGCGGACGGCGGGCCTTTGCAGATCGTCCGCGGCTACACCACCATCGTCGTGCACGACGATTCGCGGCCTGCAAACCGGAATCCGGATCTCGCCTCGATCCGCATCGGACCGGATGGTGGCGTCGATATCGCCGCGGATGGCACGACCGCGGTTCCGCCGAGCTCCGTGCAGCGGCTCACGCCGGTCCCGGCGCCGGACGCGAAGGAGGCGACGGCGGACGGTCCCGAGAAGCTCGGGTACAGCTTCTTCGCCACCGCCGGCTCGCTCAGCTCGCTGCGCTCGACCGACACGACGGCGACGGGCGAGCCCGCCGATACCTTCGTCGATTGGACGGCGCCGTCCGCGACCGGGCCGCTGAGGCTCTGGGTCGTGGTTCGCGACGGACGGGGCGGTACGGCCTTCCTCGAGCGGAGCATCTCCGTATCGCCTTGAGCCGCCCGATCGTCGAATAGCCGTCAGGGTCCGCTTCTCTGCGCCGCGACGATGCCCACCCCGGCGAGAATGAGCGCGAGCGCGCCGATCGAGGCGGACGCGAAGGACTCGCCTCCGAACAGCGCGCCGAGCCCCACCGCCACGACGGGATTGACGTAGGCGTAGCTCGTCGCGAGCGACGGCTTGACCGTCCGGAGCAGGTACGCATACGCGCTGTACGCGACCATCGAGCCGAAGACGACGAGATAGGCAAAAGAGGCAAGCGCGCGAGGACCCGGCGTCGCGGCGAAACGCTCTCCGCGGATCAGCGCGGCGCAAAGGAGCACGCCGCCGCCGCACAGCATCTCGCAGGCGCTCGCGATCGGTCCGCGGGGAATCGGGAGCCGCTTGCTCCACATCGACCCGAGCGCCCAGCTCAGCGTGGAGAAGAGGAGGGCGACGGCGCCGGCGGGCGAGGCGCGCAGATCGCCGCGCCCTTGCAAGAGCAGAACGCCGCACATGCCGACGGCGAGCCCCACCCACTCGAGCTTCGCGGGCCAGCGGCCCCACAGCCCCGCGATGATCAGGGCCCAGATCGGCATCGAGGCGATGGCGACTGCCGCGACGCCAGACGAGACCCACTGCTCGGCGACCACAACACAAGCATTGCCACAGACGAGCAGCGTCCCGACCACCGCGGAGGCTCCCCACTCGCGCGCCGACGGCCTCGGCGCCCTGGTGCGCAAGAGCAGATAAAGGACGGCGCCGGCCACCACGAAGCGGGCGCCGGACATGAGGAGCGGCGGGAATCCGTCGAGCGCGAACCGGATCGCGAGATAGGTCGAGCCCCAGATGAAGTAGAGCGCAAAGAGGGCGATGACGACGCCCCAGGGACGCTCCGCCCTTGCCGCCGCCGCCGTCGTGGTGGTCGCTTCCACGCGCGGGCTTGTATCGATCCCCGGCGCCGAGCGCATTCCCTTTCCGGACCTCAAAGGAGGAGCGGGCTTTGCCCGCGACGGCCACCTCGAGCCGCCTGCGCACGAGCGCGCCGATGTCGTGATCGATTGCGTCCACCCAGGCGCGCAGCTGGCTGAGCGAGAGCCGGGCGTCGGGATTCAGATCGATGGCGCGCGCCAGCTCCGCGAAGCGCTGCGGTACCAGGGCCTGCTCCGCGTCGCTCAATGCCCGCGCCGGATCGTCGTGCACCTCGACGATGAGGCCGTCCGCTCCGGCGGCCCAGGCCGCCCGCGCGAGACCCTCGACGAGATCGGCCCGGCCGGCGGCATGCGACGGATCGGCGAGGAGCGGCAGATGCGTGAGCGGCCGGACGGCGAGCATGCCGCCGAGGTCGAGCGTGTTGCGGGTGGAGGTCTCGAAGGTACGGATGCCGCGCTCGCAGAGCATGACCCGCTTCTCGCCGCTCGCCATCACGTACTCGGCGGCGCCGAGCCACTCGTCGGTAGTCGCGCCCGCGCCGCGCTTGAGGAGCACCGGCCGCCCTGCCTTGCCCACGGCGCGCAGCAGATCGAAGTTTTGCATGTTGCGCGCGCCGATCTGCAGGACGTCGGCCTTCTCCGCGACCGCCTGCACCTGATCGACCGCCATCACTTCGGTGACGATCGGCAGGCCCGTCTCCCTGCCGGCTTCGACCAGCCAGTCCAGGGCCTCGAGGCCATGTCCCTGGAATGCATACGGATTTGTACGAGGTTTAAAAATGCCTCCGCGCAGCGCCGTCGCGCCACAAGAAACGACTTCGCGCGCGATGCGCAGCATCTGCTCGCGCGATTCCACCGAGCACGGTCCGGCGATCATCGCGCGATGGCCGCCGCCCACCTTGAACGGGCCCACCTCGATGACGGTCGGGGCGCGGCGCGCCGTGGCGTGCGGCAGCGATTTCACGGCCGGGGCGGTGCCTTCCTTGGGCGGAATGCGCGCCGCGTGCGCCGCGGGCTGCCCGAGCGAGACCACCTGCACGTCGCGTGCGGGAGCGAGCGCGACGAGGCGAGCGGCGTCGGCGCCAAGCACCCACATGCGCACGGGATGCTCCGCCGTTCCGGCGAGGGGGAGGAGCGTCGCGCCGGTGAGCACGTCGAGCTTGGTGGTCGCCGTCATCGAGCTCGTGCGCAGGAAAGCGAGCGGCACCTGCGCGCGCGCGTGGTCGGCCATGCGCAGGTGGACGAAACGGCTGTTGTTCTGCTCGCGATCGGAAAGGTCCTCGACCAGAACGGTCAGGCCCGCGCGCTGGGCAGCGTGGCGCGAGCAGACGGCCGCATCCGTCGAGGCATCGGAGGCGATGATGCGCGCGGCTCCGGCAGTGTCGAAGCAGACCACCGGTTCGATCCCCATCGCCGCGAGCCGCTCCGTGCACTGGCGCAGCGCCGCCGGATGCGACCATGCCCGCTTCACGTCGCCGAGCGGAGTGCCTTGCTTGGCGGCGAGTGCGAGCCGCACCGGGACGCTGGTCAGTCCCACCGCCACCAGGTCGAGACCGCGGGTCACCGCCGCCGCGAGCGGCTCGAGGGCCTCGGTGATGGCTCCCACCACCGCGTTCTCGAGCGGAATCACCGCCTCGTCGATCGCGCCGGTGCCGAGCCCCTCGAGCAGCTTCTCGAAGCTGGCGTAGGGAACCGGGATGCCGCCGTGCGCCGCCGCCGCGCTTTCGCCGAAAGCTCCCGTCTCGCCCTGATACCCGACCTTCAGCTCGGCCGTGGTCTCGACGTTTTTGGGAACCTCCCGATCGGCAATTTCGCGCAGCACGTCTACGTCCTTTCGCGGGGTTCCGTCAGTCTATCCGAAGGGAGGCGACTCGGGATTTGGACCTCTGGTACTCTCTTTCGCATGCATGAGGGTCCTCCGGACGACCTCCCGCTCGCTCCGCACTGGGGGACCCTCGCCGAGGATCCTCTCGCCTCGGTATTCCGCCGCCATTTCGATGCATTGAAGGCCGCCCATGATGCCCAGCCGGGCGAAGGCGTCCTCGTCGCCGCCGTGGACGGCAACGGCCTCTTCGACGCTCACGCCCACTTGCGGCTGCCGCAGACAGGGATCGCCCATCTCATCGTCGGGCGCCACGAGCGCTGCGATTTCGTGCTCTCGCGCGACTCCGACGTCTCGCTCCGCCACGTCCTGATTCGCGCCACGCGCACGCCGAAGGGGAAGATCCACCTGCGGGCCATCGACCTCCGCTCGCGTCTCGGGCTCCTCAGCGAAGAAGGCCGCCGTTGCGAAGCGGTCGCCTCGAAGGGTCCGCTCTTCCTGCAGGTGGCGAGCTACACGCTCTTCCTCATTCCGACTGGTCCGTCGACTCGTCCCTGGTCCGACGATCCCGACGAGACGTTCGGCGGCTTCTTCCCGCGGAACCAGGAGATCCTGCCGCCGGCGCAGCCGCTGAAATCGCGCGCGGCTCCGTCTGCCGGCGCGGTGCGGCTCGCGACCATCACCATCAGCTCCTCCTCGCCGCAGACGGGAGACCTGACGTCGACGCATGCGGTGTGGAGCGATCAGCTCGAGCGCGGCATCCTGGTCGGCCGCGACGATCGCTGCGCAACCGGCGGTTTCGACGAGGGCAACCTCTCCCGCGTCCACCTCGTCCTGCTTTCCGTCGACGACGAGGTGTGGGCCATCGATACCGCCTCGACCAACGGGACCCGCGAGAAAGACGGCCAGTCCTTCCGGCAGCTCCTTTTGAGCGGCGAAAAGGACCTCGTCCTCGCCGACTCGCTGTCGTTGCGCTGGAGCCCGGCGCGGCTTCCGATCCAGGCCTGATCGCTTGAATCGCCGCAATCGCGGCGGATTCGCGGGCGCGAGCTGCCGGCCGGGCGCTCCCGGCGCTGGAAACCGCAGCCCCCGGTGCCGATGTTTGCGCCCGGAGGACGAGGCAATGGCAAGCAAGCGCTC
>VBKL01000192.1 GCA_005879805.1 Deltaproteobacteria bacterium | reverse complement strand
CCGGCGGCACCGCCCACTTACCGGCGCGTACCATGCGGTCGTAGAAGGGGACCTTGCGCGCGCAGGCGAGCAGGAGCGCCATGGTGTGCTCGGCGACCTCCTCGATGCAGTAGGTCGGGTTGTTGGTCACGATGATGCCGGCGGCGGTGGCGGCGTCGACGTCGATGGTGTCGACGCCGATTCCGTACCGCGCGATGATCTTGCACTTCGGCATGCGCTCCATCACCCGGGCCGTGATGGGGCCGGCGTACGTGTTGAGGAGCGCGTCGCAATCCGCGGCTTCGTCGAGGAACTCATCCGGCGTCTTCGCGCGCAGCGCCACGAGGTCGGCGAGCCCCTCCAGTGCTTTCTGCTCCACGTCCAGGGAGTCCCACACGTAGTCCGTCAGGACGACCTTCGCTCTGTGGGGCACGCGGCCTCCTTTGCCAGCGCGCGCTTCCGAGAATGCCATCGACGGTCACTTCCACGCCATCGGGAATGCGGAGGGTCGCGTCGGGCGCGCCGAGCACCATCGGGATCCCTCGCTCGCGGGCGAGCGAGGCGAGGTGCGAGGTGCTGCCGCCCAGCTCGGTCACGACGCCCGCGACCGTGGCGAGGACGTGGCTCAATCCCGGCCCGGCGACCTTGGTGACGAGGACGTCGCCGGGCGCGACGCGGCCGAGCTCGCACTCGCAGCGGATCACGCAGGAGCGTCCTGTGGCGCGGCCGATGCCGGCGGGCTGGCCTCTCAGGACGCGATCGGAGTTCCGCGGCTCGGCGACGGCGACCGCGGCCTCGACGCGCAGCGGCCGCGCCTGGACGAGCTGGAAGCCGTTCGCCCCCAGGACCCACTCGATCTCGACAGGATGGGCAAGCAACTGCTCGGCGCGAAGGAGAAGGGATCCGAGAGCAGAAGCTTGCGACCGATCGAGACACGCGCTGCGAGCGCGCGGGAGGGCTCGCTCATGCGCACAACCCGCTGCCGTTTGCGATCGCCCCGCCTCGGCTTCGAGCACGACGGCGTCGCGATCGAGGAGATATCGATCGGGCACCACCTCGCCCTGCGCAATCGCGGAGCCCGGTCCAGGCGCGGCCGTGAGCAGCATCTCGCCGCCCGGCGTGCGGCTGAGGCCTCCACCCGCCGCTCGCGCGGCGACGAACGGCTGCACGAGCAGGGCCATCGCGTTCTGCGCCGGATCGATCTCTTGCAGCGCGAAATAGCGAAGCGCCCGCACCGACCAGAGCGCCGCCCAGCAGGCGCGCACGGCGGTCAGGTAGTCCGCCTCGCTCCCGACGCCGAGATAGCTCTCGAATTGCCCTGCGAAGCTCGCTCCGGCGCGATCTTCTACCAGCGCCGAGGAGCGCACCGCCGCGGGGACGCCCTCGAGCGCCTGCCAGGCCTCGAGAACGGGCACCGCGATCGGCTGCTGGAAGAGACCCATCCGCACTTCCAGCGCGCGGCGCCGCGCGAGCGGCAGATCGGCCGAGGCCGCTTCGTGCGCCGCGACGCACAGACCGAGGTGCTCGACCTGTGCGCGATAGGCCTGCGCGTCGATGCAGGCCCCGCCCGGCGTCGGCAGCCCCGCCTGCGCGAGCCTGGCGAGATTGGCGGCCTTGGGCCCGAATCGCTCCGGGTCGGCCGCCTCGGGAGACTCGAGCGGGACGGTGAGCGTCATCGCACGTGGTCGCCGTAACCTGCGATGGGGTCGACGACCGTGATCTGCTTCACGGGGAAGTTGGAGATGATCTCCGTCCGGTCGGGATGCACGATGAGCATCTCCTCGATGCGCACGCCGAACTGGTGCGTCTTCCCGTGCTGCGTCTCGAGCGCGAACACCATCCCCGGCTTGATCTCGAGCGGATGCTCGAGCGACCAGATGCGCGAGATGACGGGCGGGTCGTACTGCGCGAGCCCGAGGCCGTGTCCCCACAGGTTCGCCGCGGCCTGGTCCTCCTCGGCGTATCCCCAGGCCTCCTTGGCGGAGGGCCACTTGCTGGCGATCTCGCGGGTAGTGGTGCCGGCCTTGACCGCCTCGATCGAGTCGTAGAGCCACCCGAGCGCCTTGGCGTAGTAGTCCTTCTGCTCCTGCGTGGGCTCTTTACCGACGCAATACGTCCGGTAATAGCAGGACTTGTAACCGTTCCACGTCAGTGCGGCGAGGTCCATGAAGACGATGTCGCCGGGCCGGATGATCCGGTCGGAGAAGTTCCGCCAGTTGGGCCAGGTGTTCGGCCCCGAGGAGACGATGACGTCCTCCACGTCCTCCATCCCGGGGATGGAGTAGAGGAAGTTCATGATGTGCCCGGTCACCTGGTTCTCGGTGATCCCGGGTCTCAGGAATTTCATCGTCTCCCAGTGAGCCGCGTCGCCGATGGCGCCGACGATCCGCAGGCACTCCTGCTCGTCCTGGTTCTTGACTGCCCGCGCCTCCATCATGGGCGTCATCCCGTCGGCCCACTGGATCTTCGCCTCCTGGAAGATCTGCAGCATGTTGATGTCGATGAAGTCGACGCCGAGCTTCTGCCCGGCCACGCCGTGGCGCTTCATCTCTTCCAGGATCGCGTTGCAGAACTTCTTCACCTGCATCTGCGAAGCGGGTCCGGCCGCGCCCTTGATCCAGGCGTAGGACCAGCGCACGTTCTCCTTGGGGATCCACGGCGAGTGCCGCGTGATCTGCGCGCCGATGTCGTTCCTGCCAGTCGACACCGACCATCCCGAAGCTTGCCATGCACGACTCCCGCGAAGGACCCGACAGACAGCGACGGCGGACTGCGCGGGGAAGCTTACATCGGCGCGAGCGGCGGGCGCATCGTCACCGGTGCTTACCTGTGCTCAGCGGCTCCGAAGCGCCTCGAGCATCGCCGCCGGACGCACGAATCCGGTGATGCGCCGGTTCCCGGCGAGGATGGTCGGCAGCCCCGAAACGCCGTAGCGCTCGGCGATCTTCTTCGTTCCCTCGTCGTCGGGCGTCATGTCGATCTGGAGCGCCACGTAGTGCGCCGCGATCTCGGCGCGCACCGCCGGGTCCGCCCACGTGTCCGCGTCGAGCATCTTGCAGGCCGAGCACCAGTCGGCGCGGAAGTCGACGAGGAGCGGCTTTCCCGTCCGGCGCGCCTCGGCAACGGCCCGCGCCTCGTCGTGCTGCCAGAGGGAAGCTCCCCTCGGACGGGCAATCTGGATGAGCGGGTTGAATTCGGTGCGGATGAACTCCTTCACTTCCTCGGTGCCGAGGAGCCGGAGCCAGGACGCGCCACCGGGCTGCGGCTCGAGCTCGATCTCGAAATCGATGAACGGGCAGCACTTCGTCTCGAGCGTGGTCCACTCGGCGAGCGAGCGCACCAGGTCCGGCGAGTACCGGAAGGCGTATCCGCGCTCGAGCTCGCGCATCTCGGCGACCTTGTCCTTGAGCATCGCGATCAGCTCGAGATGCCGGGCCCGCTCGGCCTTGCTGAACGCGCCCAGGTTGCAGACGATCCGGCTCGTGTCGCCGGCGCGAGCGACGGCGGGGGAGAGCGCCACAGCCAACAGCACCACCGCGGAACGAATCATCGATCACCTCTTCCAGGCCTTCGCGGCAAGCGGAGGTATCGGGAATAGGCGCGGCCAGCGCGAACGTGACGGGCCTGGCGCGCGCGAGGGCGGTAGGCTCGCCCCCGGAGGCGCCATGTTCGAGGAATTCACCCGCAGCACCATCGAAACGTCGGGCGCGAAAATCCACGCGGTGCGGGGCGGGAAGGGTCCTCCGCTCCTGCTCCTGCACGGCTACCCGCAGACCCACGTCATGTGGCACCGCATCGCCCCGCGCCTCGCCGCGGACTTCACCGTGGTCGCGACCGACCTGCGCGGCTACGGCGACAGCTCCAAGCCCCCCGGTGGAGACGACCACTCGGGCTACTGCAAACGCGCGATGGCGCAGGACCAGGTCGAGGTGATGACCTCCCTCGGCTTCGATCGGTTCTTCCTCGCCGGCCACGACCGCGGCGCCCGTGTCGCCCACCGCCTGGCGCTCGATCACCCTGCGCGCGTTCGCAAGCTCGGCGTCCTCGACATCGTCCCGACGGTCGCGATGTTCCAGCAGGTGAACCAGTATCTCGCGACCGTCTTCTTCCACTGGTTCCTGCTCATCCAGCCTTACGATTTTCCGGAGCGGCTCCTCGGCGCGGACCCGGAGTATTACGTGCGCAGCCGCTTCCTCGGCCGCGGCGTCGATTCCTCGGCCATCTCCCCGGAGGCGATCGCCGAGTATGTCCGCTGTTTCAAGAACCCCGAGACCATCCACGCCACCTGCGAAGACTACCGCGCTGCCGCGAGCATTGATCTGCGGCACGACGAGGCGGACTTCGAGAAGAAGATCGCGTGTCCTCTCCTCGCGCTCTGGGGCGGCAGAGGCCGACTCCCGCCCGCGTTCGACGTCGTCGCTACCTGGCGCGAGCGGGCGAGCGATGTCCGCGGCAGCGCGCTGGACTGTGGACACTATCTTCCGGAGGAGGCCCCGGAGGAGACGTATCGCGAGCTACGGGACTTCTTCCTCGAGTAGCGGGGATCGATGCGCAGCTTCGCGATCCTTGCCGTTCCCCTCGGCCGAGGGGAGCATCCCCGTTCCGAGCTGCGGCGCACGGGGCAATCCAGTGACCTTGAGGATCTCCTCCTCCCCGAGCGTCTCCCGCGCGACCAGCGCCGTCGCGAGCGCGTCGAGCTGCCTGCGATGCACGGTGAGCAGCCGCCGCGCCTCCTCGTGGCTCTCGGAAATGATCCGCTGCACTTCCGCGTCGATCTCGCGCGCCGTCTGCTCGCTGTAGGGCCGCTCGCCCGCGAACATGCCCCCGGCGCCGCCGAGGTACTGGTTCTCGCGCGGCGCGAGCTGCACGAGCCCGAGCTTGTCGCTCATCCCCCACCGCGTCACCATCCGCCGCGCGATCGCCGTCGCCTGCTCGATGTCGTTCTCCGCGCCGGTGGTCTTCGTGCCGTAGACGATCTCCTCCGCGGCGCGACCGCCCAGCATCCCGACGATCCGCGCCTTCAGATATGCCTCCGGATAGTTGTACCGATCGCTGTCCGGCCGCTGGTACGTCACCCCGAGCGCCTGCCCGCGCGGGACGATGGTGACGCGGTTGACCGGATCCGCCCCCGGAACCACCAGCCCGAGGATGGCGTGTCCGCCCTCGTGGTATGCGATGCGCTCCTTGTCGGCGCGGCTGAGGAGGAGAGGCCGCTCCGGCCCGAGCACGATCTTCTCCAGCGAGTCGAGGAAATCCTTCTCGCGCACCTTGTCCTGTCCGAGCCGCGCGGCGAGCAGCGCCGCCTCGTTGACGAGGTTCTTGAGGTCCGCGCCCGAGAAGCCGGGCGTCACGCCCGCGATCCCGCCGAGATCGACGTCCATGGCCAGCGGCACGTTGCGCGTGTGCACCTTGAGGATGGCTTCCCGTCCCGTCTTGTCGGGAAGGTTGACCACCACGCGGCGATCGAATCGCCCAGGCCTCAGCAGCGCCTTGTCGAGCACGTCCGGCTGGTTGGTCGCCGCCAGCACGATGATGCCTTCGCGGCTGGAAAAGCCGTCCATCTCGGTGAGGATCTGGTTGAGCGTCTGCTCCTGCTCGCTCGATCCGCCGATGGACATCTGCCCGCGCGCGCGGCCGATGGCGTCCATCTCGTCGATGAAGATGATGGCCGGAGCGTGCTCGCGGGCCTGCTTGAAGAGGTCGCGCACGCGGGCCGCGCCGACGCCGACGATCATCTCCACGAACTCCGCGGCGCTCATGGAGAAGAAGGGCACGTTCGCCTCGCCCGCCACGGCGCGCGCGAGGAGCGTCTTGCCGGTTCCGGGCGCGCCGATGAGGAGCACTCCTTTGGGAGCAGCGCCGCCGAGGCGGGTGTACTTCGCCGGGTCACGGAGGAAGTCGACGATCTCGACCAGCTCGTGCTCGGCCTCGTCGATGCCGGCGACGTCGTCGAAAGTGACCTTCTGGTCGGTGGCCTGATCGTAGCGGCGCGCTTTGCTCTGGCCGATGCCCATCAGGCCGGCCATGCCGCCGCCTTGCTTCGCCGCCCGGCGGAACATCCACACGTAGAGGCCGATGAGGAGCAACGCGGGCCCGAATCCGTAGATCAACGTCGCGATGGGGCTGCGCTCTTCCTCGATGGGTCGGGCGCTGATCTCGACGTGGTGATCGATGAGGAACTTCTCGAGACCCGGATCGACGAAAGCGGGAAGCGTGGTTGCGAACCCTTTCGCCGTCCTGGGCGGTTCGCGCGCGGCTGCCAGGTTGGGCGGGACCTTCTCGCCCGGAGCGGGATACGTGACGTCGTTCCGGAACCGTCCCGTGAGCGTGTCGCCGCGGCTGTAGATGGAGGCGACGTTCTCCTTCTGCACTTCCTCCTTGAAGAGCGTGTAGGGCACGGTGATCGACTGCTCGCCGCCGGGCTTCAGCACGCGGAGGAGGACGAAGTTCGCGACTAGCAGCGCGAGGAACCAGATCCACGTCCTTCGCGGCGGCATCTTGATGAGGCCACCGCTCTCGGGAGGAGGGGTGCCGCCGGCCTGTCCCGTGCGCGCGGGTACGCCCGTGCGCGTTTTTTGCTGTCCAGCCGCGGTCATGTTCATCCCCTTCGCGAGTACAGGGATGGATAACGCCCTGAGCCTGCAAGAACAATGTCTCCGTGCAAAACCGAACGCGCTGAGGTACATGGCGCGACATTCGCGACTCCGTGCAAAAAACGCCCCCGATCGGGATCGACCCATCCCATGCGCGGACATCGCTCCGGCCCATGGCCGAGCAGGCGCTCACGCGAGCGGCAGGTGCGCCGCTCATCGCGGGCAACCGCGTGCGCGTGTTGCGCGACGCCACCGAGAACTATCCGGCCTGGCTCGCCGCCATGGAAAAGGCGGAACGCAGCATCACCATCGAAAGCTACATCTTCGCCGACGACGAGGTCGGGAACCGGTTCGCCGGCGTGCTCGGCGACGCGGCCCGGCGCGGCGTCCGCGTGCGCATCCTCCAGGACTGGCTGGGCGCGCGCGGCGAAGCCACTCGCCATTTCTGGTCGCGCTTGCGGCAATCCGGCGTCGACGTGCGCTGGTTCAATCCATTCCGTTTCGCCGCGCCGCTCGCGTGGCTCCGGCGCAACCACCGCAAGAGCATCGTCGTCGATGGGCGCCACGGGTTCGTGACCGGGTTGTGCATCGCCGTCCGCTGGGAAGGAGACCCGGCGCGCGGAATTCCTGCCTGGCGCGACACCGGACTCAGCATCGAAGGGCCGGCGGTCGCCGACCTTTCGCGCGCGTTCGCGCGGACCTGGGGCGAGGCCGGACCCGCCGAACCCGAGACGATGCTGAACCGGGAAGACGTCGCTCCCGCGGGCGACATCTCGCTGCGGGTCATCGCCACCGAGCCGGCGACCACGGGCATCTTCCGTCTGGATAGCCTGGTCGCAGCGCTCTCGCGAAGGTCGCTCTGGCTGACCGACGCGTACTTCATCGGGCTCCCCACTTACGTGCAGGCTTTGCGGGCCGCGGCGGCGGACGGCGTCGATGTCCGGCTGCTGGTTCCGGGCTCGAGCGATCTGGGAATCGTGAAGACGCTCGGCACCGCCGGGTACCGTCCGCTCCTCGAAGGAGGCATCCGCGTCTTCGAATGGAACGGCCCCATGCTGCACGCCAAGACCGCCGTGGCGGACGGGCGCTGGGCGAGGGTCGGATCGACGAACCTCAACATCGCGAGCTGGATGGGAAACTGGGAGCTCGACGTCGCGGTGGAGGACGCGGGATTCGCGGCGGAGATGGAGGCCTCGTACGAGGCCGCGCTGCTGGCCGCCGCGGCCGTGACGCTGTTCTTCCCCTGGATCCTGGTCGTGCCCTTCGCCATCGTGGCGGTCTGGATCGGGGTGACGCTCTTGGTCAATGGCTGGAAGCTGCGCCGCCGCCGCCACGCCTGGCGCAGGCGGAGCACCGCCTAGGGTCGGCGCCGCTAGGAAATCGCCACCGCCGCCGCCCCAAGGCCGAGCGCCAGGCAGAGCGGTGCGTAGAGGCGCGAGTCCCATCGCGCGAACCCCGTTCCGCGCACCCGCTTGAAGAAGCCGACGTACTTCCGGTCGCCGATCGCTCGCAGGAGGAAGGCCGCAGCGAGAAGGCCGGTGCCGACGCGCGCAAGGCGGAGCGGAACCAAGGCTGGCGTCCAGATACGAGCCGTCCAGCAGACGAGCAGCGCCGCGAACACGAGCGACACTCCGACCGCCGCGCAGGCGAGCGGTCCCGGATTGAGCACGGGCCGGCCATCGCGCTCCGGAACCGCGGCGAGGCGCGCGCGCCGGCCGCCCACGGCGCAGTAGAAGTGGAGGGCGGCGAGCACCCCGAGCACCAGAGCGACCGCGCCGCCCACCGCCGTCAATCAGAGCCCCGGCACTTCGGAGTCGTGCGCATGTTTGATGAGCCGCCTGGTCGCGTCGGGCAACCGCGCCACGTCGACGATCACCTTCTCGTCGTGGACGTCGATGATGGCGTCGAGGGGAATGCAGTGATCTCCGCCGTTCTCGATGTTGACGAGAAACTCGTCGCGTCCGCCAGGACAGACGTCGCGGATGGCGCCGAACTCTTCGTCGCCGCCCTGCGCGAATACCTGGAATCCTACCGAGATCGATTCGGTCCACTTGGAGCGGCTAGGCATGGTTTTCCTCGGAACGTCGAGCGGTTTGGGCGCATCCTATGCGTTTCCCGGGCCGTCCGCTCCCCGTTCGAATGCGTGAGACGCCCGCCCTCTTGCGTCGAGACCGAATGTTACGCCATCGTAACAATTGAGCGCACGCGGCGGGCCCCGGGTGTCTTGGAGGAAGTGGGCACCAGACGATCGGGGGGGACGATCATGCGCACTGAAAGGCGCGGCGAGCGCCAGCG
>VBKL01000191.1 GCA_005879805.1 Deltaproteobacteria bacterium | reverse complement strand
CGTCTTCGCCGACGTAGCCGGCCTCGGTGAGGCAGGTGGCGTCCGAGATGGTGAACGGGACGTTGAGGATGCGCGCGAGAGTTTGCGCAAGAAGGGTCTTGCCGCTTCCGGTGGGACCGAGCAGCAGGATGTTCGACTTCTGCAGCTCGACGTCGTCGAGCGAGACCTTGCTCTCGATGCGCTTGTAGTGGTTGTGGACCGCGACGGAGAGGATCTTCTTCGCCCGCTCCTGGCCGATCACGTACTCGTCGAGGATGTTCTTGATCTCCGACGGGCGGGGGATGCGCAGCTTCTGATCGCGCGCCTCCTCCTTGTCGATCTCCTCGGCGATGATGTCGTTGCAGAGACCGATGCACTCGTCGCAGATGTAGACAGTGGGCCCGGCGATCAGCTTCTTCACTTCCTTCTGCGACTTCCCGCAGAAAGAGCAGCAGAGGGTGTGGTTCTCGCGCTTGTCCAAGGACCTTCCTTCTCCGCCGCCGTGCTGCTGCCGTAAACTACGTACGACGAGCCGAGATTTTAACCCTACTTCGGTGCCGCCGCTGGTTTCTTGACCACGACCTCGTCGATGAGACCGTACTCCTTTGCCTCACCCGCGCCCATGAAGTAGTCGCGATCGGTGTCCTTTTCGAGGCGCTCGAGCGACTGGCCCGTATGCTTCTGCATGATCTCGTTGAGCTTTGCCTTCAGGCGCAGGATCTCCTTGGCATGGAGCTCGATGTCGCTCGCCTGCCCGCCGAATCCGCCGCTCGGCTGATGGATCATGATGCGCGCATGTGGGAGCGACAATCGCTTCCCTCTCGCACCCGCGGCCAGCAGCAGGGCCCCCATCGAGGCGGCCTGACCCATGCAGATGGTCGAGACCTGCGGTTTGACGTACTGCATCGTGTCGTAGATGGCGAGTCCAGCCGTGACCGACCCTCCCGGACTGTTGATGTAGAGGTTGATGTCCTTGTCCGGGTCCTCGCTCTCGAGGAAGAGCATCTGCGCGATGACCACGTTGGCCACGTCGTCGTCTACCGGCGTGCCGAGGAAGACGATCCGGTCCTTGAGGAGCCGCGAATAGATGTCGTACGACCGCTCGCCGCGGTGGGTCTGCTCCACGACGAAAGGCATGGGGATGTAAGCCATCGAACTCCCTTCGCGCCGGCGCTTCACGCCGGCTCCGCTACATTCGCCTTCTCGAGCAGGAAGGCAAGCGCCTTGTCCTGCCGCAACCGCGCTTTCAGACCGTCGACGGAGCCCTGTTGCCGGAACGCCTGCTTGATCTTGGCCGCCGGCTGTCCGAAATCCCCGCTCAGTTTCTCGAAGTGCTGATCGAGGTCCTCGTCCGTCGCGTCGATCTTCTCCTTCTCCGCGATCGCTTCGAGGAGGAGATAACCTTTCACTTCGAGCGCCGCACGGGGACGTAGCTCTTCCCGCATGCGCTCGAGGTTCAATCCAAGCCGCTGGGCGTCGATTCCCCGCCGCTGGAAGCCTTCCAGCATGGTTTGCAGCATCGCGTCGACGTTCCGCTCGACCAGGGCAGGCGGGGCCTCGATCGGGTTCCGCTCGACGAGCGCGGTGAGGACCGCCTCCCGCCGCTCCTGCTTGGCCTTGTGCTTGCGCTGCTCGGACATCTCGGAGAGGAGCTTCTCCCGCAGCTCGGAGACTGTCTTCGCGTCGCGGCCGAGGTCCTGCACGAACTGATCGTCGAGCGCCGGCACCTCGCGCCGCTTGATGCCCTTCACGGTGACGTTGAAGGTGCCTTCCTTGTCGCGCAAGGCCTGCGCCGAGTAGTCGGAGGGAAACTTCACCTTGATGTTGCGGGATTCCCCGACACGGGCGCCATTCAGCTCCTCGCCTTTGCTGTCGAGGAACGGCCCGGGCGCGACCTCGAGCAGCGCGTTCTCCCGCTTGCCGCCCTTGAGCGGCTCGCCGTTCATGAAGCCTTCGTAGTCGACGGTCGCGAAATCGCCGAGCTCGACGGACTCACGTCCTTCGACCGGCACGAACATCGACTGCGACTGGCGCAGCTCCTCGATCTCCGAGTCGACCATCCTGTCGTCGACGGTCTCGTCGATCCGGGTGAGCGGAAGGCCGACGTAGTCCTTGGGCTCGACATGCGGGCGAACCTCGACCGTCGCCACGTACTTGAAGGGCTCGCCCGGCCTGACGTCGTTGGTCTCGATCCGCGGCGGCGCGACCGGCTCGAGCTTGTGCTCCTGCAGCACCTCCTGCATCGAGGAGTTGACCAGCTTCTGCGCGACGTCCTTCTTCACGTCCTCGCTGAAGTAGCGCTCGACCAGGCGGCGCGGCACGTGCCCCGCGCGGTAGCCCTTGAGCTTCACCGTCCGCGAGAGGCCGCCGTAGGCTTCATCGAGCGCTTCCTTGACGCGATCCTCCGCCAGCTCGACGGAGACCTTCTTCACCACCGGCGAAAGATCTTCGACCCGTGACTGGACCAACGCGCGCTCCTTCGCCGGCTGAAGTTCGCGGCCCCTGTCCCGCCGCGGGGATGCGAGAGGCGGGAATCGAACCCGCACGGGTCACCCCACAGGCTTCTAAGGCCTGCGCGTCTGCCAGTTCCGCCACTCTCGCCGGCAGGAGGCCCTCATAACGAAGGGGCCACCTGGGGTCAATCACCGGAACGCCCTGTCGATTGTCGTCGCGTGGACGGATTCGGCCAGCGAGCGAGCGCATGCGCATACTGCTGCCCGGAGAATGCCAAAGGTCCTTCACCTCTTGAGCAGGTTCGATTTCGGCGGCACCGAGCGCCAGCTGGTCGAGCGGCTGCGCCGCCATCCTCGCGGGTTCGAGCCGTTGCTCGCGTGCAATTCGGCGACCGGCGCATTCCTCGAGCCGATCCGCGCGCTCGGTCTCGACCCGGTCGTCATCCCTTGGCGCGGAATCGTCCACCCGACCGGGGCGCTTGGTGTGGCCCGTCTCGCCGCGCTCATGGTGTCGCGGCAGGTCGATCTGGTGCACGCCAACGATTACGCGATGAGCGTGCTGGGACTCCTCGCGGCTCGTCTTGCGCGAGCCCGGTTCATCACCAACCGCGTCGACTGCGGTCACCTTCGCCCGGGATTCGGCGTCGCGCACCGCAAGCTCGAGGCCTTCGCGGCGCGGAACTCCGATCTGGTCTGCGCGAACGCCGACGCCGTCCGGAAAGTCTGCATCGAAGAAGAAGGATGCGACCCCGAGCGAGTCGCGGTGGTCCGGAACGGGATCGATCTCTCGCGCTTCGACTCGCTAGCGCAGCAGGAACCCGCCGCTCCCATCGGAATGCGACCCGGCGATTTCAACGTCGCCGTCGTGGGAAACTTGTGGCCCGTGAAGGGGCACACGACGCTTGTCGAGGCGGCGGCGCTCCTCGCCGAGCGCACCCCGCGGATCCGATTCTTCTGCGCAGGCGAAGGCGTCATGCGGCCGGCGCTGGAGAAGCGCCTGCGCCAGCTCGGGATCGAGGATCGCGTGGTCCTCCTCGGTCATCGCAGCGACGTCCCCGCGATCCTTGCCCGCTCCAATGCACTCGCGCTCTGCTCCAGCAACGAGGGTCTTTCCAACGCGATCATGGAAGCGATGGCGGCCCGGCTGCCGGTCGTGGCCACGCGCGTCGGCGGGAACCCGGAACTGCTCGAGGGCGGGCGCGGGCTGCTCGTCCCCTACGGGGATCCGCGCGCTCTCGCCCAGGCCGTCGTGCGCATCTCCACCGCGCCAGACGAGGCACGCACGATGGGACGGAAAGGTCGCGCGTTCGTCGAGGCCGAGCTTTCGCTGGAACGGATGCAAACCGCCCACGAACGACTGTACTGGCGCGCGCTGGATCGCCCGGCGCCGCCTGCCGCCGAGCGCCCCGACCGGCTCGCGGCCAATGGCTGAGAGGTCACCGATGTTCGACGCGTTGGGATTCCACAAGGTCGCTTCCGGTCTCGGACGGTTCGGTCTCAAGAGGAGCGCGAAGGTCGTCAGCCGGGTTGCGCGCGTCCTCTTTTCCGCCCACATCCCGCCCGAGGCGCAGATCGGCGAGGGCACGCGCCTCGGCTACGGCGGGATCGGAATCGTCGTGCACAAGGACGCGGTGATCGGCCGCAATGTCCTCCTTTCCCCCGGCGTGGTGGTAGGCGGGCGCGCGCCGCTGAAGGGGGCCCCGATCATCGAGGACGACGTGAAGATCGGGGTCGGCGCGAAGATCCTCGGCCCCATCCGCATCGGAGCGGGCGCCAGGGTCGGCGCGAACGCCGTGGTGATCGACGATGTGCTGCCGGGCGATACGGTGGTCGGGATTCCGGCCCGGCCGGTGGTGAGGCGGTCCGGGAAGCTGTCCGCCGCCTGAGAATGCGGTCGCGCCGCGGTCAGCGGCACCGGCTGAGGAGCAGATGACGCTATCCGTCAGGCGACCGATGGGCCGCCTGATCGCCTCCTGCTAGGCCGATCCGAGCGGTTCTCGGGTCGGCCGGAGTGCGTGTTAGTTTACATTCGCGCACCGCAAGGGGGATTGAATGGTCCGTAGCCGAGTCGGGCTAGCCGTTCTCGTTTCTTCGATCGCCGGATGCAGCCTGCAGGTGCCCCGGGGCAGCATGGCTCCCGGCGAAGGCGAAAATCGCTTGATTTCACCGGCTATTACGCTCGTCGGTAGCGGGCCGCACGCGATGGCGGTCTGCCGGTTCGATTCGGATTCCCTCGCTTTGCCGACCGACCCGCGCGACTGCGATCCGGCGGATGCGGCGAATCCCGGGCGCGTCTTTCCCATCACGACGCCGGCCGCGATCACCAGTGCGCTAACCCCTCCTGCGGCGGCTTTCCCGTTTCCGGTCTTTCCGCACGTCCACGACTGGAGTTTCGGCAGCGAGATCAACGGCTGGTCGTACTCGCTCGGTACGGCGCCGTTCGCCCGCGACCGAGGGATGTTTTTCGCCAGGCTCGGAATCGGGCCGAGCGACATCGACGCCCATACGCTCTTGCCGCCGCCGAGGGTCACAACTGGTGGCGCTCCGCAAAACTACGCGACGATCTTCACGGGCTTTCTGGCGGTTCCTCCCAATCCGGGGAACGTCGATACGGTAAAGACGATCGCGATCGGCTCGGGCCACTCGGCGTACTTCGCCATCCAGACATGCGCCCAGACCACTACAGCGCCTCCCCTCTGTAGCAGCGCGCCGGCAGCGTCTCCCCAGGTCGTCGCGGTCACGGACGTCGGCGGCGGCGCGCCATTGAGCTTCAAGGGGATGACGATCGCCTTTCCCAAGGAGGGTGGCCTCTTCCCATTTCAGCTCGCGACCTATGCGACTGGAGGCAGCCA
>VBKL01000056.1 GCA_005879805.1 Deltaproteobacteria bacterium | reverse complement strand
GGACGTAGAAGGTGTGCGGCGCGGCTGCCGCGGAGAGCAGGGCGACGAGGGCGATCATCCGTTGAAGACGAGCAGCTCGTCGACGCGGCCGCGCCCGTCCGCCTTGCAGCTCACATGTCTCGGAGCGTGGACGATACGCTGCTCGAAGCCGCGGTACAGGCGCCGGACGCGATCGGTCGCCGAGTTCGAGAGCAAGAAGCGCACGCCGCGGCGGTTGAGCGCCGCGCACGCCGCCGCGAGCCGCTCCTGGTCTTCCCAGCCGAAGGAATCCTGCGTGTAGGAGGTGAAGCTCGCCGTCGCCGAGACGGGATCGTAGGGCGGATCGAGGTAGACGAAATCGCCCGGTCGGGCCTTCTGCAAGGAGAGCTCGAAGGGAGCGTGCTGGATCTGCGCTCCCTTCAAGGCCTGACTCGCGCGGATGAGCGCGCCGGGATCGAGGAAGGTGGGGGCCTTGTAACGCCCGAACGGGACGTTGAAGCGGCCCGCGCGGTTCACCCGCCAGAGGCCGTTGAAGCAGGTCTTGTTGAGATAGATGAACCGCGCCGCCCGCTCGGAGGGGGGAAGCTCCACGGGGTCGAGCGCGCGGACGCGCTCGAAATGCGAGCGCTCGTAGACGTGCAAAGACAGCGCGTCGAGGACGCCGCACACCTGGTCGCGCACCTGTTGATAGGTGTGGATGAGCTCGCCGTTGGAGTCGGCGAGAAAGGCGCGGCGAGGCCGCAGCGAGAAGAAGAGCGCGCCGCCGCCGACGAACGGCTCGTGATAGCCGCGCAGCCGCCCGGGAACGTGCTTGTGCAATTCGGCGAGGAGCGACGTCTTGCCGCCGGCCCACTTCACGAAGGGGCCCGCCTTGCGCGGCTCCTGCCCATCGATTGCCGGATTCAATGCGTAGGCGGGCACGGCGCATCGAGGTAACACGCGGGATCCGGCCTTGCAAAAAAGCAGAAAGGCGCCGCTTCCGATTACCAAAAATTTGACAAGGGTTGATCGCAAACCCGTCCGGCGTTCGCCCGGGCGTGACAGCGGCGACGGGATCGGGGACGATATCCCGAATCCGCCCGTGTTTCGCGTCCGTACACCGTCAGGAGGGATCCCATGGCCGAGCATGCGATTGCCGCGGAAGGCCCACGCGAGCTGCCCGCGAAATTCTCGCTGCCGCTCGTTGGCGACACGCTTTCCTTCGTCCGCGATCCCGCGGGATTCCTCGAGAAGCGCGCGCACGAGCTGGGTCCGGTGTTCCGCATTTCCGTCTTCGGCAAGCCCACTGCCTGCTTCGTCGGCGCGGAGGCGTTCTCGATCCTCCTCGACGATGGAAACGTAGGGCGAGCGGGCGCGAATCCGCCCCACGTCGAAGAGCTGTTCAACCCGGAAGCGGTCCCGTTCCTCGACGGCGAGGCGCATCGGCGCCGCAAGCGCCTCCTCATGCAGGCGTTCACGCCCGAAGCGCTGCAGGGCTATCTGCCGATCCTCGCGCAGGTGATCGACCGCTACGCTACGAAGTGGGCGAAGCTCGGGACCTTCTCCTGGGTGCCGGAGCTCAACTCGATGGGCTTCGCCATTGCCGCCGCGCTCTTCGTCGGAGCCGATCCGTCGAAGGACGATCCCCGGATCGAGAGCGATTTCGGCGCTTTCGCCGACGGCCTCCTTTCCCTGCCGATCCGGCTGCCGGGAACGAAGTTCTCGCGCGCGCTCGAGGCCCGCAACCAGCTCCACCTGCGCATCGAGCGGGCCCTCGACGAGCACACGGACCGGCCTTCGTCGAACGTCCTTTCGCGGCTCTTTGCCGCTCGGGACGGGGCGGAGAAGCTTTCCCGCGACGAGCTACGCATCGAGACCTTCCACTTCTTCGGCGCCTACGCCGCGGTCATCGGCGGGCTCTCGTTCCTGGCCAGCTGCCTCGGTCGCGACCGGAAGGTGATGGGGGGGGCGCGCGAGGAGGTACTGCGCGAAATCCCCGCCGGAGAGCCGGATCTGGCCGCCATCCGCAGGCTCGGGTACCTCGATCGCGTCTGCAAGGAGTCGCGCCGGGTGGCGCCGGTCCTGCCCATCACCTTCTTCGGCAAGGTGAAGCGCGACTGCCACTTCCACGGCATCCGCATCCCCGCGGGACACCAGGCCGTCGGTTGCATCGGCGCCACCCTGGTCGACGAAGACACCTACCCCGATGCCGGGCGTTTCAATCCCGACCGCTGGCTCCATGCCTCCGACGAACAGAAGCGGGCCTGGATTCCGCATGGTGGCGGGATCCACACCGAGGGCCACCGATGCGCCGGCGAGGCCCTCGCCACCCTGATGCTGCAGATGTTCGCGGTCCGGATGCTCCGCCGCTACGACTGGACCTTCCCGGAGGGACAGGACTTCTCGCCCACCAAGGGAAAGATCTTCGCGACCCCCGTGGGCGACCTCCGGGTAAGGATTTCTTTGCTTGCCTCCTGAGGGGGACCGTAAGCTGACCGCCCTGTTGCGGGAGACGCGTTTCCGTTGTCCGCCCGCGGCGATTCGGGTAGGGTCCGCCGCTCTGCATGCGCCTGGCCTTCTTGCTCGCGACCCTGTGTTTTTCGATCGCGCCAGTCGCTGGTGTCGCTGCTCAGTCGCCGTCCACGCAGACGCAAGGGTCGCAGTCCGGCCAGACCGGGCCGCAGCAGGCGGGCCAGCCGGGGAAGGCGCCCGGCGGTCAGCCCGCGACTCCGCCCGCCCCGCAGTCTCCGTCGCCGAATGCGCCGCCGCCGCCCGCCGGACGGCCTGAAACGACCACCGAGGCCGCGCCGCTCGGCAATGCCCCTTCGGTGCCCGCGGGAGAGACGCCGGCCGAGGCGGCGCTCCCGGTTCCCGACTCGGGGACGATCGGCCGCATCAACGTACAGGGCAACCGGCGCGTGGAGACCGACGCCATCCGCGCCGTCCTGCCGTTCCGGCCGAACGACAAGTTCGACAAGCCCTCCCTCAAGCAGGCGGTCCTCGCCGTCTGGCGGATGGGCTACTTCAACGACGTCAAGCTGGACGTCTCGCGCGAACGGGCGCCGGCGACGGGCTACGTCCTCACCGTCCTCGTCAACGAGAAGCCCGCCATCCACGAGATCAAGCTGGAAGGAAACGAAGAGCTCTCCCGCGACGACCTGAAGGACACCTTCGAGATCAAGCAGTTCCAGATCCTCGACCAGGAAGGGGTCCGCAAGACGGCGAAGAAGATCCAGGACAAGTACATCGAGAAGGGCTTCTTCCTCGCCGAGGTCACCAAGACGAGTACGTCCTGCAAGGCCTCTACTACGACCGCGGCTACCTGTACGTGAAGTTCGGCAAGGCGGCCATCGAGCTCTCGCCCGACCGCCGCTTCATCTTCATCACCATCCCCATCGACGAAGGCGACCCGTACGACATCACCAAGGTCGACGTGAGCGGCGACATGCTCGAGCCGCGCGAGAGGCTGCTCTCGCTCGCGGAGGTGAAGCCCGGCGAGCGGTTCAACCGCAGCAAGCTGCAGCGCGATCTTCAAGTATTGGGCGACGTCTACAAGGACAAGGGCTACGCCTACGCCAACGTCACGCCCGACACCGAGGTGCACGCCGACACCAAGACGGTGGACCTCACCTACAACTTCTCGAAGGGCAACCTGGTCACCATCGAGAAGATCGAAGTGGTGGGCAACACCAAGACCCGCGACAAGGTGATCCGCCGCGAGATGCGGATCCGCGAGGGCGACCTCTACAGCGGCACCGGGATCCGCGTCTCCAAGCAGCGCGTCACCGCGCTCGGCTTCTTCGACTCGGTGGAGATCAACACCCGCCGCGGATCGAGCGACGACAAGATGATCGTCGAGGTGGCGATCAAGGAGAAGCTCACCGGCACCTTCCAGGTCGGCTTCGGCTTCACCGGCGGCGAGAGCTTCTTCGGCCAGGCGCAGCTCTCGCAGAACAACCTCTTCGGCTACGGCCACACCGCGAGCCTGGGCCTGCAGATCTCCAGTATCCGGCAGCCCTTCCAGCTCAGCTACCTCGACCCCTACTTCCTCGACTCTCACCTCGGGGCGCACCTCGAGCATGCGGTTCTCCTTCAACTACGACAAGCGCGACAACCGGCTCTTCCCCACCGCCGGCCACCTCGAATCGGCCTCGGCGGAGTTCGCGCCGTCGTTCCTCGGGAGCCAGAACCTCTTCCAGCGCTACCGGCTCATCGAGCGCCGCTACTACCCGTTGCCGCTGGGGCTCGTCTTCAAGCTCAACGCTTCGCTCGGGTACATCCGCTCCACCGATCCGGTGAACCGGCCCATCGCCATCAGCGAGAAGTTCTTCGCCGGTGGCATCAACTCGCTCCGCGGCTACACGCTGCGCAGCATCTCGCCGACCATCAAGATCGCCTCCTCGCGAGACCCCGACGCCGGTCAGATCGACTTCCCCGTCGGCGGCAACAAGGAGTTCATCACCAACTGGGAGCTGGAGTTCCCCATCGTCGAGTCGGCGGGCGTCCGGGGAGTCCTCTTCTACGACGCTGGCAATACGTTCTCGGAGACCGAAAACCTCTTCCAGAGCCACCAGCGCCCGGACGCCAACGGCAACGGCACCTTGCCTCTCGGGCTCTTCCACAGCGTCGGCACCGGGCTGCGCTGGTTCTCGCCCCTCGGTCCCCTGCGCTTCGAGGTCGGGTTCCCGCTCACGCGCAGACCGGTGGACGACGCCTATCTCTTCGAATTTACCATCGGGAACTTCTTCTAAAGGGTAATGTCCGCGCCGGGCCGCCTACCGCGTCCTACTCGCTTGACGTACCCTCGCAACTCCTCTTAGCTTCGCGAGCTTTTCTCCTCAGGAGATCACAGCAAATGCGCCGCACTCTTTTCGCCGCCTCGCTCCTTGCCGTCTCCGCCTCGGCCTTCGCGGCCCGGGCACAGAAGTTCGGGTACGTCGACGTCCAGCGCGCCATCCAGGAAACCGAGGAAGGGAAGGCCGCGCGCAACCGATTGAAGGGCGAGTTCGAGACGCGCCGGGCCCAGATCGACAAGAAGAGCCAGGATCTGGAGAAGATGCAGCAGGAGTACGACAAGCAGCAGGCCGTGCTCTCCGACGACGCGAAGAAGAAGAAGCAGGAGGAGTTCCAGAAGCTCCTCGTCGACACGCGCAAGAGCGCCAGCGAGCTTCAAGAAGACCTGGCCGGCAAGGAGCAGCAGGCCATGGCGAGCATCCTGCAGAAGCTCAACACCGTGGTGGCCGAGATCGCCGAGCGCGAGTCGATCGCTTTCGTGATGGACAAGGCGTCGCTGCTCTTCGCTCCGCAGGCCGCCGACATCACCAACGAGGTGGTGCGCCGCTACAACGATCGATTCGGAGCGGGCGAGAAGGGGCAGGCCCCGAAGACCGCGGCGAAGAAGAACGACGCGCCCGCGCCGGCAAAATCGGCGCCGACCGGAAAGAAGTAGTGGCGCAAGGGCCGCTCACCCTCGACGAGCTGGCGCGGCGCATCGGCGCCGAGGTGCGCGGCGACGGATCCCGTCGGGTGCGGGCCGTCCGTCCGCTCGAGGATGCCGGAGCAGAAGACGTCGCGTTCTACGCCAACCCCCGCTACCGCAAAGAGCTGCAAGCTACCCGCGCCTGTGCGGTGATCCTCGCCGAAGACGCGGCCGGCCACGCCCCCGCCGCGGCGTCGAAGCTGGTCGCTTCGCAGCCGTACGTCTCCTTCGCCAAGGCGAGCGCCATCTTCAATCCGGAAGATCGGCCGCTCGCGGGCATCCATCCCGGGGCGTCGGTCGGCACCGGCGCGGAGATCGATCCGACGGCCTCGATCGGACCGCTCTGCGTGGTGGGCCGCGGAGCGCGCATCGGCCCGCGGACCATCTTGCATCCGGGCGCTCGCGTCCTCGACGAGGCGCGGGTGGGAAGCTCCTGCATCCTCCACAGCGGCGCGGTGGTGCGCGAGCGGTGCGTGCTCGGCGATCGCGTCATCTTGCAACCCAACGCGGTGGTCGGGTCGGACGGATTCGGATTCGCCTTCGACATCGAGGGGGACGACGACGGTCCGATGCACCGCAAGGTGCCGCAGGCAGGGATCGCCCGGATCGAGGACGACGTGGAGCTCGGCGCCTGCACCTGCGTCGATCGCGCCACCCTCGGCGAAACTGTCGTCGGCCGAGGGACCAAGGTCGACAACCTGGTCCAGATCGCCCACAACGTCCGTATCGGAGCGCTCTCCCTGGTGGTCGCACAGGTGGGGATCTCCGGTTCCACCGAGATCGGCAAGGGCGCCATTCTCGCCGGGCAGGCAGGCATCGTTGGCCATCTACGCATCGGCGACGGCGCTCGCGTTGGCGCGCAATCGGGGGTCGCGCACGACATACCCGATGGTGAGACGTACAGCGGTTATCCCGCCATGCCGCACCGCGAGTGGCTACGCATGTCGGTGTCGCTGCCGAAGGTACCCGAGTTGCTCCGGCAGGTTCGCAAGCTCGAGGAGCGGGTGAAGGAACTTGAGGAGATCGCCCGTCGCAAATAGGTTCGGCCGCGCCCGCTTTCGAGGAGGTCCTTCTTGGACGTACCGCTCGACATCGCGAAGATCCTCGCCGCGCTGCCGCACCGGTATCCCTTTCTCCTCGTCGACCGCGTGGTGGAGCTGGTCAAGGGCGAGCGGATCCACGCCTACAAGAACGTGACCGTGAACGAGGAGTTCTTCCTCGGCCACTTTCCCGGCATGCCGGTGATGCCCGGAGTCCTTCAGCTCGAGGCGATGGCCCAGGCGGGAGGGCTGCTCGCGCACGAGAGCCGGCCGTTCGATCCGAAGAAGCAGGTCATTTATCTAATGGCGTTCGACAAGGTGAAGTTCCGCCGCGTCGTGATTCCCGGCGACCGCCTCGACCTGCACGTGCGCGTCGAGCGGCAGAAGGGACCCATCTGGCGCCTCACCGGCGAGGCGAAGGTGGACGGCCAGCTGGCGAGCGAGGCGGAGATGATGGCGAGCATCGCCGACCGGAAGGGGACGCCGTGATCCATCCGACCGCCGTCGTCGATCGGCACGCCGAGCTCGATTCCTCGGTCGAGGTAGGGCCGTACGCGGTGATCGGGCCCAAGGTGAAGATCGGGCCGCGCACGCGGGTAGGGCCGCACGCCGTCATCGAAGGCGACACGACGATGGGGGCGGACAACGTGGTCTTCCAGCTCGCCGCCATTGGCGCCATCCCGCAGGATCTCAAGTACGCGGGAGAGCCCACCAAGATCGTCATCGGCGATGGCAATCAGTTCCGGGAATTCATCACCGTCCACCTCGGCACGGCGGCGGGCGGCGGGGTGACGCGGATTGGGAATCGCTGCCTGATGATGGCGAACAGCCACGTCGCCCACGACGTGCAGCTCGGCGACAACTGCGTCCTCGCCAATAGCACCGCCCTCGGCGGACACGTGGTGGTCGAGGACCGCGTCATCTTCGGCGGGCTCTCCGGCGTGCACCAGTTCACCCGCGTCGGGCGGCTGGCCTTCATCTCCGGCGGGGCGATGGTCACCCAGGACGTGCCGCCCTATTGCACGGTGCACGGCAACCGCGCCGAAGTGGTGGGTATCAACACCGTCGGCCTCTCCCGCGCGCACTTCGACGAGCACGCCATCTCCCGCGTGAAAGCGGTCTACAAGCTCGTCTTCCGCTCCAAGATGGGGCTCCGGGAGGCCATCGCCCAGGTGCGCGCCGAGTTCCAAGGGCACCCCGAGATCGACCACTTCGTCTCTTTCCTGGAAGGCACGCAGAGGGGCATCGCGCGCTGATGCAGCCGATCGGCCTCGTCGCCGGCTCGGGTCGCTTTCCGCTGCTCTTCGCCCAGGCGGTAGCGCGCTCGGGAAGACAAGTGGTGGCCGCGGCCCACGAAGGCGAGACCGATCCCGAGCTGGAACGGCACGTCTCCGCGCTGCGCTGGGTGAAGCTCGGCCAGCTCGGGGCCATCGCGCGCGCCCTGCGAGACGGGGGCTGCGGCGAAGTGGTCTTGTGCGGCGGCATTCGCAAGCTGCGGCTCTTCGATCTGCGGCTCGACTGGATGGCCGTGAAAGCGTTCTCCAAGCTGCGCTCGCTCGGAGACGATGCTGCGCTCCGCGCCGTGGCGGCAGCGCTCGAGCAGGAAGGCCTGCGGGTGGTGTCCCCGCTGCCCTACGTGCCAGATCTAATAGCTCCCGCGGGGCCGGTGGGGTCGCGCAAGCTGAGCGCCGAGCAGCGCGCCGACGCGGAGGTGGGCATCGGGGTAGCGCGCGCCCTCGGCGCCTGCGATGTGGGGCAGACGGTGGTGGTCCGGCGCGGCGTGGTCGTTGCCGTCGAGGCGATCGAGGGTACCGATGCGTGTATCGCCCGGGCTGGCTCGCTCGCGCGTGAAGGCGCCGTGGTGGTGAAGACCTCCAAGCCGCAACAGGATCTGCGCTTCGACGTTCCCGCGGTGGGACCCCAGACCTTGACCGCGATGGAAGCGGCACGCTGTTCCGCGCTCGTCGTCGAGGCGGGCAAGACCCTCCTCCTCGACCGCGAGGAGCTTCTCGCAGCCGCGGACCGGGCCGGAATCGCCGTC
This sequence comes from Deltaproteobacteria bacterium, assembly GCA_005879805.1. GTDB lineage: Bacteria > Myxococcota > Myxococcia > Myxococcales > 40CM-4-68-19 > VBKO01. The sequence continues at coordinate 37,941 of VBKL01000056.1, read as the reverse complement.
GAGGGCTTCGGGCCCGGTGCATGACCGGGCTGCTCGTCGTTGCCATCGAAGCGAGCGCGGACGCCCACGGCGCTTCCGTGCTGCGCGAGCTTCGCTCCCTGGTTCCCGACCTGAGCGCGTTCGGCGCTGGCGGACCGCGTTTGCGCGAGGAAGGATGCGAAACGCTCGTGCGGGCCGAGGACCTTTCCGTGATGGGTGTGGTCGACGTCATCCCGGCCATCCCGCGCCTCTGGCGCTCGCTCGGCATGCTTCGCCGCGTCGCAGCGGAGCGCACCCCGCGCGCCGCGCTCCTCATCGACAGCCCCGATTTCAACCTCCGCCTGGCGAAGCGGCTCCGCCCACTGGGAATCCCGGTCGTCTACTTCATCGGGCCGAGCGTCTGGGCATGGCGGCGTTACCGGATCCGGCAGATCGCGCGCGACGTCCTGCGCATGCTCGTCATCCTCCCCTTCGAAGCGGCGTTCTACGAGCGTTCTGGGGTGAACGCCACCTACGTGGGGAACCCGGTTGCCGACGCGGTCCGGTCGACCGCAGCCGCGCCCGCCCGGGAGGACTTGCGACGGACGCTGGGGCTCGACGAAGGCCGCCCCGTGCTAGCTCTCTTGCCGGGGTCGCGCCGCGGCGAGATCGAGCGCATTTTTCCCCGGATGGTCGAGGCGGCGACGGTACTGCGGGGACAAGTCGAGGGGCTGCAGCTCGTGGTTCCCGTCGCTCCGACGATCTCGCGCGAGGAGCTCGCGGCCAAAGCTCCCCGGGATGCGGTCTTCGTCGCCGGGCGCGCTTTCGACGTCCTTCGCGCCTGCGACGCCGCCATCGTCACCTCCGGTACGGCGACGCTCGAGGCCGCGCTCGCTGGAGCGCCGGCGGTGGTCGTCTACCGGACCAGCTGGATCAACTGGCTCCTCGGGAGGTTGCTCGTTCGCGTGAAGCACCTGGCGCTGCCGAACCTCCTCGCTGGCCGCGCCGTGATGCCGGAGCTGCTACAGTCGCGCTGCACGCCTGAGCGGATCGCCGAGAGCGCGGCGCCGCTCCTCGATTCGAGAAGCGCCGAGCGCTCGCGGCAGATCGAGGGCCTCCGCGCGGTCCGCGACGAGCTGGCTCCTTCGGGGTCGCTTGGAGCCGCCCGGCGCGCCGCCGAGGAGATCGCCAGGGTCCTCGGGAAGGCAGGGTGAACGTGGGCCGCGCGCTGATCGTGATGCCGACCTACAACGAGCACGACAACGTGCCGAAGATCGTTCCGGAGATCCTCGCCGCGTCGCCGGAGGTGGACATCCTCATCGTCGACGACTCTTCCCCGGACGGCACCGGGGAAGTCGCCGACGCGCTCGCGCGCCGCGACTCCCGCGTGAAGGTCTTGCATCGGCCCCACAAGGACGGTCTCGGGCGGGCCTATCTGGCGGGCTTCGCGCACGCCCTTTCGGAGGGGTATGGGCGGGTGCTGGAGATGGACGCCGACTGCTCGCACGATCCGGCGGCGCTGCCTTCGCTCCTCGCCGCTTCTCGCGAGGCGGATCTCGTGCTCGGCAGCCGCTACGTCCGGGGCGGCGGCACCGTGCACTGGGGCCTCGGGAGGCGGCTCTTGAGCCGCGCCGGCAGCCTCTACGCCCGCACCGTCCTCGGCGTGTCGGTCAAGGACCTGACCGGAGGCTTCAAGTGCTTCCGGCGCGAGGTGCTCGAGGGAATCGATCTCTCGACCGTCACCTCCACCGGCTACGCCTTCCAGATCGAGCTGACCTATCGTGCGATCCGGCGCGGGTTCCGGGTGGTGGAAGTGCCCATCACCTTCGCCGACCGGCGGGTGGGCCGGAGCAAGATGAGCCGCGCCATCGTGCTCGAGGCGCTGTGGAAGGTCTGGGCGATCCGCGCCTTCCGGAAGCGGTCGGGCCAAGAGGACGGTTCCAAGCCTTCGCGGGCGGCTTGAAGTTCTCAGCCCGCCGCGAAGAACGCGCGCGCACGCTCGCTGCGGGGGCGCTCGCACACCTCCGCTGGCGGTCCGTCCTCGACCAGGCGCCCGTCGTCGAACACCCAGATGCGCGAAGCGACCGCGCGGGCGAATCCCATCTCGTGGGTGACGACCAGCATGGTGCTGTTGCCGCGGGCGAGGTCGCGCAGGACGGCCAGCACCTCGCCGCGCATCTGCGGGTCGAGCGCGCTGGTCGGCTCGTCGAGGAGGAGGACCTCGGGCTCCATCGCCAGCGCCCGGGCGATGGCGACGCGCTGCTGCTCGCCGCCGGAGAGCGACATCGGGCGCGCTCGTTCCCGGCCGGCGAGGCCGACGCGCGCCAGCAGGGCTCTGCCCCGCGCCTGGAAGGTTTCCGGCGACTCGTGCCGCACATGCCGCGGCGCGAGGCAGATGTTCTCCAGCGCGGTCAGGTGCGGAAAGAGGTGGAAGCCCTGGAAGACCATCCCCACACGCGCTCGCAGCGCGCGGAGCGACGGGGCGTCGGGAGGCGTTGCGGCCTCGAGCCGCATGCCGGCGATCGAGACCGTCCCGGAGTCGAAGGAGGTGAGCCCGTTGAGGCAGCGCAAGAAGGTGCTCTTGCCGCCGCCCGACGGTCCGACGATGGCGATGGTCTCTCCCCGGCGCACCTCGGCGTCGATGCCGCGCAGGATCTCCCGCTTGCCGTGGAACTTGCGCAGGCTTTCGACGCGGATGATCGCGTCGCTCACGCCGGCGCTCCTTGCAGCTCGAGCGATTCCGTCTGGAAGAGTTTCGCCTCGAGGCGCGCTGCGACTCGCGCGAGGGGGTAGCTCATGGCGAAGTAGAGTGCGGCGCAGGTGATTCCGGGCAGGGCCCACGAGCGCACGTCCACCGCGGTGATCGTCATCTGCTTGGTCAATTCCACCACCGTGATGACCGAGACGAGCGAGCTGTCCTTGAGGAGCGAGATGAGGTCGTTGGTCATGGCCGGAAGCGCGGTCCGCAGCGCCTGGGGAAGGAGCACGAGGCGAAGACCCTGGAGGCGGCTCATCCCCAGCGCGGCGGCTGCCTCGGTCTGGCTCGCGGGGATGGCCGCGATTGCCGCGCGGTGCACCTCGGCCTCGTACGCCGCGTAGTTGAGGCCGAGGCCGAGGATGGCGGCGCTCAGCGCGGAGAGGTGCACGATGGGCGCGAGCCCGTAGTAGAGCAGGTAGAGCTGGAGCAGGACCGGAGTTCCGCGGAAGGCCTCGATGTAGCCGTGGGCCGCGCCGCGGGCCAGCCGGTTTCCATAGAGGCGCAGCAAGGCCAGTACGAGCCCGAGCGGCACCGCCAGCGCCATCGAGCTGAGCGAGACGAGCAGGGTGACGATCGCCCCGCGCAGGAAGAGCGCGAGCTGTCCCTCGTCGAAGCGCGCTTGCGGCTCGGGCGTGGAAGCCGGCGCGTCGCTCGCTCGCGGCGCGGGCTGGGCGGGCAGGCCGTAGCGCGCGAAGATGCGCGAGAGCTCTCCGCTCGACTCCAGCTGCGTCAGCGCCCGGTCGAGGGCATCGCGCAGGTCGGCCTCGTCCTTGCGCACCGCGATGACGTACGAGCCGCGGGCGACGTCGGGATCGGCAAGGGCGAGATCGGGCTTGGTGAGCCCATACCGGGCGGCGATTACCGAATCGAGCAGCACCGCGTCGGTGCGGCCGAGCTGGAGGTCGCGGTACGGCTCCTCTTGCCCTCCGTAGAGGACCAACTCCATCCCCGGGCGCGAGCGGAGGATGGAATGCGCCAGCGAGCTCGCCAGCGTTCCGACGCGGTGGCCGGACAGGTCTGCGAGCGTCCGGAAGGGCGCGCCCTTTCGCACGACGAGCTGCTCGCTGAAGGTGAAGTAGGGGCGGGTCACGAGGGCCTGGGCGCGGACCGCTTCGGTGTCCTCGATCCCGTTCATGGCGATGTCGAAATCGCCACGCACTAGAGAAGGGATGAGGTTGCTCCAGTCGTTCTGCACGAAGCGCTGGCGGACGCCAAGGCTCTTCGCGAGGCCCTCGGCGATGAGGACCTCGAAGCCCTCGAGCCTGGAGGGGTCGCGGGGGTCACGGTAGACGAAGGGCTCGCCGCCCTGGAGGTCGCCGGCCCAGGTCAGCTCGCCGCGGGAGTGGACGCGGTCGAGGGGGGCGAGGGAGAGAAGACAGGCGAAGAGGTGGACCACGAAATACTTTGTGAAGGATCGCGCCCCGGCGTGCAATGGGGCGCGTCAGAGCATGCAACGCACCCCGCGCAGGGTTCCTGGGCGCCGGCGGCCCGTAGGGCACCGTCACGCTCAAGGGATGTAGCCGAGCTCCTCCGGAAGCTGACCTCGAATCGGCACTTCGAAGAGCGGACCGCCGGCGCCGTCGGGGTCGACGATGGTCGATCCGTCCGAGGCGAAGAAGGTCGCAACCTGCTCCTGCGCCTGCAGCGCGATGGCGAAGTTGGGAGCCGTCCGGGAAGCATCGGTGCGGGTGAGGAACCGGTGCGGATCCTTGTCCACGCAGGGCTTTCCCGCGCCCCCGCTGCACGGCGGGGCTGCGAAAGCCAGATCGTTCCTGAACAACGTGGTGCGGTCGAGGAGGTCGCCGGCTCGCAAGAGCGCCGACGTGGAAGTGTTTGGCGCCGTCTGATCTCCCTTGGCGATCTGGATGAGGACGGGCCTCGCGGGTACGTCGGGTCGCGCCTCCTTTCGCAGGTGCGGCGCGAAGGCGATCGGAGCAGCTTGCATGCTGACCCACTCTCCGCGATCGAGCAGCTCCTGGATTCCCATCGCTCCCGCGACGTCATTGGTCAGGGGCGGCTGGTCGCGGAAGGGCAGATTCTCGTCGAACGCCGCGCATCCATTGCCCGGGCAACTGGCGGACGGATTGTTGAAGAGCCGCGGAATCCGGTTTGCGAGGGCAACCCCGAGCTGCGGGCGGAAGACGGTCCCGAGACGGAACTCCTCGTACTGGAGACCGTTCATGACGTTGAGAACCGATGCGCGGATGCCTCGATCGAGTGCGACCGCCATGATTCCGACGGTCGCGCCCAGGGACTGGCCGACGTAATAGACGCGCGAGGCATCGAGGTCGGCGACGCCGTCGCCGTCCGCATCCATGCCTACCTGGATCACGCGTACCAGCTGCATGAGATCGATTGCGGACTGGCTGCGCGAATCGCGCGCCACGATCAGCCCCGGGGGAACGAGGTTGAATCCCTCCTGCGGGCCGATGATTCCGTCGCCGTTCCGGTCCTCGCCGCGGCCTCCCGCCGGAACCGAGACGATGCGGCCACCCGGCAGAAGCGTGAGGGCGAGCGTGCCGGCCGGGCCGAAGCCGTGGCCCACGAAGTTGATGGCGATGGTCGCGATGCCGTGGGCCGCCAGTGAGCCTGCGATCGTGAAAACGTCCAGGTTCTTGTCATGTTGCCCGAGACCGTGTCCGAAGATCGCCACCGGCCAACCCGAGGAGGGCCGCTCTCCCGAAGGCAGGAAGAGGGTGAAGTGCAGATCACCAGTCTGCTGGACGGCGGGGATGCCTGCGAGCGTTCCCACGATGGGGATCAGACCGTCGCCCGCCAGGTAGACGGGCGCCGCGAACTTCCCGAACGCGATCTGACCCACGGCGCCGTCGAAGATGCGCAGCAGCGCGACTGACGGGGTGCGATCGACGAGGGTGAACTTCGGCGCTCGATCCCCTGACGGCAGCGTGGAGAAGCCGACGTGCTCGCGGAACACCATCTTCTCGATCGCGGAGGCGGAGAAGAGAGCGCGGGCCGTCCCTGGGCCAGGTACTGCCGGATCCGTGGCGAGGAGAAAAGTCGCCGGCGCAGGAGTGCTCGCGTCGATCCGATCGCGGATGCGCTCGAGCACCGAGGTCACGGTCTGCGTGGTGAAGACGCTTGCGGCGGCGATGCTCCGGCGGTGCAGGTGGAGGCGTTCCTTCGCGCGCTCGAGCCCGCGGCGCAGGGACTTGCGATAACGCTCGAGCGTCGCGTCCCGACCATGGCGTGCACCGTCGTCATGCAAGAACCGCTCGAATCGATCCGCCGGCTCGATGGGCGCTCCGCCCGCGTCGCGGATCCCTGTCGTCACGACGAGCAGGTACCGCGTGTACTGCTCGAGGAGCTCGTCCGCGTGCGCGTGCAGCGTGTTCGTCGCGGGATCCCATATCGCCTGGTTGATGCCGATCACCCTGGACTCGCGTTGCTCCGCGTCGCCGCCGTCGTCCTCGCCATCCTGGTCATCGTCGCGCCGCACGGCCGTCCCCAGGCGCACGAAGAAGACGGAGCGGCTGCCGACGCTGGCCGGGTCGATCGCTCCGCTGAAGGGGATGGAGATACGCGGCAGCAGATTGAACCCGTCGAGCTTGTTGACGGTCTCGATGTTCGAGCAGTCGCCAGGCCGGCTCGCGCAGTCGGGCATCGGCAGGTCCACGCGCAAACCCGTATTGTTTGGATCGCCGGGATCGTCCGGAACGGTGAAGCGATCGCTGGGAAAAGGCGCGGTCGAAGGATCGGACAGGTCGAACGACGGTTCTACGGCGGCCAAGGCGGGCCCGGCGAACGGAATCGCAATCGTCATGGAAGCCATGGCCGTGCAAAGGAATCGCGTCATCTTCTTCCCCCTCGTGCAATGAAATGCCCCTGATATCGAGTCGCATGCTGGTGACGATGAATCTGGATCCATCCCCTACGGTGCCGTCGCGACGCTCGACCAGGCTTGGTTGTAGAAGTCGTACTGATCATTGAGCGGATACTTCACCGTGACGATGTACTGGTAATCCGTTCCGGCGGCGAGACCGGTATCGCGATGGCTGGTCGCGTCCGGAGGCAGGCTGGCGACGATCTCCCAATCAGCACCGGAGGTCACGCGGTAGATGTCGTATCCGCTCGCCGACCGCGCGACGCTCGTCCAGGAGAGATCGATGGTCTGCCGATCGACGGCCGTCGCGACGAGGTCTTGTGGCGCCCCGCCCCAGCCGGTGCAGAAGACATTCGATGGAAGGGAATCGCCCAGCGAATTGAATGCGACGACGCGGTAGCACGCGTCGAAGAATCCTCCTACGAAGAGGAACAGATCGAGCTGCTCGTGAACATAGGACTGGCCCGGCAGGGGGATGGACACCGGCATCCATCCGGCGATGCCGTCGTCGGAAGCCTCGATGCGGAATCCAGTCTCGTTGTCCGACCCGTCCGTCCAGAAGACATCGAAGTACAGCCAACCTCCCCACATGTCCGCCCAGTACATGGCGACGAGGCCCGCGGGCGCGGCGGGAACCGCGGTCGCGAGGACGCCGGCGGCCAGGTTGGAGTAATCCGAACCGCCGCCGTCGCGGACCGCCTGCACGCGATAGAGGTACGTCTGGTCGGCGGAGAGGTTCCCGTCGGTGTAGCCGGTTGCGTTGGCGGGCAGGGTTGCGAGCTCGCTCCAGGTCCCGGTCGGATCCGCTCGCCAGACCTCGTACCCGTCCTCGAAGGCGCTGTTGTCCGCCCAGGTCAGGCCGATCCGGCCATCGACTGTACGTGCGGCGAGGCCGGTCGGGTTGGCTGGCGCGACGGTGCAGGCTGGCAGCGAAGGATCGGACGTCGCGCTGGAGCTCACCGCCGTGATCCGGAAGCAGATCCGCTGTTCGCGTACGCCCAACCGGACGGCGGAGGTGCTGTTTGCCGGGACGATCATGCTCTGCGTCCATGGCCCCGAAACGCTGCTGGCCTCTTCAATGCGGAATTGGCCCTCGTTCGCGGAGTTGTCGAACCACGTGACCTGGATTATCGAATCGTCAGGTCGGAAGAAGTCGTCGCGGACTGGCACCGCAGCGACGCCGGACGGGGAGGCGAGTCGTGAGGGCGCCGGCGGGGGCGCCGCGAATGTCGTGGCGCAGGCCGGCCCGAGGAAGGGCGAATAGGACGTCCCGTTGCGACTGGTCCGCCAGGAACGCACGCGGTAGCAGTACGGACTCGAGGCGGGAAGCCCGCCGTCGGCGTATGCGGTGGCCGCGGCGGGAAGGCTCGCAACGGGATCGTACGCAGCAGACGGTCCCACCGAGCGGTACACCTGGTAGCCAGTGACCGGTTTCGGGTCCGGCGCCCAGTCGAGGTCGTTCTCGCTCGCCGATACCGCCGTGGCATGCAGGGCCGACGGCTCGCTGGCGCTAGAGGGATGGCCCGCTCTGGATCGAAACTGCTCGTCGGTCGGACCGCCGCACGCCGCGCAAACCAGCAGGACCGCCTCCACCGATAACGGACGGCGCATACGGACTCCCATCGCGGGCATGAAGTCGTGTGCCGCCCGACCTTCGGGCCGCATTGCAAGCGGCGATCCGGGTCACCGTGGCGCGATTCCTCCCTGAGGGAGGGAACCTTGGACGGCTACTGGGCCGGAAATGTCACTGTGGCGCCACAGTGACATGCGTCGTAGCGCTACACGACGCCAGAGGCAGGCCGAGCACCGCTGAATCAGTTCACTCCGTCCGCCCGCCTCCGCTCCAGCCGGTACCGGTCCCCGCGGCCCGCACCCGATCGTCCCAGCGTGCACCCAGAGCGGACCGGCGTCGCCGCCGGTAGGTCGCGGACGCAAACCAATTACCGAATCCACTTGACAATCGACTACCACCTCCACCTGATCGCCGAGGCCAAGAACCGCGCGGCCCTCTCGCGCGGCGGGCAGGGACTCGCAATCCGCGTTGCAAAGGCGCTCAATGCGGCACTCCTGCGCCACGGCAAGGTATTTGCGGAGCGGTTTCACGTGTTGCGCACGGTCAGGGAAGTCGCCAATGCCGTGGACTACGTTGCTCTCGAACTGGTTCCGCCACGCCGGCAGGGCGGTCGGCATCGATGATATCGACAGGCTCTCTTCGGGTGCGGACCATTCGCTCGTGGTGCGGACCATTCGCTCGTGGCGCGGCCGCAATCGTGGTTGTTGCGGGTCGGCACCTGGCGATTTGGACCAAGCGGATAGAAGAGTGCAACGCTCTGCCTCGGGCCCGTCCCAAACGATGCCACGCGAATCGCCTCGGCGCGCCGTCGGAGGGAAGCTCTCTCAAGGCGGCAGCACCCGCAGTACCGCCGCTCCCGCCGTGGTCGACACGTGCAGTGAAGGGGGCTCGACGGAACCATCGAGCTCGAGGCGAAGCACGTCGTCCGAGGGAAGGGCGGCGGTTCCGCTGACGAGTGTCGTCTTGCCGCTCGACGGATCCCACAAGGACAATCCCGCCGGCGAGGCAATGGCCAGGCGGCCGTCCGGCAGGGCGATGAGGTCGCGGGCCCGGGACACCCCGGCGGCGCGCAGCGGGAAGTAGTTGAAGGACTTGCCGTCGAAAGAGGCGAGGCCGTAGTTCGGATCGCGCGAGCTGAGAGGATCGCTCGCGAACCAGACGGTTCCGTCCTTGGTCACCGCTACCGCGCCGATGGAGACCGGATCGCCCTCGCGCGGCGGTTTGAAGACCGGAGGATTGGCTCCGGTGGCGGGATCGTACGGGTCGCCGAAGTTGTAGGCGTAGGCCTGCGCGCCCGGGCGCGTGTGCCAGGCGGAGAGATCCGAAGTCCAGCGGATCTTGCCTGCCGTCCACTTGCCCGCGACCCACAAATCCCCGTCCGGAGCCAGGGTGAGCCCGCGCCAATCGCCCATCATCTGCGTGTCCTTCGACTCGTTGCCGGTGCAGGCGGCGTGGAAGCAAACCCGCGGATGGAGATGATCGCTCAGCCACTCGTGGGTGACGTCCAGGAACCACTCACCGGGCTTGGGATCGCGATACCGATCCGGCTGCAGGCGATCGATGCCGTGGTTCGACCCGACGTAAAGCTCCTTGCGAGCGCGATCGTAGAGGAGCCGCTGTACCGTCCGGTTGTGCCAGAACTGCGCGGTCTCGCTGTTCACCAGGTCGAGGCGCTGCACGGAGAGCGTGCCCGAGGCGTCGACGCGAACGCGGTCGAGCTTGCCGGTGTGACGGTTGGGATCGGTGTAATCCTCGCTCCCGTCGTCGTGACCCGCGTAGCCGACGAAGACTTCGCCCGCGGCGCCGCCCGTGATCTCGGTGATGCCTGGCGAAACCGCGGCGCCCGAGAGGCAGGATGGATGGGGCGCCCAGGTATCGCAGTAGGTGACCGGGTTGCCCGTGAGATGAAGCCCGTCGCGAGCGTCGTACCGCCGGAAGGTCTTGTCGCCGGGACGCAACAGGTAGAGCGCCGCGTGCGTCGCGATCCAGCGGTTCTGCGCGCCGTCGGTGGTCATCCCGACGATGGGCGTTTCGGCGATGCCGTTGGCGGAGCCGTACTGCACGTTGGCGACGGGCCACGGGCCGGGGCCTTGCGCCCCACCGGAACCGGATCCCGAGAACGAGCCGCCGCATGCCGCGCCGGTGACCAGGATGCCCAACGCCAGCCGACCGGACAGCCGCTTCCACGCTCTCATGCTCGACCCCTCGGCCCCTGGAAACGGGCCCCCGTTTCCATGCCAGCCGCGGGCCGGGCGCGAAGGCCGCGGCGGGCGTCAACCGGCGAACGCATCTTCCCTGTGGCGAGAAGCGGAATTCCCAGGCGTACCCGCGTCTGCTACTGAGCGGTCGTGATCCGCACGCTCCGGTACGGAGCCCGCGCCATCGAAGGTGAGAAGACCCGTATCCTGCAGGGCGCTCTGGACGCCATCCGGCCGGGAAGATTCGCCGCCGCGTTCGACCTCGACGGAACGCTCCTTTCCAACAAGCCGCGCCAGGCGCGCATCGTGCGCGACTTCGGGCGCGAGCGCGGCGTCGAAGCGCTCGCCCGCTGCGGTCCCGAGATGATCGTTTCCTGGGACCTGCGCGACACCATGCGCCTGAGCGGTCTCGCGGCCGGGCAGATCGAGACGCTTTACGAAGATCTGCGCCGTTACTGGCTCGATCGCTTTTTCACCAGCGAGTATTGCAAGGAGGACGAACCGGTCCGGGGCGCGCGCGACTACCTGGGGCGCTTCGTCCAGCGTGGCGCCCACGTCCTCTACGTCACCGGTCGCCATTCCGGAATGGAAGCCGGAACGCTCGCGGCATTCGAGCGAGCGGGATTTCCCTTGCCGGAAATCGTCGCGCCCGCGGCGCCGGCCAGCGCGGCCACGGTGCAACTGTGGCTCAAGCCGAAGCTCGCGGATGACGACGACCGCTGGAAGGAGATCTGCCACGACCGGCTCGCGGCGATGCGCGGCATCGCTTGCGCTTTCGACAACGAGCCGACGCACGTCAACGGATACAAGACGCGCTTCCCCGACGCACACGTCGTCCACCTCGACACGGATTACTCTCCGCGGCCGGTCGAGGTGCTCCCTTCCATTCCTTCCATCGTCGATTTCCACATGATCGAGAGATGAGGAGACCCGTTCCCAAGACGCTCGCGGTGGTCGACCTCGGCTCGAACGCCGTGCGGCTGCAGGTCGCGTCCGCCCAGCCTGACGGCACACTCGAGGTCCGCGCCGAGGATCGCGCCGCCGTCCGCCTCGGCGCGCAGGTCTTCCGCACCGGACGCCTTTCCAGCGAATCGATTTCGGGCTGTGCCGGAGCGCTCGTCCGATTCGCCAAGCTCGCGCAGACCGCGGGCGCAACGCACGTGCGCGCGGTGGCCACGAGCGCCGTGCGCGAGGCGTCGAATCGCGACGAGCTGTTGCGCGCCGCCCGGAGCCGGGCCGGCATCGACATCGAAGTGATCAGCGGCGCCGAGGAGGCCCGGCTGGTTTGCCTGGGAGTGTTCCAAGGGACCTCGGCCTCCGACCGGTCGCTCCTCATCGACATTGGCGGCGGGTCGACGGAGATCATATCGGCCCATGGCGAGGAGCCCGAGCACGCCTTCAGCTTACAACTCGGCTCGGTCCGGCTGAGCGAGTTCTTCGTCGAGCACGACCCGATCTCGCGGCGCGAGGCGCAGCTGATCGAGGAAGCCGTCGAGGACGCGGTGCTGCAAATCGATCCCGTGCTGATCGGGAAGCACCGCAGGATCATCGGGGCGGCGGGAACGACCGGCGCCGTTGCCGCTCTCGCGCAGTCGATGTCCGGCACTCCGGGCGGAAGCAGGCCGGTCTCCCACGCCGAGGTCCGCGCCGTCCTCGACAAGCTCCGCTCCGCCGATCTCAAGAAGCGCAAGAAGCTCGGCGTCGATCCCTCCCGCATCGACGTCATCTACGCCGGCACCGCCATCCTCGAAGGCGTCATGCGCAAGCTGCGCGTCGAGGAGATGCAGGTCACCACCCGGGGCTTGCGCGACGGGCTCATGGCCGACCTCGTGCGCCGCGAGGTCCGCCCGCCCGCCGCCGGCTTGCACGAGGAGAACGCCGTTCTCGAGGGGCTGCGGGCCTTCGGCAGGCGCTGCGGGTACCGGGAGCCGCATGCCGAGCAGGTCGCGCAGCTGTCGCTGGCGCTCTTCGATCAGCTCCGCCCCATGCATCGTCTCGGCGCCGAGGAGCGGGGTCTGCTCCACGCCGCGGCGCTACTCCACGACGTCGGAACGTTCGTCTCGTACAACCGGCATCACAAGCACGGCTACTACCTGCTCTTCTACGCCGACCTCCCCGGCTTCACCGATCGCGAGCGCGAGCTCATTGCCACCATTGCGCGCTACCACCGGCGCTCGGTACCGAAGGATCGGCACGAGGTGTTCCAGCTCCTCACGCCGGCGGAGCGGGTCGTGGTTCGCGGGCTCGCCGCCATCTTGCGGGTCGCGGACGGCCTCGATCGGGGTCACCGCCGCCAGGTCCGTCGGCTCGAGGTGTCGCGCAGGGCGCCGGGGATGCGCATCGACGTGTGGGCAGAAAAAGGCGCCGATCTCGAAGTCTGGTCCGCGCAGCAGAAGTCGGATTTGCTCGCCGAGGTTTGCGGAGGACCGGTACGGTTCCGCCTGCACGTCGTCCCCTCACGCCGCTGACACGGCCCCGCGCCGTGAGCAGGTTTCGGCGCAATGCGATTTGTCGCCTTTGCTACCGACTATGACGAGACGCTCGCCGGCAAGGGGGTCGTCGAGCCGCGCACGCTCGCCGCCCTGGAGCACGTCAAATCGAGCGGCCGCAAGCTCCTGCTCGTGACGGGCCGCGACCTCGACGATCTCGTCCAGGTCTTTCCTGAGCACGCCATCTTCGACGCCATCGTGGCGGAGAACGGCGCGGTCCTCTACATCCCGTCGACGAAGAAGGAGAAGAAGCTCGCGGAAACGCCTCCGGCGAAGCTCGCCGAGAGCCTTCGCCAGCACGGTGCGACGCCACTCTCCGTGGGACGGGTGATCGTCGCGACCCGGGTGCCGTACGAGACCGTGGTCCTCGAGGAGATCAAGCGTCTCGGGCTGGAGTTGCAAGTCATCTTCAACAAGGGCGCGGTGATGGTCCTCCCGGCCGGCGTGCACAAGGGCACCGGCCTGCGGGCCGCGCTATCCGAGATGAAGCTTTCGTCCCACAACGTGGTCGGCGTCGGCGACGCGGAGAACGATCACGCCTTTCTCTCCGAGTGCGAATGCGGCGTGGCGGTGGGAAACGCACTGCCGTCGCTGAAGGATCGTGCCGACCTGGTGATGAAGGGCAAGGCGGAGGACGGCGTACTCGAGCTTCTCGAGATGCTCGTCAAGGACGATCTCCGCTCCGCGCTGGCGCGCCCGGGTCGCCGCGACATCCCGCTCGGCGAATCGTTCAGTGGCGAGCGCGTGTCCATCCCGCCTGCCCCTGGGCCGCTGCTCTTCGCCGGGACTCCGCAGAGTGGCAAGAGCACCGCCGCGAAGGGATTCGTCGAGCGGCTTCTCGACGCGAAGTACCAGTGCTGCATCCTCGATCCGGAAGGCGATTGGCTCGCCTTCGAGCGCACCGTCCAGCTCGGCGATCCGAAACGCGCCCCGACGGTGGACGAGGCGGTGCACGCGGTCTCGGAGCCCGACGAGCAGATCGTCGTGAACCTCGTCGCCGTGCCCTTCGACGATCGCGCCCGGTTCTGCTCGGCCTTGCTCTCCCGCCTCGCCGACTTGCGGGCGCGGTCGGGCCGGCCGCACTTCATCGTCCTCGACGAGGCGCATCACCTGGTCCCGCCCGCCTCGCGTCCCTCGCACGATGCGCTTCCGCAGGATCTGACCGGGATCGTCCTCGTCACGCTCGCGCCGCAGAATCTCGCGAAGCCCCTCCTCGATCAGCTCGACACGGTCGTCGCCGTGGGGGTGGAAGCAGCGAAGACGCTCGGCGATTTTCGCAAGGCAGCCGGGCTTCCGGCGCCAAAGGCGTCTACTCGCAGCGTCGAGCGAGGCGAAGCGCTCCTCTGGCGGAGGGCGACGGGTGAGGAGTTGCCGGTCCGGCTGGCGCGGACGAATGCCCAGCACCACCGGCACGCGCGCAAGTACCTGGAGGGCGATCTCGGTCCCGACCGGAGTTTCTACTTCCGGGGCGCGGAGAAGAAGCTGAACCTCCGCGCGCCCAACCTGGTGCAGTTCGGCGAGCTGGCCGCGGGCGTCGACGACGATACGTGGCTGCACCACTTGCGGCAGGGCGATTATTCGAGATGGTTCCGGACCGAAGTGAAGGACGAGGAGCTGGCGCGAGACGCGGAGGCGGTGGAGAAGGACCGCGCGCTGGATGCGGGGGAGAGTCGGGCGCGGATCAGGGCGGCGATCGCTAGCAGGTATACGTTGCGAACGCTGCCGTAAGAACCGACTACCTCGACGTCGACCAACGAGCTACTCCAGCACCCGGACCGGCAGCACCACCATCGCGAGTCCCGCAAACTGCAGCCGACGCTGGATCGAATACGCCGTCTCGTTGTGCAACACCCTGTCCCACCACCGCTCCCGCTCGAAGATGAGCTTCCCCGCGAAGAAGATGCTCCGCTCGTACTCGCGGGCGATGTCCGTCGCCAGCCGCTCGCACTCCGCCACCGCCTCGGTCCCGATGCTGGTCTTGAAATCGGCAGGAATCCCCATGCGGCGGGCGAGGTCGACGTACTTGTTCAGCGCCACCTCCGTCTCCTCGCGCACGCGGTCCACCTCTTCCACGCCCTGGAAGGTGGCGGAGTCCACCACCGCCACGGACATGAAGACGACGTTATGGAAGTAGCGGGGGAAGAGCTTGATGATGGTGAGGAGCGAGTGGATGCCGAGGCCGGAGAAGCCGCTCACCAGCAAGACCGCGGTCGGCTTCTTCTTCTCGAGGTGCAGATCGCGCAAGGGTCCCGCGGACGGCAGCGCGTCGATGATCGAATCGAGGCGGCTCAAGCGCGCGAACGTCCCTTTGTAATGGCGCTTGATGACGAGGCAGAGCGCGATGAGCGCTCCGGTCACCACCACCGTCACCCAGGCGCCCTCGAAGAACTTCTCGTAGACGTTGATGACGAGGATGAAGCTGCAGAGGATGAAGCAGAGGACGGCGATGGCCATCGGACGCCGCCACTCCGGATACTTGCGCTGCGTGTCGGAGCGCAGCCAGTACTTCATCATCCCTGCCTGGCTGAGGGCGAAGGTGACGAAGACGTTGATCGCGTACATCACGACCAGCGCGTCGACCGAGCCCTGCGTGTAGAAGAGCATGAACAGTCCCGCTCCACCCATGAGCAGGACGCCGTTCTGCATGGTCAGCCGATCGGAGAGCGCGCTCAGGCGGTGGGGCAGGTAGGAATCGTGCGCGAGGTTCGCCATCACGCGAGGGCCGGCGATGAAGCCCGCCTGCGCGGCGACGAAGAGGAGGAGCGCCTCCGAGGCGATGGTGACCACCACGAAGATGCGTCCGACGGGCGCTCCCGCGAGGTGCAGGTCGCCCGCGAACAGCTGCGCGAGCGTCCAGTTCATCGTCTTGCCCTCGACGTGGTGAACGCCCACCAGCAGGTAGGCGAGGATGATGCCGCCGGCGGTGAGGGCGAGGCTCGTCGACATGTAGACCATCGTCCGCTTGCCGGTGGCAACGCGCGGCTCGCGCATGATGGAGAGGCCGTTCGAGACGGCCTCGATGCCCGTGTACGTTCCGGCGCCCAGCGAGTAGGCGCGCAAGAAGAGCAGGGCGAGGGCCATTGCTCCCATGGTCGAGACGTCGGCGTGCAGCCCCGTCGAGACGCTCCTTGCGACGTCGTCCATCCGTCCAACGTGGAGCCCGATGCTCCCGGAGATGAGCACGGCGTGGGTGACGAGGAAGGTCAGGAAGACCGGCAGAAGGAACTTGATCGACTCCTTGACGCCGCGGAGGTTGAGGATGGTGAGCAGCACCAGCACGGTCACTTCGACGGGGAGCTTCCAGACGTGCCAGTGGTGCGGGAAGTTGCTGAAGACCGCTTCCCCGCCCGCGGCCACCGAGGTGGTGGTGGTGAGCACGTAGTCGATGAGCAGCGCCGCGCCGCTGACGACGCCGGCGCGCGGGCCGAGCAACTTCGAGGTGACGGCGTATCCGCCTCCGCCGAAGGGGAAGTGCTCGATGATCTTCGTATAGGCGGCGGAGATGACGAGGACGGTGACGCCGGTCGCGATGGCGAGGAACACCGCCAGGTACTGGTGGCTGCCGAGGTTCTTGAAGGCTTCCTCGGGACCATAGGCCGAGGAGCTGAGGCCGTCGGCGCCGAGCCCGACCCAGGCGAGGAAGGCCGCCAGCGAGATGTGCTGGAAGAGCTGCGGATCCTGGATGTCCTTCGGCCCGCCGAGCAGTGCGCGGGTGAGCTTCTGCCATCGCGTCGGCGGAAGCTGCGGTTCCTGATCTGGTTGGGAGGGCGGGGGGACGCTGCTCGGCGCCGGGGACGGCGCACCTGGGTCCATGACTGGGCGCCCCCTTTAGCATGAAACCCGGCGCTTCAGGGGTTCAGTCGTGACGCGGCGCGTGCACCATCTCGCAGGCAGTCGATCACACTGACGCCGCGGTAGAAGGCGCCCGCCAGCTCGAGCCCCGGATATCCTGCCGCCAGCTGCTCGATCTCGGCGATCCGTCCTGCATGCCCCCGGAGGTACTGGGGAAGCGCATGGGACCAGCGCACGACGCGCAAAAGGCGCGGCATTGCGGTCATTTTCAGCTCCGTTCGGACCAGCTCGACGAGCTCGCCGTCGGGCCGCGACGCGACGCTGGCGTGGCGCGCGCCCCCGACAAGCGCCGAAATGAGCACCGACCCCGCCGGGGCCCGCCCAGGAAAGAGGGCGCCCGGAAAGAGGGCCCCGACGACCGGCGTCCCCGGCCGGAGGACCCCGAATCCGCGCTGCATCGGGCCCAGGTCCTCGGTCCTTGCCGCGAGATGGACGAGCGAGATGGGAGCGGCGGTGAGGGCGCGCAGCCGCTCCGCGAGCCGGGGCGCAATCCCGGAGAGGACCTCCGCCGCCTGGGGAGCCGGTAGCGCGATGACGAGCTTGTCGGCGACCATCTCGCCGCGTCCGCTCCGATCCTCCAGCTGTAGGCGGAAGCCGGCACCTTGCTTCGCGATCCCCAACACGCGCGTCTCCAGCCGCAAGCCGGGCCCTACCGCTTTCGCCAGCGCATCGACGAGCTCGCGGAGCCCGCCGCGGAACGAGGAGAGCGAGGTCCGCTTCCCGCCCCGCGCCGCGAGCAGACCCCGCAGGATGCTCCCGTGTCGCTGCTCGAGCTGGAAGAGCTGCGGAAAGGAGCTCGCCATTTCCAGCGAGTCCGGATCGCCGGCGTAGATGCCGGTCTGGACCGCGTCGCCGAGGAACGGGCCGGCCTTGCCCAGGCGACGACCGAAGAAGTGTGCAACGGAGGCATCAGGGGGGGACCGGCGCCGGACCGGCTCGGCGAGGAGGGAAAGTTTCTCCGCGCCGTCGAGCAGTCCCGTCCGGAAGAAATCGCCGGGACCGCGCGGCAGCGCGTACACCGTGCCGTCGCGCTCGACGTACCGCTCCTTGGCGGCGCTGCTCGCGTACAGGCGCGAGAGTCCCAGCTCGCCGCAAAGACGCGCCAGGTCGCCGGTACGGTCGAGGAGCGCAAGCGGGCCCCGCTCGGTGAGGAATCCGTCCTGCTCGTCGGTGCCGATCTTTCCGCCAGCGCGGTCCGCCGCCTCGACGACGATGGGATCCGTTCCCCGTCGGCGAATCTCGTACGCGGCCGAGAGCCCGGCCGCGCCGGCGCCGGCGACCACGAACATCGTCACGCCGCCTCGACCTCGCGCACGAGGCGCGCCAGGGCGCGGGCAAACGGCGCACTCTCGTTGAGCGCGTTCGCGACCTCGTAGCGCTCGATGCCCGCGGCTTCCGCGATGCCGCGCAGAAGGATGCGCTGCTCGTGCAAGGTCTCGATGTGGTCGGAGACGAAGGCCACCGGCACCACCAGCACCTCCTTGACGCCGTTCTTCGCCAGCGCCGGCAGATGATTGGCCGTGGCGGGCTCGAGCCACTTCACCGGTCCGACCTTGCTCTGGAAGCTGACCGACCACGGCTGGCTCGCGGGCATCCGGGCGACCAGCCCGCGCACCGTCGCGCGCACGTCGCGCTCGTAAGGATCGCCTTTCTTGATGATGCTCACCGGAACGCCGTGGGCGCTGAAGACGACGTGGACCCTGCCGCGCATCGGCTGCGGAAAGCGCTCGAGTCCCTCGTGCACCGTCTCCGCCAGAGCGTCGAGGTAGCGGGGATCCTCCGGATAGCTCTCGACCGCCTCGAGCGGTAGCCCGAGACGGTCCGCCTCGAGCCGCAGGTCGTGGAGCACCGAACCGGTCGTCGCGCTGCACCACTGCGGGAAGAGGGACACGCCGACGAGCCGCTCCGCGCCTTCGTCCTTGGCCCGCTGCACGGCCTCGCGGATGTACGGCGTCCAGGCGCTGAAAGCGACGTAGCAGCGGTATCCCGGACCGAGCTCGCGCTCGAGCAGCTTCGCCTGCGCGCGAGTGATGGGCTCGATGGGAGAGCGGCCGCCGATCTCGGCGTAGAGCTTGCGCACGTGCGGAGCGCGGCGGTGGGCGACCCAGCGCGCGAAGGCAGCCCGCAACCGTCCCTTGAGCGGAAGGCGGATGAGGAAGGGATCCTTGAAGAGATTGACCAGGTAGGGCTCGACGCTGTCGAGCGAGTCGGGGCCGCCGAGATTGAGGAGCAGGACTGCGGTCACGCGCTGCTTCTAACAGCAGAGCGGTGTCGGATGAAACGACGCCCGGCTCCTTGCGGTGCCGGGCGTCCTCGAGTTGCCGGAAATCGGCTTATTTCGCCGAAGCGGTGTCGCCGAGCTTCTGCATGAGATCTTGCGCCATCTGCTTGTGGCGCTCGAGCGTGGGCAGCATGTGGTCGAGCATGGCCTTGAGATCGCCCTTCGCGTTCGACTGGGCGGTATTCACCATCTGGATCACGTGATCGTGGCCGTCCACCATCATGGAGAGGAAGGCCCGATCGAACTCCTTGCCGGACAGCTTCTGCATCTCGTCCATCTTGGCCTGGTGCTGCTTCATCTTGTCCTGATCCATGCCGGACATCTGCGAGTGGTCCATCTTGGAATGGTCCATCTTCGAGTGGTCCATGTCGCCCATTTCCATGTTCTTCTTCATGTCGACGTGCATCTTGTCGGCCATGGCCAGGACCTGCTTGTCGGCCTGCTGGTGATCCTGCACCAGCGTGCGCGCGTAGTCCTTCACTCCACTCGACGAGGCCTTGCTCTGCGCCATCTGCCCGGCCTTGATCTCCTCCATGTTCGCGGGCGCCAGCGAAAGCGCAGCAGCGAGGAAGGTTGCGTTCAGCTTCATGGTCTCTCCTCTGTTCGGACGCTCTTCGGTCCGTTGCAAACCTTGCTCCTGACCGCCCGCCAGGAAAGTGCAGGACTCCGTCCTTGCAATCGGGCCCCTGTCTCCTACCGGGGGCCTGCCACGCCCATGTTGCCCGCATCGGCGCCGCCGAAGCCTACGCCCGTGCCACCGTCGGAAAAGCCGATGCCCGGGTTGGGGCCGACCGGACCGGCCTGGCCCGGCGAGCCACCGTCGGCGATCCCGGGTCCGGCGGTGCCGCCGTCGGGGAAGCCGACGCCCGGACCGGTGAACGGGCTACCCGTGCCGTTTTGATTCGGCACATTTTGGATGGCGACGCCCGGATTTTGATTGGGGACGTCCTGGATCCGCGTCCCGCCGCCGACGTTGGGGGTGGTGCCGGGCTGGGGTTGCGCGCCGCTAGAGGGCTGTATGCCGCCACCCGGTTGAACGCCGGCTCCCGTCTCCGTTCCGCCGGGAGTGCTGGAGGTGGAACCGACCGTCGTGCCCGGCGTCGCGTTGGTTCCGTTCGAAGGAGTAGTCCCGTTCGACGGCGCCGCCTGGGTCTGGCCCTGGCCGGAAGGGGGAAGGGGACGGCTGACCGCACCTGTCGGGGCGGTCGACTGGGCGAGCAGGGCTGGCGTACCGATCAACGCGGCAGCAAGGGGGAGAAGGAGCGCTCGTCGCATCGCTGACTCCTTGGCTTTGAGAAGAGATTTCCACCAAGGAATTTGAGGTCCCCGCAAGCGCCGGCAAAGGGACGGGGGAGGCGGCGGTCGCTCGCCGCTCGCGCATGAGCCCGCTCGATCGGCCCGTCAGGCGTGCGAGGTTTCGCGATGCACGAGGTCGACGACGAGCTTTGCATTTTCGGGAGGCGTCGTCGGCAGGATGCCATGGCCGAGATTGAAGACGTGCCCTGGCCCCGCGGCGCGAGCCTCGGCGAGCACGCGGCGCACACGCTCCTCGAGGATGGGCTGGGGCAAGAACAAGCTCGCGGGATCCAGATTTCCCTGTAGCGCTACCGCCTCGCCGGTCCGCTGGCGAGCCTTGGACAGCGGTACCCGCCAATCCACCCCGACCATGTCGGCGCCGGTCCCGGCGAGGATGTGGAGAAGCTCGCCGGTCTCGACTCCGAAGACCGTCAGGGGCTGCCCGTTCCGCCGCAGCCCGCGCACGACGCGCGCGATGTAGGGAGCGCCGATTCGCGCATAGTCGTCCGGCGCGAGCGCACCGGCCCAGGAATCGAAGATCTGCAGGGCGTCGGCGCCGGCGTCGATCTGCGCCTGCAGATAGGCGATGAGGGCGTCGGAGATCTTGCTTAGGAGCGCGAACGCAAGCGGCTCGTCTCCGAGCAGCGCCGCCTTCGCTTTCTCGAAGCTGCGCGAGGTCTTCCCTTCGATCATGTAGGCGGCGAGCGTCCAGGGTCCGCCGCAGAAGCCGATCAGCGGTACGGTGCCGGCGAGCCGCTTCTTCGCCGCGCGGATGGTCTCGAGCACGAAGCCGAGCGCTTGCTCGGGATCGGGGACGCGAAGGCGATCGACGTCGGCGTGGGATCGCAGCGGCTCTGGAAAGTGCGGACCCTTGTCCTCGAGCTCGAGGGCCATTCCCATCGCTTCGGAGACGACGAGGATGTCGCTGAAGAGGATGGCGGCGTCCACCCCCAGGCGCGTGACCGGCTGGATGGTCACCTCGGCCGCGAGGTCGGGCGTCTTGCACAGCTCGAGGAAGCCGACCTTCGAGCGGATGGCGCGGTACTCCGGGAGATACCTTCCCGCCTGGCGCATGAACCAGACGGGAGTGCAATCCGGTTCTTCGCGCCTGCACGCTCGAAGGTATCGATCGGCCCGGGACATGAGCGGTCTATAGCATCAGGACCTGCGCGCCACCTGCTGCAGCTCGAGGACGGCTTTCCCTTCCTTGAAGACGCGGACCGTGCCCGACGATTGCGAAACCGAGACGGCGATCGCCCGCGTCTCCACCGTGATGGCGGCGGCCGCCGCGTGGCGGGCGCCCAGGCCGAGCGGGAGATCCACTCCGGCCCGATCGGCCGCGTGCCCGCCGACTTGCAAGTATCGGCCCGCCGCGAGCACGACGCCGTCCTCGCGGATGACGAAGGCGCCGTCGAGCACCGCGAAGTTCTTGAGCGCCTCGCGGATGGTGGGGTCGAGCACGTTGCGGTCGGCCTCGCTCATGCCCTGGAAGGGGTTGATGGTCAGCTGCTTGCTCTGCTCCATCACCGCGGTCGAGTCGCCGAGGACGAAGATGGTCCCGATGGGGTGGCCCTCGAATCCTTCGTGGCCGATCGCCATCGCAAGGGACACCATCGCCTCGACGACCTGGGAGCTGAACTCTGCTCCGAGGCCGATGGTGTCGATTGCGCCCTTCTCCTCGAAACCGCGACCGATCTGGAGGCGGATGAGCGTATCCGGCGTCCGGGCACCGCTGCGTCCGGTGAGACAGAGGACGTTCTCGCCGTCGGCCAGGACGTTGGCCGTCATCGCGGCGACGAGTGCGACTTTCACCTTCTCCACCCGGGAGTAGTCGTAGGGTGGGACAGTGACACACGTGTAACCCTGCCGCCGCAACGCGGCGGCGAGTTGCTCCTCGCTCACGGCATAGACAAGCTTCTTCTTCAGGGGCCTGCCGCGCAGCATCTCGGGCGAGAGGGGCGTGTCGGACACGAGGAGCAGGTGATCGACTTCGGCCCTGGCGGCGAGGGAGAGGATGGTCTTGAGGAACTCCTTGTCCAGCTTGGTGTCGGCCATGCCCTCGCGTCTCAACGCGTCTTGACGGGACTGTACCTGCTCCCTAGACTTCCGCCTCTTTTTTCGACGGACCGGAGGGTCCGGAGCAAGGGTGGGGACGACGAATGGCCAGCAACTCGCAAGCACAACAGCGAGTGTCGGGAGCGCAGGTGAACCAGAAGGACCTCAAGCGGTTCAAGAAGATCCTCGAGGAGTCCAAGCGCAGCCTGCTCCAGCAGGCCCGCAAGACGTTGAACGAGGAAGCTGCCTTCGACACCGACGACTTGCCCGACGAGATCGACCTCGCCTCGTCCGAATATGCGCAGAGCATGGTCTTCCGCTTGCGCGACCGGGAGAAGTTCCTGCTCAAGAAGATCGATGATGCTCTCGCCCGGATCGAGAGCGGGACCTTCGGGATCTGCGAGATCTGCGAAGAGGAGATCTCGGTGAAGCGCCTCGAGGCCCGGCCGGTGACCACCATGTGCATCCGGTGCAAGGAAGAGCAGGAGAAGCAGGAGAAGTCGTACGGGTGATTCGTCCGGCGCGAAGGGATAGAATCACCTTCGTGGATAGATCGCTGTATCCCACACGGCTGACCGGGTTGCGCGGCGACCGTCCGCAGGACCGCGGCCTCTCGGCTTCCGAGAGCGTCGCGCTGATGTGGACGTTGGCTAGACAAGCCTGGACGTTCAAGGACGGTTCCTGGGATGAACCGCGACTTCGCCGAGATGTTGGCCGCGTTGTCCGCGGCGGGCGCTGAATTTCTCATCGTCGGCGCCTATGCCCTGGCGGCGCATGGGTATCCACGTGCGACAGGAGATCTGGATATCTGGGTCAGGCCCAGCGCGGAAAACGCAGAGCGCGTCTGGCAGGCGCTCGCCGGATTCGGAGCGCCGCTGCACGAAATCACGCGGGCCGATCTTCGCACGCCGGGGATCGTTTTTCAGATCGGAATCGTGCCTTGCAGGATCGATCTCCTGACGGCGATCTCCGGAGTTTCCTTCGACGACGCGTGGAGCCGCCGGGTAGTCCTCGAAGTCGCGGAAGTGAAGGCGCCGTTCCTGAGCCGCGAAGATCTGATCCGCAACAAGCGCGCGACCGGGCGGACGAAGGACCTCGCCGATGCCGAGGAAATCGAGAAGATCCCTCCGTCCTGATCGTGCGCTTGTGCGGCAGGCACCATCAACGCGACGCCGTGTGCGACCCCTTCAAGAAATCCAGGATCTCCTGGAAGAACACCCCGCGCTGCTTCTCGAACAGCACGAAGTGCGTCGCGTGCGGAATCAGCACGCTCTTCTTGAGCGGCGCATTGGTCAGATCCCGCATCAGCCCTTCGCGATCCTCGGGGAAACTCCACGTGTCGTCCTCGCCCGCGATGACGAGGGTCGGCACGAAGATGCTGCCCGCGTTCCACAGCGGCCGCCCCGTCGCCTGGTAGAACGAATCCTCCAGCACGCCGTTCGGGGCCCGTAGCGCCGGCGGATTGCGCGTGTTGGAAGTCGGATCGGTCGCGAGCGCCGCGGCGTTGAAGGCATCCACCACCGCCTGCTCCCGGTACTGGGTCTTGTCCGCGACCGGGATTTCCCCGTCCCACCGCTTCTGGTTCGCCTCGCCGCTGCCCAGCCGGTAGGCGCCCAGCGAGTAGTTGAAGCTGCCCGGGTTGCGCTTGTCCTGCAAACCCGAGCCGGCGCCGAGGTTGGTGTGCTTGGTATACGAATACAAGGGCGCGTAGAGCACGAGCTTGCGCACCTTCTCGCTGTGCAGCGACGTGTAGTAACCCGACGTCATCGCGCCCCACGACCAGCCGATGAGCGTCACCTTGCTCACGTGGTGCTTCTTCGCGATGTGGTCCACCACCGCGCCGAGATCGCGAATCACCTGGTAGCTGCGCGAGACCGGCTTGTTGTTCGCCGCCGGCTCCTCCATCGCCTTCTCGCGCGTCGACCCGCCGTAGTTGCGCTTGTCGAACATGTAGACGACGTATCCGTGGTTCACCATGTAGTCGGCCCACGAGTAGTCCTTGAACTGCAGATCGAAATCGGGCGTCGCCGGGAAGGTCGCGCCGTGCACGAAGAGCACGATGTTGTCGTCGGTGAACTCCTTCTGTCCCTCGGCCATCTTGCTGCGCACCGCGAGGCGGATGCCGGCGTCGACGGAGTCGATCAGGTAATCGTTCTGGACGATCTTCGGGGCCGCGATAGCCGAACCGGAAACGGAAGCGGCCAGGGCTGCTGCGAGGAATACCAGTCTCATATGTGGGCCTCCACGGGAGGAGGCCGCACACTAGCGACTTCCGGCGCGAAGCTCTAGGCCGTCGCCCGGCGCGGAGCAACCGCGCAGCTCGCCTCGGTGTATTCGGGGAGCAAATCCCGCATCGGGTGATCGCCGCAAGAGGGGCAGGCCGGATCGCGCTCGTACTTCACCTCGCGGAATCGCTGCTCCAGAGCGTCATAGAGGAGCAGCCTTCCGACCAGCGGCTCACCGCGGCCGAGGATCAGCTTGAGCGCCTCGATCGACTGCACGAGACCGATGATCCCGGGCAGCGCGCCGAGGACTCCCGCCTCCTGGCAAGAGGGCGCGAGCTCCGGCGGAGGCGGCTCCGGAAACAGGCAGCGGTAGCAGGGCCGGCCGTCGCCGGGCACGAACGTCGTCGCCTGCCCGTCGAAGCGGAAGATCGATCCGTGCACGTTGGGCTTGCCGAGGAGCACGCAAGCGTCGTTGACGAGATAGCGGGTGCCGAAGTTGTCGCTGCCGTCGACGACGATGTCGTATCCCCGGAACAGCTCCAGCGCGTTCTCGCGGCTCAGGCGCACGCGGTGCTCGTCCACCGTGACGTCCGGATTGAGCGCGGCGATGGTCGCTTTCGCGGATTCCGTCTTGGGCATGCCGATGCGCTCGGTATTGTGGAGGACCTGCCGCTGCAGATTCGATTCGTCCACCACGTCGTCGTCGACGATGCCGATGCGCCCCACGCCCGCGGCGGCGAGGTAGAGCCCGGCCGGAGAGCCTAGCCCGCCCGCTCCGATGAGCAGCACCTTGGCCTTGAGGAGCTTCGCCTGGCCGGCCTCGCCGACTTCCGGGATGAGCAGATGCCGGCTGTAGCGGTTGCGCTGGGCGTCGGTGAGACGGAAGGGAACCTCGACGGGAAGGCCGGCGCTCTTCCAGGCGCCGTATCCGCCGGCGAGGCTGCGGACCCGCGTGTAGCCCATCTCCTGCAGGGTCCGGCCGGCGAGGAGGCTGCGGGTTCCGCCTGCGCAATAGAGGACGACGTCGGCGTCGCGGTCCGGGACAGTCTCCTCGATGCGAAGCTCGAGGAAGCCGCGCGGCACCTTGCGCGCCCCGGGCAGGACTCCCGCGTCCATCTCGTCCTTCTCGCGGACGTCGACGAGGATGGGCTTGCGCGACTGGAGCTCGCGGGCGAGCTCGGCGGGCGTGATCTCCCCCACCCGGGAACGCGCGGTCTGGAGAAGCTGCGTCTTCGAAACGGCATCGGCCATGGTCGTCCTCGGATCTCATTGGATAACCCAGGTGCGGCCTGGATTCGAGACCAGCCCGGCATTCGCGGGCTCGCACGGCTACGTACGACCCGGCCCCCTCCTCCTCCGTGCCGCCCGATCCCTACGTTGATTCCATGCGTTCCGGCCTATGGCTGGTCCTCGACCTGGACGCCAACAAGCGGGGATCCATGGAGCAGCAGCTCATCGCGCTCGCGCGAGGGCTGCGCGATCGCCGGATACCGGCCGTCATGTACTTCGCGGCCAGGCCCGCCGCCTTCCCGGGCGACGACTTGCGCAAGCTTGCCGTGGACGTGCGCGATCTCCCCTTCCACCGTCCCGCGCTTGCGGCGCGTAAGCTGCTCGCCGACGGACTCGAGGAGCGCCCCGGTCTCGTGCATCTCCACTTCGTCCGTCCGTATTCACCGCTGGTCGCGGCGGCCGCGGCGTCGGGCGCGAAGATCATCGTCCACGACCACGTCTCGCTCGTGCCCCGCTCCGGCCTCCGGCAGGCGTTCAAGCTCGCCCGCGGAAGGCTCCTGAACCCGCTCGTCGATCTGCGGCTGGCCGTTTCCGAGCATGCCGCTTCGACGGTGAGGGATGCCCACGGCGTCCCTGCCGACCGCGTACGGGTGGTGGAGAACGCAATCGATCTCTCTCGATTCGAGCAGGGCGATGGCTCCCGCCTGCGCGACGAGCTTCGGGTGGGCAGCTCCAAGCTCGTGGTCTCGGTGGCACGGCTCGAGGACGAGAAGGGCGGTGGGGCTCTCTTGCGCGCCTTCGCGCGGGTGGGAGGCGACGCCCACCTCGCCCTCGTCGGCAAAGGCTCTCAGGAGCAGGCCTGGAAGCGGCTCGCGTCCGAGCTGGGCATCGGGTTCCGCGTCCACTTCCTCGGGCTGCGCAACGACGTCGAGCACGTCCTCGCCGCGAGCGATCTCGTGGTCGTGCCCTCGCAATGGGAAGAGGCCTTCGGACTTGCCGTGATCGAAGCGATGGCGGCGGGCAAACCCGTGGTGGTGACCCGTTCGGGAGCGATGCCGGCCATCGTCGGCGACGCGGGCATCGTCGTCTCCAAGCACGACCTCGACGCCATGGCCTCGGCGATCCGCGAGGTGCTCGCCGACGATGCGAGCGCGGCGGAGCTCGCGGCCAAAGGCCGCGCTCGGGTCCAGCAGCGCTACGGGATGGAGCGCTACGTGCGCGAGATGCTCGCCATCTACTCGGAGCTCTTGCCGCAGCGGTGGCCGCGGGCGGCCTGATCGTCGCAGGCAGGCGGTCGCCCGCTCGTCCTTCTCGCGGGCCCGCGCGGGCCTTAGGTTCAGACCCGGACGCCGAACCAGGGGGTGGGGTGGAATTCGCGGGGACCATCTCGCGGGCAGGAACGCTCGCGACGAAGCTGTTCGGACGATCCGGCTCGCTGGTGCTTTCGCGCGTCCTGTCGGCCGCGATCACTTTCGGATTGCCGCTCGCCCTGGTCCGCCTCGTCGATCCGACCGGATTCGGCACCTACAAGCAGTTCTTCCTCGTCTCCACCACCGCGCTCCTCGTCGGCCAGCTGGGGCTCACGCAGTCGCTCTTCTACTTCCTGCCTCGCGAGAAGGAGAGCGGGGGATCGTACGCCGCGCAGACCTTCTTCAGCCTCGCGATCATCGGGCTTCTCGCCGGCTTCGCCGTCTACTGCGGCGCGCCGCTATTGGCGCACTTCCTCGAATCCCCCGGCCTGCTCGAGTTCCGCGCGCCGCTCGCAATCTACACGGGCGGAATGCTCGCTGCCGCGCCGCTCGAAGCGTCGCTCACGAGCCACGGCCGCCCCGCGCGAGCGGCCATCGCATACACGCTGACGGACTTCTTTCGCGCCGGAGGCATGGTCGCCGCCGCGGCGCTGCTCGGAGTGCCGTGGCTCTTCCGCGCCGCGGCCGCCGTGGCGGTCTTGCGCGTCTTCGCGCTCTGGACGCTCGCGGTGCGCGGCGGGGTGCCGTTCCTGAGACCGACCGCGCAACGCTTCCGCTCGCAGCTTGCCTTCGCCTTGCCCTTCGCCGGATCAGCCGTGCTCTGGGTCGCCCAGCGGCAGTTCTCCCAGTACGCGGTGTCCGCCTCGTTCAATCCGGCCACCTTCGCCCTCTTCGCCGTCGCCTGCTTCCACCTGCAGGTGGTGGACATCGTCTACACGCCGATGTCGGAGGTCTTGATGGTGGACCTCGCGCATGCGCAGACGCCTTCCGCCGCGGCGGGCGCGTTCCGCGAGTCCGTCTCTCGCCTCGCCACCATCCTCTTTCCGGCGGCCGCCGGAGCATGGCTGCTCGGATCGACGGTGGTCCCGCTTCTTTTCACGAGCACCTATCTCGCCGCGGTGCCGCTCTTCCTCCTCGCGACGGTGGAGATCCCCCTCTGGGTGCTCCCGGTGGATGCGCTCCTGCGCGCCGAAGGCGAGACCCGCTTCCTGCTCTGGTTCAGCGCGGTGCGCATCGTCGTCGCGGCCGTGCTCGTGCTCGGCGGGATTCATTTCTTCGGCCTCGCGGGAGCGATCGGCGGCAGCATCGCCACCGAAGCCTTCTCGCGCGTTTGCCTGCTCACGCGCGGCTGTCGCCATCTCGGTCTCGGGGTCCGCGCGGCATTCGACCCGGGCGGCCTCGTCCGCATCGCGGTCAGCGCGGCGATCGCCGCCGCGGCGGCGTGGCCCTTGCGGCTCTTCCTCCACCGGATGCCGATGGTGCTCGCCTCGGTAGCCGTCTACGGAGCCGCATACGTGCTGTGCTGTTCCCTCTTCAAGCCGCGCAGACCCGCGCCCGCGAGCGTGGACCTTTCCGCGGGGCGCACGGCATCGGCCGCGGCCGCATGAATCCGGGCTCGAGGAAGCGCCTGGCCGCCTGGCCGATCTCCGGAAGTGCGTGTCAGCGTTGCTACGCTTCCGCCGCCAGAGGTCAAGCCACAGCTTACCGCCGAAGGGGGATGGCTTGAACGAACCGGTTCCGGTCCTGCAATTCGTGAATCAGTTCGCCATCGGGGGCGCCGAGGGCCAGTTCGTCGCCCGCGTGCGCGCTTTGCCCGAGCGGTTCCGCCCCGTGGTCGCCTGCGTGCGCAAGGAAGGACCGAATCTCCAAGCCATCGAGGAGATGGGTCTTCCCATCGAAGTGTTCGCGCTCTCGGGAAGCCTCGCCCGGGCCAACACCGGCAAGCAGGTGATGAGACTTGCCGCCTTTCTCGTCCAGAATCGCATCAAGCTCGTCCACGCGAACGACTTCTATACGAACGTTCTCGCGGTTCCGGCCGCGCGCCTCGCCCGTGTGAAGGTGATCGCGAGCCGCTTCGATCTCGCCCATTGGTACTCGCCCCAGGCGCACCTGGTGGAAGCGCTCGCGTGTCGCGCGGCGGATGCGATCTACGTCAATGCCCGCGCGGTGCGGGACATGTGCGTGCACGAGGAAGCCGCGGACCCGCGCCGTGTCGTCGTCGTCCACAACGGCATCGATCTCGCCACATTCGATCGCGCTCGAATGGAGCCGCCGCGTGCGCCGGTGCCAGCGCTCGAGGTGGGCGCGGACGGCAAGTCCCGGCGCCCCACCGTGGTCCTGGTGGGGAACCTCTATCCGGTGAAGGGTCATCTCGACCTCATCGAGGCAGTCGAAGAGGTCCGCCGCCACATCCCCGACGTGCTCGTCCTCTGCGTCGGCGAGGGCATCATGCGACCCTCGCTCGAGCAGCAGATCCGCGCCCGCGGGCTCAAGGAAACGGTGATCCTTCTCGGCCACCGCCTCGACGTGCCGGCCATCCTCGGGCGGGCCCACGTGGGATGCCTGCCGTCGCACGCCGAAGGGCTCTCGAACGCGGTCATCGAGACGATGGCCGCGAGCCTGCCGGTAGTCGCTACCTCCGTCGGTGGAAACGTCGAACTGGTGGAGGAGGCAAGGACAGGACATCTCGTTCCTCCGCATCGGCCGGCGCTCCTCGCGGATCGGCTGGTGACGCTGCTCTCCGCGCCCGACCGGGCGCGCAAGCTCGGATCGCGCGGCCGCGCCCGGGTCGAGGCAGAGCTCACGCTCGCAGTGATGGCTCGCAAGACCGGCGAGCTGTACGACGCGGTCCTCGCAGGGCAGGCCCCCGCCGAGCGGATTCCGCTCGCCGCTTAGAAACCTGCTCCAGTAATGAACAATCGCGCCGGCGCGGTTCAATAACCGACATACCGCCGCTGCAGTCGCCATTGCGGGAGAGTGGCCGCCGCCGCAGTTTGCAGGTCGAGATTGCAGGTAGCGGTTGGCGGGGGAGGGGTCGGGATGCAATCACCAAATTCGCGCGTCGCGTCGCTCGACGGGCTGCGCGCCATTTCCATCGCGTTCGTCATTCTCGGGCACCTTGCCGGCACGCGGGGTTTCCCGATCGTGAGCGCGACCATTCCCGCCGCGCTCGCCGCGCTCGGCGTGCGCGTGTTCTTCGTCATCTCCGGCTTCCTCATCACGCGGCTCCTCCTCATCGAGCAGGAGAAGCACGGCTCCGTGCGGCTCACGACCTTCTACTTCCGCCGCGCCTTCCGCATCTTCGTCCCCTATTACGCATTCCTCGCGGCGGTCGCGATCGCCGCGCGGGTCGGCTGGCTCGAGCTCGCTCCCGGCGACATGGGGTACGCGCTCAGCTACGCAACCAACTTCCATCCCCATCGCGCCTGGGCGCTCTGGCACACCTGGTCGCTATCGATCGAGGAGCAGTTCTACCTGATCTGGCCGGCGCTCCTCGTCGTCTTCGGGGTACGCCGCTCGCTGTTCGTCGCCGGAGCGTGGCTCCTCGCCGCTCCATGCTGGCGCATCTTCCTCTGGTACTCGGCCCCAGGGTCGCACGCCGAAATCGGCCACACCTTCGGCACCGTCGCCGATGCCCTCGCGGTCGGATGCCTGCTCGCAGGCGTCCGCGACGGCCTCTGGCGCGACGCGCGTTATCGATTCCTGCTCCGCTCGCGCTGGTTCGCTCTCGTACCCCTGGCGGTCCTCGCCGCAGGCATCTCCGCGGACAGGCCGCGCATCACCCTCACCATCGGCGCCCTCGTCGTGAACGTCGGCGTGGCGCTGTGTATCGATCGCTGCCTGCGCTTTCCTTCTGGGTTGTCGACTCGCCTTCTGTCGGTACGTCCCATGGTGGCGGTGGGAAGGGCCAGCTATTCGATCTATCTCTGGCAGCAGCTGTTCCTCGACCGTTCCTCGGCGAGCTGGGCGGTGGCGTTCCCGATGAATCTCTTCCTCGTCGCCGCCGTGGCGACGATCTCGTGCCACCTGGTCGAGAAGCCGTCGCTCGTGGCGCGGCTCAAGGCGGAACGCTGGCTCGAGCGTCTGTCCGCGGGCGCAGGCCGGCGCGAAGGTGCGCGTCCCAACGCCGGCAGCGAGGTTCCGTCCCTGCAGGCCGCGTAGGGGACCCTTCGTCGGGCTGCGGCTCGACGCACTCCATGTCGATCGCCGGCGCCGCCTGAGCAGGCACTGCTCGCGCGTGTGTCGGCGATCACGTCGTTATGCTGCCCGGGCGCGCACCCGAGCGCTCGCCTGCCCAGCCGCCCTCCGATACACGTGAACCCCACCACCGGTCGCACTACGGCCCGCCCACCGGAATTTGCCCTGCTCGGTGAGCTGTTCGAACTGCGCCCGGACGCTCGCCCGGGCAGCGTAGTGGCAGGTGGTCGTTTTCTTACATTGAGACAAGCCCGCGAGCGCACGTAGGGTTTTTCCACAACCAGCGCGCCGCTCCCGCTCAGCGGGAGGGCTTGCCCGGCCGAGGTCTGCGCTCCCCAGGGAGCGCCGGGCCCATGGCGCGCTCGAAGGAGGGCATTTGATCGCGCTCGCCGCCACGATTGCGCTCGTCGCAGCACCTCATCCAGGCTTGTTCTTCGACGCGACCGAAGTCCCGCAGCTCCGCGCGGCCGCCGCATCGACGCACAAGGAGCTCGCGACGCATTTCACCACCGTCATGGGGCCGCACCTGAGCGACCTGGCTCCGACGCAAAGCGATTACGGCGCAGGCGGGCAGCGAGTCTTCGGCAACGACATCACGGCCTGGGCGTTCGCGTACCAGATGACCGGCGATCCCGCATACGCCGCCCAAGCGTGGGTGCGTCTCAGCACGTATCTGAGCTGGCCCGACTGGGGTTTCGGATTCGAGCCGGGCCCGACGCCCGACCTCTTCACCGCCCACATGGTCCTCGGCGTCGCTTGCGCTTACGACTGGCTCTACGAGTGGATGACGCCGGATCAGCGGACGCAGGTCGCGACGCGTCTAGGGGCGGAAGGGCAAAAGATCGCGGACTACTATCCGAATTCGTGGTGGCTCGGCGAGTACCTCTCGAACCACAACTGGATCGATACCGCCGCCCTCGGTCTCGCCGGTCTTGCCCTCCAGGGCGAGGACACGCGAGCAGCGAGCTGGGTCTCCCTCGCGGAGGCCGATCTCCAGAACATCGAGGTGGCGCTCGGACCGATCTCCGACGGGTCCTGGCACGAAGGCCTCGCGTATCAGCAGTACGGTATGTCCATGGCGCTGCCGTTCTGGATGGCAAGCCGGCGCGCAGGCCTCGACCACACCGACATCGGCTTGTTGCGCGGCGTCGGGAAGATGTTCCTCGCAGCCACCCTCCCCGATGCGACGCGGCAGCAGATCCTGGTTCACGGAGATAACATCGGCTGGCCGCGCGAGGGCACGCTCCAGATCCTGCGATACGCAGCGTCCCGGTTCCACGACGGGGTCGCGCAAGCGGCGGCAAACCGGTGGCTTGCCGCGGGACCACGCAGCTCCGGCTTCATTCCCGATCTCTTCTACGACACCTTCGAGTTCATCGGTTACGACCCGAGCGTCGCCGCGGTCGATCCGCACACGCTTCCGCTCGATACGCAGCTTTCCGACCTGCAGGCGTCCGTCATGCATAGCACCTGGGACCCGGGCGATCTGGTCCTGGCTTTCAAGGCGGGTCCGTACGGCGGCCGGGCGAACTTCGATCGCTACAAGGCTGGCGGCATGCCGGCGGAGCACTTCACCTGGGGCCATGACCACAACGACGACATGTCCTTCTGGTTGTACGGCAGCGGAGTCTGGCTCGCCCCCGAGGCCGCCGGTTACGACGCCGGCAGGCGCCCGTCGCCCGTGCCCGCCGGCTCCGTCTTCGCCAACGAGACGCAGTACCACAACGGATTGCTCATCGACGGCAACGGGGAACTGGGCGACGTGCGCGATTCCGACTCGGAATACGCCAATCCCTGGTTCTTCAATCGCGACGCGACCCTCCTGCCGTCGGCGTCGACGGCGGACTATGCGGTCACCGGCGGCCGCGGCACGAACCTCTACGATTCCTCGCTCGGGCTCACGCGCTGGGACCGCGTCCTCGTGCTCGCCCGCAAGCGCTACACGCTCGTCCATGACGACATCGCCGCGACCGTGCCCCACGATTACGACTGGCTCTGCCACTTCTCCGACGGCGCGGCTCCCGACGGAACGGGCTGGATCCAGGGAACTACGAAGAAGGCCGCGCTGACGCTCGGCGTTCGCATCGTGTCGCCTGCCCAGTGGACGGCTGCCACCGGGTTCCAGAGCGAGAACAATACCAATCTCTTCGAGGCCGACGGTTCCATCGCCTTCGTCAAGGTGCGCCCCTTGGCGCCCTCCACCTCGCAGCAGTTCCTCGCCGCGCTCGTACCGATGCCTTCTGCGTCCTTCGGGACGTCGTCGCGCGTCCAGATCGATCCACTCGACGTGCTGGATACCGGTGGCGGCGCTGTCGTCGCCCCGGGAAGCGCGCTCGAGGAGCGCTGGATCTTCAGCCGCCCGGCCGCGGACGGAAAGGCCGCCGGAGATCTGACCCTCACCTCGTCATTGCTCGGCATGGCCGGGTACAACGCGGGCTTGCCGGCGCGCGCCTTCCTCGCGGGTGCTGGAAAGATCTCCGATCAATTGGGAAACCGCGAGTTGCTCTCGAGCACCACCGCTCGCTCCATCGAAGCCGATCTGCAGGGAACCAAACTGGTCGTGACGGGCGACGGGATCGCCGACTTCCGCGCCTACGCACCGGGCGCGACGACCGTCACCTTGAACGGCACTACGGTGGCCTGGTCGAGCGAGGGGTCCGTCGTGGTCTTCCCTGCGGCTGGGGCCCCGCCGCCGCCGCCTCCCCCGCCTCCGCCTCCGCCGCCCCCTGATGGAGGGACGGACGCGGGTACCGCCGATGCCGGCACGCCGCCTGACGCCGGCACCGGCACCCCCGACGCCGGCACCGCAACTGGCGTCGCCGACGCCGGCACGCCGGACGGTCCCACCGTATCGACCTCGAGCGTGGGACGAAGCGGCAGCACGGGGATGGGATGCTCGCAGGCGGGTCCGGCCATGCCCGCGTTGTTCCTCCTGCTGCTCGCGGCCTTCGCCCGGAAGCGAAAGGCTCAGCGGCCCGAGGGCTGAGTCGCGGCGCCGAGCTTGATCAGCTGCGCGGTACGCCGCGGGCGTGCTTCGTGGGGCATTTGCGAATGCCCCAGCCAGCCCTCGGCGATCCAGGTCTTGATCCGGTCGTCCACCACGGCGGTCACCGTCCGGGCTCCCGCGACGCGCAGGTGAACGCCGTCGGAGAAGTTGGCGGTTTCGGCCCGGAAGGCAGCGAATTCGTCCGCGGTGAAGTCCAGCACCCGGTCCTCGCCCGATCGATCGGCGAGGATGACGCCCACGTACTTGCGGAAAGCCTCGCGCTTCGGCTCGAAGATCGACTCCTCGGTCGGGGGAATGACGAATCCGACCGGGACATGCCTTGCGCGCAAGGATGCAACCACCTCGCGATAGCTTTGCAGGGCGACCGGGTCGATCTCGAAATCCGAAGTCCCCAGCATCATCGCTTGTAGACGCGCGTTGAGCTTCTTCGTGCCGTCCCCGAAGTCCTGGCTTCCCGCGACATCGAATACCTGCTGCTCGCGTCCCAGCCGGATCTTGAAGGCGTTCTTGTACGCGTCGAGCAGGTTGAGCGATCCCAGCGCCCCCCAGTACTCCCGCGGCGTGAGGGTCACCGAATTGGACTCGTGCGACGAGGTCAGGAACGGATGGACGACGAGGAGCGCGAGCCCGGGCCCGCTGTTTTCCAGGACCTGATCGAGCAGGGCTTCTTCCTCGACCATGTTCCCGCCGTTCACCGACTCGTTGTAGAGGCGGGCGCTGTGCATCGTCCCGACGCTCCAGTTGGCGGAGACGGAGGACCCGATCAGCACGCCGTCGAAATTGGCCTGTACGTAACGCCTGCCCAGCAGGTACTTCGCCACCCGCTCGTTGCCGTAGACAGGCAGCGCGCGACCCGTCGGATCGCGGAACAACCCGTAGATGTCCAGGGCCGAATTGGCGCCCACGGCCAGCGCCACGGCGGCGAGCGTGGTTGCGACGGTGACGACGAGCCAGCGACGGCTGCTCATGTTCGACCCTTAGAAGGCAAAGTAGACGAACTGCTTGACTACCGAGGAATTGAGGAAGAGCAGGGTGGCGACGAGGAGCGCAGCGGTCCCCATCGAGGTGCGCCAGGTCGGCCTGAACTCCGACGCCAGATCCCAGGACGACTTGAAGAAGAAGGCCAGCACCGTTCCGATCACGACCGGGCGCAGCAGCACCGAGGGCGCGAACGGGACCACCGTTGCGAGGAGCTCCCTCCCGAACAGGTTGTGGTGGGGCAAGAGGCCCTTCAGCATCTGCCAGGCCGCCGGCAAGCTGGGTGAGCGGAAGACGATGAAGCTGGCGTTGACGAACAGGAACGTCAGCGCCCAGCCCACTCCGTCGGGAAGCCGCCGCTTCGACTTCTTCCAGGCCTGGTTCACGGCCAGCGCCGCGCCGTGCATGAGGCCAAAGAGGATGTACGTCCATCCCGGCCCATGCCACAGGCCGGCGATGCCCATGGCGAGCAGCGTGGCGACGATCGAGGTCCGTAGCGTGGCCTTTCCCATCGAGCGGACGATGGGCATGTAGAGATAGCTGGTGATGAAGTTGGAGAGCGAAATGTGCCAGCGCTGCCAGAACTCGCTGATCGACTTGGCGATGTAGGGCGCCTTGAAGTTTTGCGGAATGTCGAATCCGAGGATCCAGGCGGCCCCCACCGCCATGTCGGAATAGCCGCTGAAGTCGAAGTAGATCTGGAGCGTGTAGGCGAGGCTGAATGCCCAGGCTTCGACGGTGGAGAGCTGGGCCACCGAGGCGAAGCCCGCGTCGGCAACGGCGCCGAACGAGTCCGCGAACACCACCTTCTTCGCGAGCCCCTGGGTGAAGAGGAACAGCCCGCGGGAGGCCATCTCCGTCCTGGACCCTGCCGGCCTCGCGCTACCGAACTGATCGGCGATCTCCTTCGCGCGGACGATGGGCCCCGACGAAACATACGGGAAGAAGGAGACCACGGTGGCATGGTCGAAGAGCGAGATCGGCTCGTTCAGCTTCTGGTAGCAATCGACCAGGTACATGACCTGGGTGAGCGTGAAGAAGCTGATGCCGAGCGGGAAATCCCAGTGCGGCATGGGCAGCTCGAAGCCGCTGAGTCGCCCGATCTGGAGGAAGAAGAAATCGACGTATTTGAAGCTGGCGAGGAGCGCGACGTTGGCGACCAGACCGAGCCGCAGCCAGTTCTTGCGGCGTCCGGGGTCTTCTTGGACCGCCATGCGCCTCGCCACCGCCCAGTTGAACAAGATGGAGACGAGGAGCAGGGGCAGGTGCGAGGGGCGCGGCAAGGCGTAGAAGACGAGCGAGGCGACGAGCAGACATGCCTGGGCCGGTCGCGGCCCTGCGAAACGGCGCACGCCGGCGTACACCAGTGCCACCGCGGGCAGGAACAAGAGGAAGCTGAAGGAGCTGAAGGACATCAGGAAGCTCCGCCTCCCGTGACCGGGAGCTCGATTCCGGTGATGAAGTCGCTCTCGGGCGAGAGCAAGAACTGGATTGCTCCCACCACGTCGTCGGTGGTGGCGATGCGCCCGCGCGGCGCCGCCGCCGCGCTCATCTCCTTGGCGATGGCCGGAATCTCGTCGAGGAAGCGCGTCTCGATCATGGTGGGGCTGACCGCGTTGATGGTGATGCGGGTCGAGGCGTATTCGCTGGCCAGCGCGCGCATCAAACCGAGCTGTGCGTGCTTCACCACCGTGTACATGGACATGAACTTCGGAGGCACGCGGCCGGTCACGCTGGAGAGGACGAACACGACCTTCGCGCGGGGCAACTCCGCCATCTTCGGCAATAGCCGCTTGAAGAGCGCGATGGCCGAGCGGACCTGGACGTTCATGTCCCGATCGAAGTGGCTGAGGTTGAACTTGGAAAAGCGCTCGTAGCGGAGCTTCAGCGCGGGCAGGTAGACGACCTGGTCGGGGACCCGGTCGCCGAGCTGTTCGGCGAGTCGCTCGACCGATTCGATGGATTCGAAATCGGCGGACAGCGCCCGGATCCGGTCGCGCGCGCCGAGCTGCTCGATGCGCTCGGGGCTCTTGTGGTAGTGCGCGACGATCGACGCGTCGCCGGTTCCGAGCAGCCGCCGCAAGAGCGCGACGCCCAGATCGGAAGAAGCCCCTGCGACGAGGACGAGGTCAGGCCGGCTCATGGACGCCGGCCCTGATCTTCGCTTTGGAGATGGTCTTTCCCTCGCCGTTGATGATGGCCGCCTTGATCTCCAGGCGCTTGTAGGGGTCGCTCAGGTGCGTGATCTGCCCCTTCACCGTCAAGCGATCGCCGACGAACGCGGGCGCCTTCATCTCCACGTCGATCCCGTGGAGCAGGGCGAACTTTCCCGGCAGGTACACGCCGACCAGCTTCGAATAGAACGAGGAAGCGAGCATGCCGAAGACCACCCGCCCGGGGAACCCCCGGTTGCGGGCGAAAGCGTCGTCCATGTGCAGCGGATTGACGTCGCCGGAGATCTCGACGAAGCGGCGCATCGCGTCTTCGCCAATGGTGGTCTCGAATTGGGCGTCCAGACCCACCTTGAGGTCGGACCACCGATACTCGTTCATGACTTGCTCACCTTCTTTTCGATCAGATCCGCCATGTCGCCGACGTTCTTCAGCGCCTGCAGCTCGCCCAGGGCAAACTTGACGCGGTATCGCTTCTCGATCGCCACCACGAGGTTTACGTGCGCGAGCGAGTCCCAGCCGTCGACCGACGAGGCGCTGGTTTCGCCTTTGAGCTCCAGGTCCGGCTGATCGAGGACGTCG
>VBKL01000190.1 GCA_005879805.1 Deltaproteobacteria bacterium | reverse complement strand
GCTACGTCCCCACGCTGCAGATGGACGACGGCCAGATCCTCACCGAGGGCGCCGTCATCGTCCAATACCTCGCCGACAAGAAGGGCGACGGCCAGCTCGCTCCGAAGCCCGGCACCCCCGAGCGGTACCGGCTGCAAGAGTGGCTGACGTATATCGCCACCGAGATCCACAAGAGCTTCGGTTTGCTGTGGAACAAGAACCTCGCCGAGACGACGCACACCTTCGCGCGCGAGGGCCTGGAGAAGAAGTTCGACTTCCTCGCCCGCAACCTGGAGGGCAAGGAGTTCCTCCATGGCGACCGGTTCACGGTGGCGGATGCGTACCTCTTCACCGTGCTCAACTGGACCAACTACTTGAAGATCGACCTCTCGCGGTGGAAGCCCCTCAAGTCCTATCTCGAGCGGATCGGGTCGCGGCCAGCGGTGCGCGACGCGATGCGCGCGGAAGGTCTGCTGCAGTAGGGAGGCTCGCAATGCCATCCAAGACCACGACTCGCAAAGCAAGGCAGGACCTTCGCGAAGGAAAGAGCCCCAGCACCGCAGCGGGCGAATTCGTCCGCGAAGAGATCGAGCACGTCCGGGAAGGCAAGCACGGCGCTCGCTCGCCCAAGCAGGCGATCGCGATCGGCCTTTCCGAGGCGCGGCGCGCCGGAATCCCGCTCAAGCCGCGGGGAAAGTCGGCGCGGAAGCGAAGCACCACCGGCCGCAAGCGCAAGACCAGTCCATCGCCGCGGCGCGCAGCAGCGGCGAGGAAGGCGCTGAAGCGCGAGCCGCACCGGACGGTCTCGCGCCGCGCTTTGTCCCGGCAGGCGCGGTCAGCCGCCCGCAGCCGCCGCAAGAGCCGCTAGGGGCGCCCGTTTCAGGCGATCCGCTGGAGCCCCTCGCGCATTCCCTCGCGCAGGAAGTCCACGATCTCCTCGAGCACGCGGGGCTCGCGCAGCATCCGGCGATGTCCGAGATTCGCGAGCGGCTGCAGGCGCGCGCCCGGCCAGGCGGCGGCGAGAGTTTCGCCATGCGCGAACGGAACCTCCCGATCGGCGCGGTCGTGGAGGACGAGGAGCGGCGCGCGCTGCTGCGGGGCGAGGCGCAGCAGATCGAAGGCGCGCGTTTCGCCGATCGTCGTCTCCAGCTTGCGCAGCATCCCCTCGGCGCGCTCGGGGGAAAGGCCCAGTCGCGCTGCGAAGGCCCGAGCGAACCAGGGGACCTGGACCGGAGGCGCGATGAAGACGGCGCGCGGGATCGCCGCGCCCCACGCCATGGCGAGCGCCGTCGCGGTGGCGCCGAGCGAGTGCCCGACCACCGCATGGACCGGGCGGACCCGGAACACCACCGAGCGGACCGCATCCGCCATCTCGGCGACGTCCGTGCGCGTTCCGGCCGACAAGCCGTGGGCGGGCTGATCGAAGGCCACGACTTCGAACCCGCCCTTGACGAGGCGCGCGATGAGTCGGACCAGTTGCGTCGAGTCGCCGTTCCAGCCGTGCGCGACCACCACGGTCGGCCCTTCCCCGAATTGCCAGGCCTGGATGGCGCCGCTCGGCGCGTCGACGGTGAACTGCTTTCCCGCGTAGAGCGGCACGGACGGAGCCCTGGGTGGTCCCGACCGGCGGGGCGTGCGGAAGAGATCTGCCGCGTACCGTTCCGTTCCCTCCGGCGCGAGGGCGGCAGCGATCTTGAGGCCCACGCGCTCGACCAGCGCCCCCGCCCTGCTGAATCGAACGATCGTGCTATTTTCTACCGCCATCGGTTTCTCCTCCATGCGATTCGCAAAGTGTCGGGAAGGGTCCCCCCGGAGCGTCTTCGCTCAGGAGGCGGTCTGGTTCACCATGCGGCGGGATGCCGCGAGCAACCTCTCGAAGGCCTGGCGCGCCCTCACTTCGGCCTTCGGGTCGCGCAAGAGCCGCTTCCAGTGGCTGTACGAGAGCATGACGCCGTCCATCTCGAACGCGAACTGCTCGGGATCGAGATCGGCGTGGAAGTGACCCTCTTCCTTGGCGATCTGTGCGGCCCTGGCCAGGCTCTGCAGGAGCAGTCTCTGGGCGGTGACGAGATACCCGCGCGGCCGCGAGTCGACCTTGTCGTCGAGCTCGAAGGAGGCGGCCACGAACGGGCACCCTCCCTGCGCCGCATCGTTCATCCAGTCCATCCAGCGATCGAAGACGCGCCGGATACGCGGCTCGCCGCGCGGCGCTCGGAAGGCCGGTAGCAGGACTTCGCGCTCGAACCGTTCCGCGACCAGCTTCAAGACGGCGAGCTGCAGCTCCTCCTTCGAGCCGAAGTGGGCAAAGAGCCCGCTCTTGGAGAGGCCGAGGTCGGTGGCGAGGCCGCCGATGCTGAGTCCCTCGAGACCTTCGGTGCTCGAGAGCTGCAAGGCATGCCGGACGATCCGCTCGCGCGTCTCTTCGCCTTTTGCCACGGTATGAATAGTACGACCGTTCGTTTAAAAGCGCAAGTCGATTCCTCGCCTGCGTCACCTTTTCTGCCATCGCGACTCTCGATGAGACCCACGGAGGTACGCATGCGTATCGGAATCCTCGCCCTGTCCCTTTCCCTGAGCGGTGCCGTCTTCGCCCAGGCCCCGACCGATCCCCAGATCGCCCATATCGCCGCCACCGCGCACAGCATCGACATCGCCCGCGGCAAGGACGCGCTGAAGAAGAGCAAGAACGCGGAAGTGAAGCAGTTCGCCGAGCAGATGGTGGAGGATCACGGCGCCGGCCTGAAGGAAGCCCAGGCGCTCCTGAAGAAACTCGGTGTGAAGCCGGAGGACAACCCCACCAGCCAGGCGCTGAACAAGCAGGCCAAGGAAGAGAAGGCCAAGCTGAGCAAGCTGAAGGGGAAGGCCTTCGACAAGGAGTACATCAACCACGAGGTCGCGTATCACAAGGCCGTGATCGACGCGGTGAAGAACACGCTCATCCCGAACGCCAAGAACGCCGAGCTCAAGCAGCTCCTCACCGACGCCGGCCCGACGCTCGAGGGACACCTGAAGCACGCCGAGAACGTCCAGGCCCAGCTCGGCGGCTCGAGCGACACCTCGGCGCGCAAGTAGCGCACTTCTCGCCCGCAATCGAATACCTCGCGCGGCGGCGCTCCGGTGCCGCCGCGCGCTTTTTGGCGGCCCTACGGCTATGACCGCGTACCGGTGGACGTCGCCCGCCAGTCCGAGATGTTCGCGAACCGGGTGCGGAAGAACTTCCGCAGCCTGCACTCCGCGTTCGAGCGGCGCGGAATCGGCGCCTTTCGCGTCTACGACTGGGACATCCCGGAGATCCGCGCTGTCGCGGACTGGTACGAAGGCCATCTCGTCGTCGCCGAGTACGCTCGCGAGCAGACCGACGCCGTGCCGGGATGGCTCGAGACCATCGCCCGCGCCGCGGCGGACGCGCTGGAAGTACCGGCGGAGGCCCTTCATCTACGGACGAGGCGCACCAGACCGAAGGCGGGCGAGCGCTACACGAGGCTCTCGCGGACAGGAGCTCGCCTCGAGGTGCGCGAAGCGCCGCTCCGCTTCCTCGTCAACCTCGACGACCTCCTCGATACCGGGCTCTTCCCCGATCACCGCGAGACCCGGGCCCGCATCCGGGCGGAGAGCGCCGGCGCCTCCTTCCTCAACCTCTTCGGCTACACGGGCACCTTCACCTGCGCGGCGGCGAGCGGCGGCGCGCGGAGCACCATCACCATCGACGCGTCCGAGGCATATCTAGGCTGGGCGAAAGACAACCTGCGCCTGAACGGCCTCTCCGACGGCGATCACGCCTTCGTCGCGGAGGATGCCAGGCGTTACCTCGAGCGCGCACGATCGCGCCCGGAGCGCTTCGGGCTCTGCGTGGTCGATCCGCCGACCTTCTCCACGCGCCAGGATGCGCCACCCTTCGACGCGCAGCGCGATCATCCCGCGCTCCTCGCGTCGGCTCTCGACCTGCTCGAGCCCGGCGGCGTCCTCTACTTTTCGACCAACCACCAGCGGTTCACGCCGCGCTTGTCGGGGCTACCGGCGCGCGAGCTGAGAGAGATCACCGAGGAGACCGCCCCGCGGGACTACCGCCGCACTCCCCACCGCTCCTTCCGCCTCGTCAAGTAGCGAACGGCGCTCAGCGCTGGCTCGCGGCGATGGCCGCGGCGATGTGCGCCCGAGCGGCGTAGAGATCCTTCGATCCCAGCGCTTCCTGCGCCGCGGCCAGCTCGCGCTGGGCCGCCGGAGGAAGCGAGGGCGCGACGCTGGAAAGCGTCCCGGCGACGTCGCCGTTGCCATTGGTCAGCGCCTGCTGCGCGGCCTGGAGCGTGCTCACCGCCTGCTGCGTCTTCGTTCGCGACTCCACCGCCTGCTGCTGCACCTGTTCCTGGGCCGTGACACGCTGCGCTTCCATCTGGGTGAGCTGCTGCTTCAGATCCGCGATCTGCTGATTCAAGCGCTCCAGCTCCTGCCGCTGATCGCTGGCCGCGGCGACGCGCTGCTCGAGCGTCGAGATCCGACGCCGCAGCTCGTCGGTGTCGGCGGAGGATGTGGTCTGCCGCCCGCCTGCATCGTTCCCCGCACCATTGTCCGCGCTCGCGCCGGCGTCGGGCGCAACGGTGCTGATGCGTCCATTTCCCACGTAGTCGACGCCGTTCCGGCGCTGGATCTGCGTCGACCCCGCGCCCTGCGTCGGGCCGAAGGAAGCGACTCCGCCGTCCGGCGCAGCCGAGAACGGCCGGGAAACG
>VBKL01000118.1 GCA_005879805.1 Deltaproteobacteria bacterium | reverse complement strand
AGAGCCACGCTTCGGGGAACGCCGCCGTGAGCCAGCTCTTGGCGCCGTTCACCGCCACCGCGCCGAGCAGCGGACCGAGCAGGGTCCCCCGCCCGCCCGCCGCCACCCAGATCGCGACCTCGATCGAGCTCGCCGGCGACATCTCGCTCGGATTGATGATGCCTACCTGTGGAACGTAGAGCGCCCCTGCGATCCCGCACAGCATGGCGGAGAGGGTGAAGACGAAGAGCTTGAACTTCGTCGTCTCGTACCCGCAGAAGCGCAGCCGGCTCTCCTCGTCGCGGATGGCGGTGAGGACCCGCCCGAGCTTCGACTCGACGATGAAACGGCACAGAGCCAGCTCCCCGAGAAGCGCCGTGGCGGTCAGCACGAACAGCGTCACCTTCGTGCGCGGATCGGCGAGGGGAAACCCGAGGATGCGCTTGAAGTCGGTGAATCCGTTGTTGCCCCCGAATCCGGTCGCGTTGCGGAAGAAGAGCAGCATGAAGGCGAAGGTCAGCGCCTGGGTGATGATGGCGAAGTACACGCCCCGGATCCGCGAACGGAAGGCGAAGAACCCGAAGACGAAGGCGAGCAGGCCGGGAACGAGGACCACGAGCGCGAGCGCCCAGAGGAAATGGTCGGTGCCTCGCCAGTACCAGGGCAGCTCCTTCCAGTCGAGGAAGACCATGAAGTCGGGGAGGAGGCTGCCGTAGACGCCGTCCCGCCCGATCGAGCGCATGAGGTACATGCCCATCGCGTAGCCGCCGAGGGCGAAGAAGAGACCGTGGCCGAGACTGAGGATCCCGGCGAATCCCCAGATGAGGTCGAGCGCCACCGCGACCATCGCGTAGCAGAGGATCTTGCCGGACAGGGCTACCGCGTAGTCGGAGAGATGCAGCGCCCGGCCGGCCGGCACGAGCAGGTTGCAGACCGGGAAGGCGAGGACCAGCGCGAAATAGACCGCGAGCGTCACCAGGGCCGCGACGGGAGGGCGCGGGCGGTTTCGCTGCGAGAGCGTCACGCCTCCTCCGCCGCGCGGCCGCGAGGAGCGAAGAGGCCCTGCGGCCGCCGCTGGATGAAGA
Organism: Deltaproteobacteria bacterium; assembly: GCA_005879805.1. Lineage (GTDB taxonomy): Bacteria > Myxococcota > Myxococcia > Myxococcales > 40CM-4-68-19 > VBKO01. Next base: position 27,398 of record VBKL01000118.1, on the reverse strand, counting down.
CGATGATGAAGGCGAGCACCGCGATCTTCGCCAGCACCGCGCCGGCGAACGGCTCGAGGAGCTTGTTCACCTGGCCGAGGCCGGCCGCCGCGATCACCGTGCCCGCGAGCTGACCGACCCCGCCAAGGACCACCACCATGAACGAATCGACGATGAATCCTTGCCCCAGCTCGGGACCGACGTTGCCAATCTGCGACAGCGCGCAGCCCCCGAGGCCGGCGATGCCGCCGCCGAGCGCGAAGGCGAGCCGATCGATCCACGGCGTGCCGACGCCGAGACCCGCGGCCATTCCGCGGTTCTGCATGACGGCGCGCACGAGGAGCCCGAGGCGCGTGCGCTCGAGCAGGAGCCAGACGATGCAGAGCACGAGCAGCGCGAAGGCGATGATCGCCATCCGGTTGTAGGGAAGGACGAGCCCCGGCATCGCGTTCACCCCGCCCGACATCCAGGAGGGATTGGCCACTTCGACGTTCTGCGCGCCGAAGATCCCGCGGACGATCTGGATGAAGAGCAGGCTCGCGCCCCAGGTGGCGAGGAGCGTCTCGAGAGGGCGCCCGTAGAGCGGGCGGACCACGGCGATCTCGAGGAGCATTCCCGCGAGACCCGCCGCGAGAAAGGCGATGGGCGCGGCGGCGAGCAGGTAGAAGGAGAAAGCGCCCGGTAAGTGAGCCCGGAAGAGGGTCTGCACGACGTAGGTGGCGTAGGCGCCGATCATGAGCAATTCGCCGTGCGCCATGTTGATGACGCCCATCAACCCGAAGGTGATGGAGAGTCCGAGCGCGGCGAGGAGCAGCACGCTGCCCAGGCTGAGCCCTCCGAAGATCCAGCCGATCACCTCCGCCCGCGCGAGGGAGCGATCGATGCGCTGGATCCCGCTGCCGAGGGCTTCGCGCAGCTTGGGGTCGTTCTCGCCGGTCAACCTCTCGAGGAGGAGCCGCCGGTTGCGCGTGCTCGGAGCGCGCTGCAGGACCTCGATGGCGGCGAGGCGCTCGGGGATCTGCGGGCTCGCGAGGAGGAGCGCGCCCTGCACGGAGAGCAGTGCCTCCTTCACCTGGGCGTCCTTTTCCGAGGAGAGGGCGCGCGCGACGAGCGGCAACAGGTCGGCATCGCCGGATTCCTGCAGCGTCCGCGCCGCCTCGAGGCGCCGCGGCGCGTCCTTCGCGAAGAGGCCCAGCGCGGCGAGACCGCGCTCGAGAGAGCGGCGCACGCGGTTGTTGATGGAGACTTTCTCCGCCTCCGCCGGGATCTGCGCCACGCCATCGTCGATCAGCACCTGATCGCCGATCGTCCACAGCCTTCCTTCGAGGAGGGCGCGGAGGGCCGGCGCATCGGCCTCGTCGCCGCGTGCGACGATGACCGAGATCTGCTCGAGCTTTCCCGCCACATCCGCCGTCGCGAGATTGCGCAGCTCGTCCTGGCCGAGGGCAGAAGCCGCCGTGGAGGCGAGGAGCAGACAAGGAGCGAGCGCCGATGCCAACCTCATCTCACCCTCCGGCAAATGCTTAGCACCGGCCCGACGCCGATCGCCAGCCGGACGGACGAAGTCGACATTTCTGTAGGGCTAGTTCCCGGATTGACGAAATTGTAGTGCCGGGCGCAGGGCCCTCCCGCTCCTTTCCCGAGCGGGCGCGGGATCGCGTCCTCCGTGGCGTGCTTCTTGCTGAACACTTCCGCGCGCTGACGCGGATCGGTGCAGCCGGGAGAAGGCTGTGGGGGTCGCAACCCTTTGGCGATCGGAGGAAACAGGTCGGTGTCCTCCACTCGCTCTCCGGAACGATGGCCATCAGCGAGACGTCGCTCAAGGACGTCGCGCTCATGACCTTCGAGGAGATCAACGCCAAGGGCGGCGTCCTCGGCATGAAGATCGAGCCGGTGGTGGTCGATCCCGCCTCGAACTGGCCGCTCTTCGCGGAGAAGGCGCGCCAGCTCATTTCGCAGGACAAGGTGGCGGCCGTCTTCGGCTGCTGGACCTCCGTCTCCCGCAAGTCGGTGCTGCCGGTCTTCGAAGAGCTGAACGGGCTCCTCTACTATCCCGTGCAGTACGAAGGCGAGGAGCTCTCGCAGAACGTCTTCTACACGGGGGCCGCGCCCAACCAGCAGGCGATCCCGGCGGTCGAATATCTCATGTCGAAGGAAGGCGGCGGCGCGACCCGCTTCTTCCTCCTCGGGACCGACTACGTGTACCCGCGCACCACCAACAAGATCCTGCGCGCCTTCCTCAAGAGCAAGAACGTCGCCGAGAAGGACATCGAGGAGATCTACACGCCGTTCGGTCACAGCGACTACCAGACCATTGTCGCGCAGATCAAAGCCTTCGGCGCGGGCGGGCGCGCGGCGGTCATCTCCACCATCAACGGCGACAGCAACGTCCCCTTCTACAAGGAACTCGGCAACCAGGGCCTCAAGGCGACCGACATTCCTGTCGTTGCCTTCTCCGTCGGCGAAGAAGAGCTGCGCGGCATCGACACCAAGCCCCTCGTCGGCCATCTCGCCGCCTGGAACTACTTCATGTCGGTGAAGAACCCGGCCAACACCGAGTTCATCAAGAAGTGGAAGGCGTACGTGAAGAAGAACAAGCTCCCGGGCGGCGACTCGCGCGTCACCAACGACCCGATGGAAGCGACCTACGTGGGCATCCACATGTGGGCGCAGGCGGTGCAGAAGGCGGGCAGCCTCAAGGTCGACGACGTCCGCAAGGCGATGAGCGGCCAGACCTTCAAGGCGCCCTCCGGCTACACGCTGAAGATGGACGAGACCAACCATCACCTGTGGAAGCCGGTGATGATCGGCGAGGTGCAGGGCAACGGTCAGTTCGACGTGGTGTGGAAGACGGACGGCCCGGTCCGCGCCCAGCCGTGGAGCCCGTTCATCGCGGGGAACGAGAAGAGAGAGCAGGCGAAGCGGTGAGCGGTGCCTCCTATGCTCCGGCCTTCGGCCTCCGCCCGTCGCAGGCAAAGCCCGCTCCTCCGAGGGGTCCCATGAACACCGCAACCGCGATTGCCCTGCTCGTGCTCGTCGCCGCAGGCTCCGCGTCGGCCTCCGACGCGGCTCCTGCCGACGCCACCGCCGCGCCCGCTGCCGACGCCAAGTCGCCGCCGCTCGACGCGAAGCCCGCGCCGCTGGAGAAGAGCCTCTCCTACGGCGTCGGCCTGCGCGTCGGCGGAGGCGAGACCACGCAGACCGCAGCCAATACCGTCGGTGTCTCCTCGCTCGATGTACGTCCGTACATCAGCGGGAAGATCCATCCGATGGTGAAGTTCTCCGCCAACCTCGACCTCAACAACACCGACGCGAGCCGCATCCACGTGCTCGACGCGGTGGCGCAGTTCGAGCCCGATCAGCTCTTCAACGTCTGGTTCGGGCGCTTCCTGCCCCCCTCGGATCGCGCCAACCTCTCCGGTCCCTACTACCAGAACGCGTGGCTCTATCCCGACGCCGTCAACGGATATCCGTCGATCTATGCGGGCCGCGACGACGGCTTCGCGCTCTGGGGCCAGACTTCTGGAGGCCAGTTCAAGTACCAGGGCGGCTTCTTCACCACCGACGCGAACACGCCGGCGAAGCAGGGCATCTACGCCGCGCGGCTCACCTACAACTTCCTCGATCCCGAGCCGGGCTACTACAACAGCAGCACCTATTACGGGTCGAAGCAGATCCTCGCGGTCGGCGGCGCCGTGCAATACCAGCGCAACGGCATCCCCACCGCGACGGGGAAGCAGGACCTGCTCGGGTTCAACTTCGACGCTCTCTTCGAGCGCCCTCTCCTCGGAGGGGACGCCCTGAGCCTCGAGGGCGCGTACTACGACTTCGAGCAGGGCAACCAGGGGCAGAGCTTCTTCGTCCTCGCGGGCTACATGATCGGACAGAAGCTCGGCATCGGGAAGGTCCAGCCCATGGTCCGCTACCAGCAGCTCATGCCGACCGGGGGCGGAACGTCTACCCACGTCCTCGACGGCGGCCTCAATTACATCCTCGACGGGCACAACGCGCGGCTGGCTTTCGTGGTGCAGCACCGCGATCTGCCCGCCGTCGCGAGCACCACCACCTTCCAGCTCGGCGTGCAGTTCCAGGAATAGGACGGGCGGGCCGGGAGCACGTCGCCTCCACGGGCTCCCGGCCCGGATCGGTTGGTTACATCCGCGGAAGCGCGAGGCGCGGCGGGCGGATGGTCGCCTGCGCCACCTCGCGGAAGCGACGCGGATCGATCCGGTACTTGCGGACCTTGTAGTTGATGATCCGCTCGGTGCTGTTCAAGAGGCGGGCGGCGCGGGCGCGGTTCCCCCGCGCGGTCTTCAGCGCATCGAGGATGAGGTCCTTCTCGTACTGGCCGACCGCGTCCCCTAGCGAGGTCTGCATCACCGTGCCGGACGCCTCCGCCGTTTGCAGGGTCGGCGGCAGGTGATGGGCGTGGATGACGCTTCCGTCGCAGCTCAGGACCGCGGTCTCCATCGAGTTCTCCAGCTCGCGCACGTTTCCCGGCCAGTGGTAGCTCATCAGCATGTCGATGGCGGGAGTGGAGATGCGCTTGATGCGCTTGCTGTGCTGGCGCGCGTACTTGAGCAGGAAGTGGTCGGCGAGGAGCATCACGTCCGGCTTCCGGTCGCGCAGCGGCGGAACGAAGATGGGGAAGACGTTGAGGCGGTAGTAGAGGTCCTCGCGGAACTGCCGCGCGGCGATCGCCGCCTCGAGGTCCTTGTTGGTGGCGGCGACGACGCGCACGTTGACCTTGATGGTCTCGGTGCCGCCCAGGCGCTCGAATTCGCGCTCCTGGAGGACGCGGAGCAGCTTCACCTGCGTGGCGAGGTTCAATTCGCCCACTTCGTCGAGGAACAAGGTCCCGCCGTCGGCCAGCTCGAAGCGTCCGCTCTTCCGTCCCTGCGCTCCGGTGAAGGCGCCTTTTTCGTAGCCGAAGAGCTCGGATTCGACGAGCGTGTCCGGGAGGGCCGCCACGCTCACCTTCACGAACGGCTTCTTCGACCGCGGCGAGCTGTAGTGGATGGCGTGGGCGATGAGCTCCTTGCCGGTGCCCGATTCGCCGCGGATGAGGACGGTGGTGCTGGTCTGGCAGACCTGCGCGATCTGCTCGTAGGCCTGCCGCATCGGTCCGCTGGTGCCGATGATGTTGGAGAAGTCGTAGCGCTCCTGCAGCTCGTTTTTCAGATGGGCGTTCTCGTCGAGCAGGCGCTTGCGCTCGTCCTCGATGGTGCGCTCGACCCGCAGCGCCTGCGCGATCATCCCCGCCACCACCGCGAAGAACTTCTGCGCTCCGTCGTAGTCGCGCGACTGGTCGTAGTCGAGGTCGACGGCGAGCGCGCCGACCGGCTTGCGATCGAGCACGATGGGAACGCACACGAATGTCGTTTCCGGCATCCCCGGCCGCTTGCGCTGGAAGGCGCGGTTCAAGAAGAGCGGCTCGCGGCTGACGGCGGGCACCACGATGGGCCGGCCGCTCTCCACCACTCTTCCCGTGATCCCTTCGCCGAGCTTGTAGCGGGCGGTCTGTCCCTCGGCGCCGAATCCGAGCGCCGACTCGATGTGGATGTCGCGGGTGTCCTCGTTGAGCAGCATCACCGCGCCGCGCACGAGATTCTGGTCGCGCTCGAGCTTTTCCAGCACCCGCTGCAGCGAGGGCTTCAGCTCGCCGCGTCCGGAGAGCGCCTGGCTGATCTCGAAGAGGGTGGCGAGCCGGCGAGCTTCCGCGCTGGTATCGGCGATGCGTTTGGCCATCGCGAGCCACTGTATCGACCGGGTTCGAGAGCCGCAAGCGAGGGGTACAGGTTTGTTGGCAGCTGGTCTGGTTACGACATTTTTGTAAATCTAGCCCGCCGGACCCGGCGTGGCCGCTGGCGTCGACCCGGGCGGAAACCCGGTCTCACGGATCCGACCAAAATGTCGGCGATCGGCGCGCCTCCGACATCTTGGTATGTGAATCCGTTTAGCTGGGATGCCGCCCCGCACTTGCGTCGCCAGCCATGGGCTGGCACTTCCATTGCACCTCTTGTCTCCCGGGGAAGTCTCCTCGCGAGACGAGGGCACCGGTGCAAGCACAGGAGAGGTGACGTGACCATCGACAAGGCCGATACGGCATGGGTCCTGATCTCCTCGGCCATGGTGCTGCTCATGACCGCCCCCGGCCTCGCGCTCTTCTACGGCGGCATGGTCCGCCAGAAGAACGCGCTCACCACGCTCCTGCACAGCTTCGTCATCCTCTGCCTCGTCTCGGTGACCTGGGTCCTCTTCGGCTACAGCCTGGCGTTCGGTCCCGACAAAGGCGGCATCATCGGAAGCCTCGACTGGGTGGGCCTGCGCCACGTGGGCACCGCGCCCTTCCCGGCCTACTCGAAGACCATCCCGCACCAGGCGTTCATGATCTTCCAGATGATGTTCGCGGTGATCACCCCCGCGCTCATCACCGGCGCGTTCGCGGAGCGGAAGAAGTTTTCCACCTTCCTCGTCTTCACGCTTCTCTGGACCACCATCGTCTACGATCCGCTCGCGCACTGGGTGTGGGGCGACGGCGGCTGGCTGCACAACCTCGGCGCCCTCGACTTCGCCGGCGGCACCGTGGTGCACCTCTCCTCGGGAGCGTCGGCGCTGGTCTGCGCCCTGGTGGTCGGGCGCCGCAAGGGCTTCGGGAAGGTGCCGATGCCGCCGCACAACCTTCCCATGACCGTGATGGGCGCGGGACTCCTCTGGTTCGGGTGGTTCGGCTTCAACGCCGGCAGCGCGCTCGGCGCCAACGAGCTGGCGGTGACGGCGTTCCTCTCCACCAACACCGCCGCCGGAGCCGCCGCGCTGGCCTGGATGTTCGGCGAGTGGGTGATGCGGGGAAAGCCGACCATTCTCGGAACGGCGTCGGGCGCGGTCGCCGGGCTCGTGGCCATAACGCCGGCCTGCGGGTTCGTCGGCCCCATGGCCGCCATCGCCATCGGCGCGGTAGCCGGATTCCTCTGCTTCAACGCTTGCAACTTGAAGATGCGCCTCGGTTACGACGACGCGCTCGACGTGGTCGGAGTCCACGGCGTCGGCGGCACGTGGGGAGCGCTCGCCACCGGATTGTTCGCCTCGAAGGCGATCAACCCCGACGGAGCGGACGGCCTCTTCCACGGCAATCCGCACCAGCTCTTGACGCAGGTCTTCGCCATCCTCGCGACCATCGCCCTGGCGAGCATCGCCACCTTCGTCATCCTCAAGGTGCTCGACGTGGTGATGGGCCTGCGGGTCCCCGAGGAAGACGAGGTCACCGGCCTCGACCTCACCCAGCACTCGGAAGTGGCCTACTCGCTGGGCGGCTCCGAAGCGGGCGAATACGTGGCGCTCTCGGGAGGCCACGGCCACGGCACGTCCTCTACGAGCGCCTCCTCCGCGAGGGTGGTCGCGTCCACGAGACGATAGAAGGGTTGCGCCGAAAGGCGTTCCGGGGCATCGAAGAGGCTCCCGTCTCGAGGAGCCTTTTCGATGTGGATCGTCCGGCTCGCGCTGCGAAGGCCCTACACCATTGCCGTCCTCTGCTCGCTGATCGCCATCTTCGGAATCCTCTCCACGACGAGGATGAAGACCGACATCCTGCCGGCGATCGACATCCCGGTGGTGATCGTCGTCTGGAACTACCCCGGGCTCGCGGCCGAGGACATGGAACGGCGCGTGGTCTTCATCAGCGAGCGCGCCATGTCCACCACGGTGAGCGGCATCCAGCGCATCGACTCGCAGTCGATGAGCGGCATCGGCATCCTCAAGGTCTGGTTCGAGCCGGGAAGCGACATCGGCGGCGCCATCGCGCAGATCGCCTCGGTGATGCTGACGGCCAGCCGCATCATGCCGCCCGGCATCGCGCCCCCCTCGATCATCCGCTACAACGCGAGCAACGTCCCGGTCGCCCAGCTCACCATCTCCAGCGACAAGCTCACCGAGCAGGAAGTGTACGACTACGGGCTCAACTTCATCCGCCTGCGCCTCTTCACCATCCCGGGCCTCGCCACGCCGGCGCCGTATGGCGGCAAGTCGCGCCAGATCATGGTGGACATCGATCCCGCGCGCGTTGCCGCCAAAGGACTCTCCCCGAACGACGTCGTGCAGGCCGTCCTGCAGAGCAACGTGCTGGTGCCGGCCGGATCGGCGGTGATCGGCAACACGCTCTACGACGTGAAGCTCAACTCCAGCCCCGACTCGATCAAGGCCTTCAACGATCTGCCCATCAAGGCGGTGGACGGCGCGACGGTGGTGCTCGGCGACGTCGCCCGCGTTCGCGACGGATACGCGGTGCAGGAAAGCCTCGTCCGGGTCAATGGCCGGCGCGCGACGTATCTCGCCATCCTCAAGAAGGCGGACGCCTCGACCCTCGCGGTGGTGGAGGGAACGCGCGACCAGCTTCCCATCATCAAGGCCGCGGCACCCGAAGGAATGGAGCTGAAGCTCGACTTCGACCAGTCGCTCTTCGTGCGCGCCGCCGTCACCAACGTGCTGCACGAGGCGGTGATCGCTTCGATCCTCGTCTCCTTGATGATCCTCTTCTTCCTGGGAAGCTGGCGCGGCGCGGTGCTGGTCGGCACCAGCATCCCGCTCGCCATCCTGGTCGGGCTGGTCGGCCTCTTCCTCTTCGGCCAGACGCTGAATCTGATGACGCTCGGCGGCCTAGCCCTCGCCATCGGGATGCTCGTCGACGACGCCACCGTGGAAGTGGAGAACATCCATCGCAATCGTCACATGGGAAAGCCGCTCACCGTCGCCATCCTCGACGGCGCGCGGCAGATCGCCGTTCCGGCGCTCGCGGCGACGCTCACCATCTGCGTCGTCTTCTTCCCGGTGGTGCTCCTCGAAGGCCCGGCCCGGTTCCTCTTCACGCCGCTCGCGCTGGGCGTCGTCATTTCCATGCTCGCCTCGTACCTGCTTTCGCGCACGCTCGTGCCGACGCTCGCGCGGCTCTTGCTCGAGAAGGAGGACCTCGAGCACCACGGCCCGGGTTTCTCCGCGCGCTTCAACCGCTGGCGCGACGAGAAGTTCGCCCGGTTCCAGGAGGCCTATGGAAGGGGTCTCACCTCCGTGCTCGCGAGCCGCGGCCTGGTGCTCGGCGCCGCGGGGCTGGTGGTAGTCGTCTCCGCCGCCCTGCCCTTCCTCATCGGGCTCGACTTCTTCCCCAGCGTCGACGCGGGGCAGATGCGCTTGCACTTCCGCGCTCCGATCGGAACGCGACTCGAGGAGACGGAGCGGCTCGTCGCCCGGCTCGAAGCGCGCATCCGGGACATCGTCCCGGCGAACGAGCTCGAGACCGTCAACTCCGTCGTCGGAGTGCCGATCTTCTTCAACCTGGCTTTCGTCCAGACCGACAGCTCGGGGAGCCAGGACGCAGACGTGCTCGTCGCGCTCCGGCCGGACCACCGCCCGACCGAGCGCTACATGGAGAAGATCCGCGACCAGCTTCCCGACGAGTTCCCGGGATCGGTCCTCTATTTCCAGCCGGCGGACATCGTCAGCCAGGTGCTCAACTTCGGGCTCAGCGCGCCCATCGACGTGCAGATCGACGGTCCCGACGTGGACCGCAGCTTCGGCGTCGCGCGCGATCTGGCCGCGCGCATCCGTCGCATTCCGGGCGCGAGCGACGTACGCATTCCGCAGATCCTCGCCTATCCCGCGCTGGCCATCGACGTCGACCGCGCGCGCGCCGCCCAGATCGGCATCACCGAGCGCGACGTGGCGAACAACCTGCTCGTCACGCTCAGCTCCTCGAGCCTCGTCTCACCGTCGTTCTGGATCAACCCGCGCAACAACGTGAACTACTTCGTCGCCGTGCAGGCGCCGCGCTACCGCGTCGACTCGCTGCCTTCGCTCCTCGGCACCCCGCTCGGACGCAACGTGCAGCTCATCTCCAGCTCCAGGCCCGGCGACGATCCCGCGGGCGGCGCATCGTATCTCGGCGCCATCGCGCGGGTCCGGCCCGCCTCCGGCATCTCCATGATCAACCACGTCTCCGTCCAGAGAGTGATCGACGTCCAGGCCTCGGCGACCGGCCGCGACCTCGGCGGCGTCACCCGCGACATCCAGAAGGCCATAAAGTCTCTCGGCGAGCTGCCCAAGGCGACCCGCATCACCATCCGCGGCCAGAGCGAGAGCATGTTCACCGCATTCAGCCGCATGGGCGGCGGTCTCATCCTCGCCATCGCCCTCGTCTACCTGCTGCTGGTCGTGCTCTTCCAATCGTTCATCGATCCCTTCATCATCCTCGTCGCCGTCCCGGGCGCTCTGGTGGGCGTGCTCTGGATGCTGGCGGCGACGGGCAGCACGCTGAACGTCGAGTCGTTCATGGGCGCGATCATGGCGGTGGGCATCGCCACCTCGAACAGCATCCTCCTCGTCAACGCGGCGAACGACGCCCGCGTTTCGGAGGGGAAGGGAGTCCTCGAGGCGGCGATCGTCGCCGGAAAGACGCGGCTGCGGCCCGTCCTCATGACCGCGCTGGCGATGATCCTCGGCATGGTTCCCATGGCGCTTGCGCTCGGCGAAGGCGGCGAGCAGAACGCGCCGCTCGGCCGCGCCGTCATCGGCGGCCTCATCGTCGCCACCTTCGTCACCCTCTTCGCCGTACCCGCCGTCTACACGCTCCTGCGCAAGGCGCCCCCGCGCGCGCACGAGCTCGATGCCGCTTTCGCCCGCGAGAGCCACGGCGCCGAGGACACCCATGGCTGAGCAGCCAGAGCCGAAACCGCGCCGGGCGCTCGTCGCCACCACCAGCATCGTCGCCGTGCTGGTGGTCCTCTTCGGGGTCGCCGCGCTGTTCCTTCGCGAGCGCAGCGCCAACGCGCGGCAGGTCGAATTGCTCAAGCAACGCGCCGATCAGGGTCCGGTCGTGCGCGTCGCAGCGGTGAAGCTGGGACCCGTTGACCGGACGGTAACGCTACCCGCCGAGGTGCGCGCCGAGCAGCGCGCGACGCTCTACGCCAAGGTGAGCGGGTACGTGAAGACGATGCGGGTGGACAAGGGGATGAAGGTCCACCGCGACCAGGAGCTGGCCATCCTCGAGTCTCCCGATCTCGACGAGCAGGTCGCCGCCGCCGAGGCGGAGCTCCGGCTGCGCACCCAGCAGCTGCGCCGCTCGGAGAACCTGGCGAAGACGGGCTTCGTCTCCCAGCAGGATCGCGAGCAGCTCGAGGAGGCGGTGAAGGTCGCCCAGACGGGCGTAGCGCGGGCGAAGGTGCAGAAGGGATATCAGGTGATCCGCGCTCCCTTCGACGGCACGGTGACGGCGCGCTTCGCCGATCCCGGAGCGCTCCTGCCGGCCGCGACCGGAAGCACCTCCGCCGCGCAGCCGCTGCTCGAGGTCGCCCAGCTCGATCGGTTGCGCGTCGCGCTCCAGCTCGGCCAGGACGACGCGGCCCGCGTGCGCGTCGGCGATCCGGTCACGCTGCAGATCGAGCCCGGCGAGCCGCCGCTGCGCGCGCCCGTCTCGCGCCTTTCGCAGTCGCTCGATCCGAGGACGCGCACGATGCTCTGCGAGATCGATCTGCAGGCTCCGCCGCCCGGCCTCTACCCGGGCGCCTTCGTGCAGGCTTCGATCACCCTGCACGGCTCGCCGCGTCCGCTGGTACCATCCGACGCGCTCGTCGCCCAGAACGGCCAGCTCTTCGTCGCCACCGTGCAGGACGACAAGGTGCACTTCACCAAAGTCCGGCTCGGCGTGGACGACGGGCAGAACATCGAGGTGCTCGAGGGATTGCGCGGCGGAGAGCTCGTCGCCTTGAACCTCGCCACCGACGTGGCGGACGGCAGCGCGATCCGTCCGCAGCCGGAGACCGGGAAGCCGCAATAATCTAGCGGCAGCGGATGCGCGACGAACGGGACTGGGCGCAAGACTTGCGCGTCGCCGGCTTCGCGATCGGTTGATCGCGCAGGCTTTTCCGCGGCGCCTGACACGGCACATTGCTTGCTCCTCCGTCTCCCACCCAGGAAATGGAGAAGGCGCCCATGGACCTTGCAATTAGCTACCTCGGCCTGCGGCTCGATTCGCCGCTGGTCGTGGGCGCGTCACCGCTCGCCGACGATCTCGACGACGTCCGCAGGCTGGAGGACGCGGGCGCCTCCTGCATCGTCCTGCGCTCGCTCTTCGAGGAGCAGATCACCCGCGAAAAGTACGGGACCGTCTATTCGCTCGAGATCGGCGATCCCGCCGACACCGAGATCATCTCCTGCTTCCCCAAGGTGCACGAATTCGTCCTCGGACCGGACGAGTACCTGGAGCATATCCGCCGGATCAAGGAGACGGTGGGCATCCCCGTCATCGGCTCGCTCAACGGGATCAACGTCGGGAGATGGCTAGAGTACGGAAACCTCATCGAGGCGGCCGGCGCCGACGCGCTGGAGCTGAACGTCTTCTTCCTCGCCACCGACCCCCACGAAACCCCGATCGCGGTGGAGAAGCGAACGACCGACCTGGCGCGCGCGCTGAAGAGGCGTCTCCACATTCCACTGGCAGTGAAGCTGTCTCCTTTCTACTCGTCCCTGATCCATCTCGCACGCGAGCTGGAGGCGTCGGGCGTCGACGGCCTGGTCCTCTTCAACCGCTTCTATCAACCGCTCGCCGGTGCCAGGAGCGGTCCGGCCGCCGCCCCGGTGCGGCTGTCCGACTCCTCGGAGTTGCCGCTGCGGCTGCGCTTCTCGAAGATTCTCTCCGGAACGTTGAAGGGCGCCGACCTGGCGGTCTCCGGCGGCGTGCACACCAGCGTCGATGTGATCAGGTCGGTCATCGCGGGCGCAAGCGCGGTCCAGGTCGTCTCCGCCCTCCTCGAGAACGGGCCGCAGTACCTGCGCGTGCTGCGCGAAGGCATGGAGAGCTTGCTCGCTCGCAAAGGCTATCGCTCTCTCGACGAGCTGAAGGCGAGCCTCTGCGCAGACCCCTTCCCGGACCCTCAGGCCCATTCGCGCGCGAGCTACATGCAACTGCTCCAACGCTGGAGCGCGTGACCGCAGGCTACCGGCTGGCGAGCCCCGGAGCGCGGAAGCGCTGCGGCTCGATCCCATACTTGTGGATCTTGTACCCGATGACCCGCTCGGTGGTATCGAGCAGCCGCGCCGCGTGCATGCGGTTGCCCCGGGCGCTCTTCAGCGCATCGAGGATCAGATCCTTCTCGTACTGCTGGACGGCCTCGCTGAGCGAGGCGCGCGTCGAGGTCTCCGGCGCCTTGGCGACCTGCAGGGCGGGTGGCAAGTGATGGCCGTGGAGGACGCTCGACTCGCAGGAGAGGACGGCTCGCTCGATGGTGTTCTCCAGCTCGCGGACGTTTCCCGGCCAGGGATGGCTGGCCAGCATGTCCATTGCCGCGGTCGAGATGCGGCGGATGCGCTTGCCGTGCGCGCGCGAATACCTGGCGAAGAAATGCTCGGCGAGCAGGAGGACGTCGGAGCCCCGTTCGCGTAGCGGCGGCAGGAAGACGGCGGAGGCGCTCAACCGCCGGTGAAGGTCTTCCCGGAACTCCTGCGCGGCGACCGCCGCCTCGAGGTCCGTGGTGCTGGCGGCGAGGATCCGGACGTCGGCGGAGAGCGTCTCCGTGCCGCCGAGGCGCGCGAATCGGCCCTCGCGGAGCAGGCGGAGGAACCTGGTCTGGGCGGAGCCGCTCAGCTCTCCCACTTCGTCGAGGAAGAGCGTGCCGCCGCAAGCGAGCTCCAGGCTGCCGCGCTTGCTCGACGTCGCGCCCGCGAAGGCACCCTTCTCGTGACCGAAGACCTCCGACTCGATCATCCGGTCGGGCACTGCACCGACGCTCACCTTGACGAAGGCCTTCTTCGCCCGCGGGAGATCATCGTCGCGATCAGCGCGAAGAAATGCCCGCCGTCGCCGCCGTCCGCCTGGTCGTCCTGGCGAACCTCGATCGCCAGCGCGCCCAACGGCCGGCGCTCGGCCGCGATCGGGACGCAGTAGAAGGAGCCTTCGAGCGCGCTCTCTTCCCCAGCACCGCGAGGGAAGAGCGGTTCGCGGCTGGGCACCGCCATGGCTACCGGGCGGCCGCTCTCCACGACACGGCCGGCGATCCCCTGACCGAGCCTGCAACGCACGCGATGCGCTTCGGCCGCGAGCCCGACCGATACCGCGACCCGGATTTCCTCGCTGCCGGAATCCAGCATGAGGACCGCGGCGCGGCGCACGCCCGCGTCGCGCTCGAGCGTTCCGAGGACGCGTTCCAGCGCGGTGCGAAGCTCGACCGGGCTCGCGAGGGTCTGGCCGATCTCGAGCAGGGTGGCCAGCATGCCGGCCCGCGGGGCCGGCCTGGCGGCGGACCTCGCGAGCTCCTCGCCGGTCATTGGTTCTTCGCTGGCTCCGTTTCCGGAGCCTTCTTGTCGACGGCGGGAACGGCGGCAGGTGGAGCGGTCGTCGCCACGGGAACCGGCGCCGTGGCCGCCGGCGCGGACCGGAGCGGCAGATCGATGTCGAGCTGCACCGTCCAGAACCATTGCCGCCCGCCGGGCTGGGATCCCGCGTCGAAGAAGTAGACCGGGCCGGTCAGCAGATCGATCTTGTCGGTGAAGAAGAGCGTGATTCCGCCCCCCGCAGCGCCGAAGGCGTTCTTGCCCGTCTGCACGTCGGCGGCGAAGTTGATCTTGGTGAGCCAGCCGACGGCGAGGCTCGGCTGGAGGGCGAAGAGCTTGTCCTCGGGGACGCCCAGCTTGGCGTTGAGAAGGAGCGGATCGCCCCCGGGCAGGAGGAGGTCGAAGCCAACCTCCATCTGCAGGTCGTCCCAGGGAAGGATGCCCATGGTGAGCCCGGTGGTGACGGGATAGATGGGCGAGCCGTTGGAGCCGGATGCCGGCCGGTTCCAGAAATACGTGTCGTAGGTGATGTGCGGCACGAGGAACGGTTGGATGGCGGTATTCGACGGCGCCCAGAACGTCGTGGAAGGAGTGGCGCGGGCGGCGGCTGCGACGAAGAATGCGGCGACGATCAACCTCTTCATTGGTACCTCCTTGGGTAAAGCCCTCCCGTGCGCGCCCGGGAAGGGCGCGCCGGTCGAGGCCGGGTGCAACGGCGGTCAGATGTCGAAGTACAGAGCGAACTCGAGCGGGGTCGGGCGCAGCCGCACCGGGTTCAGCTCGCGCTCGATCTTGTTGTCGATCCAGGCCTCGATGACGTCCTCGGTGAAGACGTCTCCCTTGAGCAGGAACTCGTGGTCCTTCTTCAACTCGGAAAGGGCCTCCTCCAGCGAGCCGGGCATCTTCGGCACGTCCTTGAGCTCCTCCGGACTGAGGCCGTAGATGTCCTTGTCGAGGGGGTCGCCGGGATCGATCGCGCGCTCGATCCCGTCGAGCCCCGCCATCAGCATGGCGGAGAAGGCGAGATAGGGATTGCAGGAAGGATCGGGAGAGCGGAACTCGGCCCGCTTCGCCTTCGGACTCGGCGAATAGGTCGGGATGCGGATCGCGGCGGAGCGATTGCGCGACGAGTAGGCCAGGTTGACGGGCGCCTCGAAGCCGGGAACCAGCCGCTTGTAGCTGTTGGTAGTCGGGTTGCAAATCGCCGCCAGCGCGCGCGCGTGCTTGAGCAGGCCGCCGATGTAGTGCAAGCCGGTCCGGGATAGACCAGCGGGACCATCACCGGCGAAGAGCGGCTTGCCTGCCTTCCACAGCGACTGGTGGGTATGCATGCCGCTGCCGTTGTCGCCGTAGAGCGGCTTGGGCATGAACGTCACCGTCTTGCCGTTGCGCAGGGCGACGTTCTTCACCACGTACTTGAACCAGAGGAGCTTGTCGGCCGTCCGCGTGAGCGAGTCGTAGCGGATGTCGATCTCCGCCTGCCCCGCGGTCGCCACTTCGTGGTGCTGCCGCTCGACCTGGATGCCGACCTGCTCCATCACCCGGCACATCTCGGTGCGGAGGTCCTGTTGCGAGTCGATGGGCGGAACGGGAAAGTAGCCTTCCTTGTAGCGCGGCTTGTAGCCAAGATTGGGCCGGGTGCCGGCGGTCTTGCCGTCGAAAGTGCTTTCCGATGCGTTGCCGGTCTCCCACTGTCCCTCGCGGGACTCGATGCGGTAGTGGCCGTGGTTCACGCCCGAGTCGTAGGAGATCCCGTCGAAGATGAAGAACTCCGCTTCCGGCCCGAAGTAGGCGACGTCGCCGACGCCGCTCGCCTTGAGGTGCCTAGGGGAACGGTGAAGTGCTGCCAGAGGCCGATGAAGTCCATGAACTTCAGGTCCACCATCACCGCTTTCTTGTCTTGCGCGTACCCGATCACGTCCTTCGCTTTCGGCATGGTCGTAGCCTCCCGGGCGCCGCGGGGTGGCGCCCACAAGTTTTGCGCTTGTTACCGCACGCTCGATGTGCAAGCCGTGGACCGTACGCCGCGCGTCGCGCTATATATATTTGTGTACTTCGCGCTAGACGCCCCTTTGGTAAATCACTAATTCGTAGGTAAGCCGATCGAACCGCTACATTTTGGATGGATTCGCCGCCCGCTGCGCCCTTGATCGCGCGCGCCAGGCCGTGAGGAGGCGGGTCCGGTGTGCGCAGGCGAAGTTACAGTTTGAGGTCGTTCTACCGTTTACCTACGAATTTGTGTTCCGCTGCCGGGATCGTCGAGCAAGGACCGCGTCTTGCGTACTGCGAGCGCCCTGCTACCGCGGCCGGATCCGCGCGGCGCCGTGCCGCGATACCGACGATTCTCGTAGGTGGATGAACGCAATTCTTCGTGGACCAAAATGTCGTGCAAAGATCGACTACCAACATTCTTGTCGGGTCGCGGGAGTATCGATAGCCCGCCTCGCTTGCCGCCGCTTCCGAGCGAAACGCCGCTTTTCCGGGCGCATCGTGACGCTGGTGGCTTGCACCTTGCAGGTTGCACTCGTGCCACGCGGCCGATTGCCGTTGCGCCAGGAGGGAAACGCATGAACGTGAAAATCGCCCTGCTCGGGCTCCTTCTCTCCGGGTTCTTCGCCGTCGCTTGCCTGCGAGCAGCGGCGGCTCCGGCCTCGGAAAGAGCGAGGTCGGCGCTGGGCCTGTTCCGTTTCCCGGGACGGCTCGAGCGCCTGCGCCACTCGCGGTGGCAGTGGTTCTCCCTGGTGGCGCTGATGCTCGTCCTGCGGCTCCAGGGCCAGCTGCCTCCCGTGCTCGAAGTGATGGCCGCTTTGGAACTGGTGCTCTTCCTGGCGTTGCCGACGAGCGACGGGATCGACCGCGATTTTGCGACCGGAAGCGACGCCCTTCGGCGTCGAGGAGGAATCATGTCGAGGAGGAGCGTCAATGGCGGCGAGTAAATCGCAAGGAACGTATTTCGCGTGGTTCCTGGCAGGCAGCGTCCTCCTTTGCGGAGGCCTCGCCTGGTTTGCAGGAGCGCCCGGTAAGATCATCTTGCTCGTCGGCGCCGGAGTCCTGATCGTCTCGGCGATCGGATTCGTGAAGATCAAGCACCTCGAGGGCGAGACGCCGCTCTTGCCCGGGCCGGAGGTCATGAAATGGGTCGGCGCGGCAGTGGCGTTGCTCGGATGGGTGGTCACCATCGGCGGGCTGCGGGTTGCGACGGGCAGCGGAGGCCGCATCGTCTTCGCGCTGATCGGGATCGGGCTCAGCCTGTTTGGAATGCTCTACGTCCTGCCGGCGGCGTTCAACAAGACGGCGTTCTGGAAGAAGCCCGGGCGGACGTATGCGCAGGGCGTCTCGCCCGTGGCGGGAAGCGCGACTGTGGAGACGGGTTTCGGCGCCGCGGGCGCGATGGGGCAGATGCGATGAAGACGCTTCTACGGAACCATCTCCTGGCTCTTTCCATCCTCGCGGCCGGGCTGACGGTCGGCGGAATGGCGTGGGCGCAGGCGCCGGCCACACCGGCGCAACCGGCCGCGGCTGCACCTCCGGCGCCTCCGGCCGCACCGGCCACCGCGGAGCTCCGCGAGGCCGCCGCCAAGGCGCCGGCCGCTGCCGATCTGCTAAAAGGCGATCCGGGCGGGATCATCACCGGAACCATCGCGGACGTGACCGTCAACGACGCCAAGGCCGGAGTCACCCTGGCCGACGCGGGCAACCAGATCGGCCAGAACAAGGTCGCCATCAACTTCGTCTGGACCCTGATCTGCGGATTCCTCGTCATGTTCATGCAGGCCGGCTTTGCCATGGTCGAGTCCGGGCTCTGCCGGGTGAAGAACGCGAACCATACCTACATGATGAACTTCCTCGTGTACGCGTGCGGCCTCCTCGCCTACTGGTTGATCGGTTTCGCCATCCAGATGGGCGGCGCCGCCGGCAACGCCAACCTCGGCGGCCTCTCCCCGCTCAACGCCGAGTACTCCATTTCGGCGCTGGGAAAGACCTGGGGCCTCTTCGGGCAGACCGGGTACTTCCTCGCCGGGAGCTCGTATGACGTCGGCGTGATGGTGATCTTCCTCTTCCAGATGGTGTTCATGGACACCGCGCTCACCATCGTCACCGGCGCTTGCGCCGAGCGCTGGAAGTTCGTCACCTTCTCGGTAACTTCGGTAATCATGGGCGCGCTCACCTATCCCCTCTTCGCCAATTGGGCCTGGGGCGGAGGATGGCTCTCGCAGCTCGGAACCAACCTCGGGCTTGGGAAGGGATACGCCGATTTCGCCGGCTCGGGCGTGGTGCACTCAGTGGGCGGACTCACCGCGCTCGCCGTGTGCCTGATCGTCGGTCCGCGCATCGGCAAGTTCAACCGCGACGGATCGGCCAACCCGATCATCGGACACGACATCTCGGCGGTCCTGATCGGCTGCTTCATCCTCGCCTTCGGCTGGTTCGGATTCAATCCGGGCAGCACGCTGGGCGCCTCCGCGAACGGCAATCTGCGCATCGGAACCATCGCCGTCACCACCATGCTGGCGGGCTGCACGGGGACCTTCGGAGCCCTCCTCTACATGTGGATCCGCAAGGGAAAGCCCGACGCGTCGATGTCCGGTAACGGCCTTCTCGCGGGTCTCGTGGCGATCACCGCGCCGAGCGGATTCGTCAGCGCCCCTAGCGCTGCCATCATCGGTCTCGTCGCCGGCGTCCTGGTCTGCGTAAGCGTTGCCTTCATCGAAAACGTGCTCAAGGTCGACGACCCGGTGGGCGCCATCTCCGTGCACGGCGCCAATGGGCTGTGGGGTGTTCTCTCCGTCGGGCTGTTCGCCGACGGCACGAGCAACTACGGCGGGAGCTGGAACGGTGTGACGGGCTCGGTGACCGGGCTCTTCTACGGAGACGCGAGCCAGCTCGCAGCGCAGCTGGTCGGAATCTCCACCCTGCTCGGAGTCGTCTTCACGCTCAGCTTCGCCATCAACATGGTGCTCGAATACGTCATCGGGCACCGGGTGTCGGCGGAGTCCGAGCTCAACGGCCTCGACATCCCGGAGATGGGGCAGCTCGGGTATCCCGAGTTCGTCTTCCGCCCGGAGCTGGTGCTCGCCAAGGCAGCCTGAAAAAGAGGGAGGGATGGCAAGTCGCTGGAGCGGCCTGCCATCCCTTCTTTCCAAACCAAATGGACGGGGAGTCGCGATGAACGACGCAGCAAGCCTCGAGATGACACCTGCATCGGCCGGCGCGCTGGCTCCGGTTCCGGAGACGGCCCGCAGGCTGCTCCTGCGGATGTTCGCCGATCCCCACCTGCTGGAGGAGGGCGAGCGTCTCGCGCTCGTCGAGGAGCTGCGCGCTTGCGTGCAGGCTCATCCGGCCGTCGCGGACCTTCGCGTCCTCTACGGAATGGCACTGTGCGTGAACCTCGACGTGCAGGAGGCGATCGACGAGCTGCGCGAAGGCGTGCGGCTGGCTCCCGACAGCTTCATCGCCCAGCTCAAGCTGGGTGAGCTGTGGATGCGCCTGCGGGTCTGCCGCAAGGCGGAGAAGCACACCAGGGAAGCGGCGCTGCTCTCGCGGAACCCCGCCCAGGCGGAGCTGGCGCGAAGGCAGGCGGCGGCGATCCGGAACCTGCTGCTGCACGGCGTGGAGCGCGGCGGCTACCGGAGCCCGTTGAGCGTCTTCGGACGCCTGCGGCGGCTCTTCCGGGACCGGCGGGCGGAAACCGCGCTCGCGGTGGACGGCTAGGACGCGATGCAGCCTGCGCTGCAGCTCGCCCTCCTCGTCGCCATCATCCTGCCGGCGGTGAAGATCGCCGCATCGGTCTGCGGCCGCCTCGGCATTCCGCCCATCCTCGGCGAGCTCTTCGTGGGAGTGGCTCTCGGTCCTGGTCTCGTCGACCTCCTCCACCTCCGCGTCTTCACGGGTGGTGAGGCGACCGGGACCCTCATGATCCTCGCCCAGCTCGGCGGCTACCTGCTCATGTTCATCGCCGGCGTCGAGACCGACATCGAGCGCATGCGCAAGGCGAGCGGAACCGCGTTCCTCGTCGCGCTCGCGGGAGTGATCGTGCCCTTCGTGCTAGGCGCCGGCGTGGGCCGCCTCTTCGGCCTTCCCTGGAACACCGCCTGCTTCCTCGGCGGCGCGCTGACGGCGACGAGCGTTTCCATCTCCGCCCGCACCCTGATGGATGCCGGGAAGATGTCCTCTCCGGAATCCTCCGTCATCCTCGGGGCGGCGGTGATCGACGACGTGATGGGCCTCTTCGTCCTCGCCGCGCTCGCTGCCTCCACCGCCACGGGAAAGGGCGAGGAGTTCGGCCTCGCCGGCATGACGAGCCAATGGCTGCAGAGGCAGTCGGCCTTCGCCGCGGACCATCCGCTGCTCGTGCAGATGCTGACCATCAGCGCCTGCGTTACCGCGTTCTTCGTCGTCGGATATGCCGCCGCGAAACGCTGGCTCGATGCGGCGATGCAACGGCTGCGCAAGCTGGATGCGCTCGAGGGAGCGTCGGGGTGCGTGCTCGCCCTGGTGCTCCTCTACGCCATCTCCGCGGAGTGGCTGGGAAGCGTCGCCGGGATCACCGGCGCCTACCTGCTGGGGTACGTTTTCGCCGGTTCGCGATTCAAGTCGGACATCGAGCGGAGCTTCCACGCCATCGGGCATGGGCTCCTCATCCCGCTCTTCTTCGTCTCCATCGGACTCATCAGCGACTATCGCGCCCTCGCCGGGCATTGGGGCCTGCTCTTCGTCGTTCTCGTCGTCGCGGTCGCCGGAAAGCTCGTCGGCTGCGGGCTCGCTGCGCGCGTCTGCGGCATGGACGCGGTCCGAAGCTTGCGCGTCGGCTGCGGCATGATCTCGCGCGGCGAGGTCGGGCTCATCGTCACCTCGATGGGGGCGGCGAGCGGAATGTTCGGCCGCCCCGAAGTGGCGCTGATGGTGGCCGTGGTGCTGCTCA
Organism: Deltaproteobacteria bacterium; assembly: GCA_005879805.1. Classification (GTDB taxonomy): domain Bacteria; phylum Myxococcota; class Myxococcia; order Myxococcales; family 40CM-4-68-19; genus VBKO01. The sequence goes on along the minus strand of VBKL01000118.1, from coordinate 6,184 downwards.
CCACCTTGCTGACGCCGCTGGCCCTGCGCGCCACCTTCGCGCTGAAGTCGCTGCAGGACGTCGAGGAGGGCCGCGCGGTGGTCTCGAGCAACGAGCGCGCGGCCTCCGACCTCGACATCGAGACCCAGAGCGCGGTCTGACGACGCGCTAGGGCGCCAGCGTCAGTTGGATGTTCGTTTGTGGGTGCACCGGATCGTTGGACTGGATCTCGAGCACCGCCGAGGAAGGCGCCGGAGCGCCCAGAGGGACCGCGGGTAGGGACCTTGCGCCTCATGTACCGCTCTCCACTGGGGACCCGTGCGATTCGAGGGGAAGGACGGCTGCGTGCAATCCATGACCCTTCCGGGCTTCAAGGCGCGACGGGTCGGCGAGTAGGCGGCAGATTGCGCGGTATGCGATCCTTCTCTTTCGTCGGTGGCGTCCTTTTGGCCACGATCCTCGGCGCCGGATGCGGCCATACGCTCGCGCAGCAGCACGTCGGGCTCGCTTCGGTCGGCGACCTCTTCGCGCGGGTGCTCACTCCTGCCATCGACGGACCGATCCTCGAGGGCCACGATTGCGGCACGACGCAGTACCTCTCCAAAGCGGTTCGCGACGCGCTGAAGGACACGGCCTACGACACGCTCCTCGATCTGGAGGTGACCACGGAGACCGGGCTCTTCGGTTCTTCCAATTGCTTGAAGGTCAAGGGCAAGGCGATCGATAGCAAGAAATTACCGGTCGCGGCGACGACATGAACATCCGGTTTCTTCGATGCTCCCTGGTGCTCACTCTCGGTTGTGCAAGCGCACCGCCGGTACCGCCGCCCCTCACCTACCTCGCGTCGGAACGGCCGCAAGGCGCCATCATTCCGAAACGCGTCGATCCCTTCGACACGCGTTTCTCGCGCGGGGGTCTCTATTTCCTCAACTTCGGATTCCGGCCGGCAGCGGACGTCGGCTCGTATTTGAAGAACGTGGAGAAAGGGGTCGGAAGCCCGATCTTGACTGGGGTCGACGTCAAGCTGGCGACGCCGTTCGCCTTCGACATCCTGCTCTTCGGGTTCAACACGTCGGAAGATCATGTCGCGTCGGCCTCTGCGAGCAAGACCAGCACGACCGGACGGTAGGGGCCTACGTTTCCTCTCCGGCGACTCGATCGAGTCGGAGGATCCGGTGCAGCTCGCTCTTCGCGATGGCAGGCGGACGGTCGATGACGCGCGCGGAGGTCGCCGAGGCAGGACCGACCAGGCGATCGAGCAGATCCTGCTTCTGCTCCGACCCGAGCGAGCCCACCTGCAGCTCGCGCATGGCCTCCTCGACGGCCTCGGGCGACAGCCCGGCCTCGAGCGCGATACGGGTCAGCTCCTCACGGCTCGGCCCCGCAGCGTCGGGGACGTGCTTGCGCTGCTCGAGTTGGACCGCGCGGCGCAGGACCGTCTGGACCTGCTCCAGCGTGAGGGCTTCCCCGACCTCCGCGGCTTGCTCGGCTGGCGGGCGGCGTCGCTGCGACTCCACGGCCGGAATGGCGCTCTCAGTGCCGATCTGCCTGCGGCGACGCGACCTCTACCGACATCCCCTCCACGAACGCGGCGCTGCCGATCTTCACCACCTTCTCGTCGCCGGTAAGGCCGCTGGAGATGTCGACGGTGGCGCCGTTGTCGCGCTCGATCACCACGGGAACGAGATGCAGCTTGCGCTGTCCGTCGACGACCCCGACGTGCTGGCCGCGGGCGTCGTTCATGAGGGCCGTCGCGGGAAGCTCGAGGACGCGATGCGAGGCGGGGAGCGTGAGCGCGACCTCCGCGTACATTCCCGGCAAGAGCGCTCCATCGCCGTTGGGCACCCGGATCTCGGTGTTCATCGTGCGCGTGGCCTCGTCGAGTGCACCCGCCGAGCGCATCACTTCGCCCTTGAAGGTCTTGCCCGGGTATTCGCGCACGGTGACGTTTCCCGAAACGCCCGAGCGCACCGAGGGCGCAACGTCCTGCGGCACCTGCACGAAAACGCGCACCGGGTCCAACGCGGCCAGCCGGAAGAGCGGTTGCGCGTTGCCGCCCGTCACCAGCGCACCGACCTCGACGATGCGCTGGGTGATGGTGCCCGCGAAGGGCGCAGTCACGCGCGAGAAGGCCTTGAGCTGTTCGAGGCGACGGATGTTGGCTTGCTGGGCGGCGACGTTTGCGTCGGCCACGCTGACGTTGGCGTCGCCCACCTGGGCCTGCGCTTCGTTCTGCTCCAGCTCCGCGCGAGAGACGACGCCGGAAGGCTCCAAGGACCGCGCGCGGCCGAGATTCGCTTCGGCCAGCTTGCGATTCGCCTTGGCCTGGGCGAGCGAGGCGCGGGCCTGCATGAGCTGCGCGCGGGCTTGCGAGAGCTCCTGGTCCAACTCGGGCGTCTCGATTTCCGCCAGCAGCTGCCCGGTCTTCACCCGATCGCCGATGTCGGCGTGAAAGGCGCGCACGAATCCGCTCGCACGCGCGAAGAGCATCGTCACCTGGAGCGGCTGGATGGTGCCAGGAAGCTCGAGCGCGCGGTCGCTGGCCCCGAGCTTCGGAGAGATCACCTCGACGCGCACGAGGGCGCGTTGCGACGATTCGGCCGCGGCCTCGAGCGCGGCCCTCTTTCCGCGGCGAGGCAGGTAGCCGTAGGCGAAAGCGATCACCAGAACGACGAACAGGATCACCGCCGCGATGACGAGGCGCTTTTTCGGAATCGGCTTGGCTTCGGGCAGGACGAACCCGAGATGCGGCTCGCTGCCGGTCGTGTCGTGCCGCGCGGTCACGCTGCCTCCAGCGTGGGATCGACCGCCTTGGGCGGCTTGCGGCGCAGGATGCTGTACATGACCGGCACGAAGAACACGGTGGTGAGCGTGGCGAGCGAAAGCCCGCCGATCACCGCGCGGCCCAGCGGCGCGTTCTGCTCGCCGCCTTCGCCGAGCCCGAGCGACATCGGCAGCATGCCGAGGATCATCGCGAGCGCGGTCATGATCACCGGTCGCAACCGGGTCATGCCCGCCGCCAGCGCGGCCTTGGTGGCGTCGAATCCGTGCGCGCGCATGTCGTTCGCGAACGTCACCACCAGGATGCTGTTCGCCGTGGCCACGCCGACGCACATGATCGATCCCATCAGCGCCGGCACGCTGAGCGTGGTGTGGGAAAGGAAGAGGATCCAGGCGATGCCGGCCAGCGCGCCGGGCAGCGCCATGAGGATGACGAGCGGGTCGAGCCAGGACTGGAAATTCACCACCATCAATAGATAGACGAGCAGGATGGCGAAGATGAGGCCGAAGGCGAGGCCGCGGAAGGAGGACTGCATGCTCTCGGCCTGCCCCTTGATGGTCACGGTGGTGCCTCGCGGGAACGACGGCCTCAGCTTGCTCACGACCTGCTCGACCTTGTCGGCGACGGAGCCGAGGTCGGTTCCTTCCACGTTCGCCTGCACGTCGTAGGTGCGCTTGATGTTGTAGTGCGTGATGTTCACCGGACCTTCCGTTCGGGAGACGGACGCGAGGTTGGAGAGCAGCTGGGGCCGGCTGGTACCGTTGGAGAGCGGCAGCGTCTTCATCGCGTCGATGGAATCGATGTTGATCTGCGGCGCCTGCACCGCGACCAGGTACTGCACCCCGCGCTTGTCGAGCCAGTACGTCGGCGCCACCACCGAGCTGGAGGCGAGCGACACCAGCAGATCGTTCGCGATGTCGCGCTCGGTGAGCCCGACCTCGCCCGCCATGGTCCGGTTGACGTCGATGCGCAGCGCCGGTTGGCTCGGCACCTGCGCGAGATGCACGTCGACGGCGCCGGGAATCGCGAGCACGCCCTTCGCGATCTCCTTCGCCACGTCGTAGGTCGCCTGCTCGTTGCCGACCGCTCCGACCACCTGCACGTCGATGGGCGCGGGCAGACCGAAGTTCAAGACCTGCGTGGAGATGTCGGGCGCGAGGAAGAAGAAGGTCTGCTCGGGGAACTTCTCGGCGAGCTGCACCCGCAGCTCGCGCACGTAGTCGGCGGTGGGACGGTGATCGTGCTTCAAGGCGATGAAGATCTCGCCGTCCGCCGCCGAGATGAGCGCACCCTCGCTCAAGGAGAGGTTCAGACCGCTGTAGGGGATGCCGATGTTGTCGAGGAGGTTCTCGATCTCGTCGGGCGGAATCACCTGCCGGACCGCGTCCTCGATCTGCACGAATTTCCGCTCCGTCTCTTCGATGCGCGTGCCGGGCACGCCGCGGACGTGGAGCTTGATGAGGCCCGCGTCGACGGTCGGGAAGAAATCCTTCCCGACGAGTGGCAGGAGCAGGAGGGAAGCAGCGGCGAAGAAGGCGAAGCCGATCACGAAGTTGCGACGGTGCTCGAGGGTAGAGGCGAGGAGCGCTCCGTACCGGCCGCGCAGCCGCTCGAAGCCGCGCTCGAAACGCTGGATGAAGCGGGCGGGTAGCGACCGGGGGGCGGCGTCGTGTCCCTCCGCGTGGCGAGCCGCATCGCTCTCCAACAGGTAGTGCATCATCGTCGGCACCAGCGTCCGCGATAGGAAGTACGAGGTGAGCATCGCGAACACGACCGACATGGCGAGCGGCACGAAGAGCGATTTCGCCGATCCGCTGATGAACACCACCGGCACGAAGACGATGCAGATGCACAAGGTCGAGACGAAGGCGGGGGTCGCTATTTCGGACGCTCCGTCGAGGATGGCGCGGAGGATCGGTTTCTTCTGCGCCATGTTCCGGTGGACGTTCTCTATTTCCACGGTCGCGTCGTCGACCAGGATGCCGACGGCGAGCGCCATCCCGCCGAGGGTCATGACGTTGAGCGTCTCGCCCAGCCAGGAGAGCACGATGATCGAGACGAGGATGGAAAGCGGAATGGAGACGAGGACGATGACCGTGCTGCGCCAGCTCCCGAGGAAGATGAGAAGCATGAGCGCGGTCAGCCCGGCGGCGATGAGAGCTTCCTTGACGACGCCCTGGATGGATGCGCGCACGAAGATCGACTGATCGAACAGCAGCGCGACCTTGAGGTCCTTGGGAAGGCGGGCGAGGGTGGCCGGCAGCACCTCGCGTACACGGCGCACCACGTCGAGCGTGCTCGCGCTGCCCTGCTTGAGGATGCTCATCAAGACCGAGCGCTGGCCTTCGACGTGGACGATGTTGGTCTGGGGGGAATTCCCGTCGCGCACGTGCGCTACGTCGCGGACATAGACGGTCGTGCCGTTCACGGTCTTGATGGGAATGGTTTCGATCTGCGCCAGCAGATCGGGGCTCGCGTTGAGGACGATGGGGTACTCGTTGGCGCCGATCTTCGCGGTCCCCGTCGGCACGATCACGTTCTGCTGGCCGAGGGCGTTGTTGACGTCGCGAGGCGACAGTCCCCAGGCGAAAAGCCGCTGGGGATCGATGTCGATCATGATCAGGCGCTGCTTGCCTCCGTACGGATAGGGGATCTGGATTCCCGGGATCGTCGTCATGTCGGTGCGGACGAAGTTGATCCCGTAGTCGAACAGCTGCTGCTCGCTCAGCGACTCGCTCTGCATCGCCACCTGCAGGATGGGGACGTTCGAGGCGCTGTAGCGGATGATGAACGGAGGGGTGGTGCCGGGCGGCATCGAGCGGATCGCCGCCTGGGAGATGGCGGTCACCTGCGCGGTGGCGGCCTCGATCTTGGCGCCCGGCTGGAAGAAGATCTTCACCACCGACACGCCGGTCAGCGACTGGCTCTCGATGTGCTCGATGTCGTTGACGGTGGTGGTCAGAGCCCGCTCATAGTTGTTGACCATCCGTTTCTCCATCTCCTCGGGCGAGAGGCCCGAGTAGTTGAAGACGACGGAGATCACCGGGATGTCGATGTCGGGGAAGATGTCCGTCGGCATCCTCACGATGGTGAGGATCCCGAGGATGATGATGAGCATCGACATCACTACGAAGGTGTACGGGCGCTTGAGCGCCATGCGGACGAGCCACATCATGGTTCACTCTTCATACCTCGAAATCCGCTCTGAAACGGCGCATTCTCCGGCGTAAACTGTTTCACTTCTGCAACATTCCCGGAGGCGAGAAACGGGATGGCGAATCCGAGGGATGCGGCGATCGTGACGGGCGCGAGCCGCGGGATCGGAGCGGCGACGGCGCGGCTACTCGCCTCGCGGGGCCTGGCGGTGCTCGTCAATTACGCCAGCGACGCGGATGCAGCCGGGGGCGTCGTCGCGGGCATCCG
>VBKL01000189.1 GCA_005879805.1 Deltaproteobacteria bacterium | reverse complement strand
CGTGTTCACCGAGGCGACCGCGGTCACGCCTGAAGGTCGCATCAGCCCGCAGGATCTCGGCCTGTGGAAGGACGCGCAGGTGGAGATGCTTGCCCGGATCGCGAAGTTCGTCCGGGGGCAGGGCGCGGAGGCGGGCATGCAGCTCGCCCACGCGGGCCGCAAGGGCTCGACGGCGCGGCCCTGGGAGGGAGGCGGTCCGGTGCCACCGGAAAAGGGAGGCTTCGGGATCGTCGCCCCGAGCCCGATTCCCTTCCGCGACAAGGATCAGGTGCCGCGCGAGCTGGACGAGGCGGGCATCGCGAGCATCGTCCATGCATACGCCGACGCCGCCGAACGGGCGCACCGCGCGGGATTCACCGCCATCGAGCTGCACGCGGCGCACGGATATCTGCTGCACGAGTTCCTTTCCCCGCTCTCCAACCATCGCACCGACCGGTACGGCGGATCGATCGAGAACCGCGCCCGGATGATCCTCGAGACGGTCCGCGCCGTCCGCTCGCGCTGGCCCGAGCGGCTGCCGCTCTTCGTTCGCGTCTCCGCCACCGACTGGGTGCAGGGCGGTTGGACCCCCGACGACACCGTCTGGCTCGCGCGCAGGCTCAAGGACGAAGCCGTCGATCTCTTCGATTGCTCGAGCGGCGGGATCGTCCCCGGAGTGCAGATTTCCGTCGGGCCCGGCTATCAAGTGCCCTTCGCCGAGCGTGTCCGGCGCGAAGCGGGCATGCCCAGCGGCGCGGTAGGCCTCATCCGCAGCGCGTACCAGGCGGACCAGGTGGTGCGCTCCGGACAGGCGGACATCGTCGTGCTCGCACGCCAGCTGTTGCGGGATCCGTACTGGCCGCTGCACGCCGCGCGGGAGCTGGGCGTGGAGGTGCCCTGGCCGGTCCAGTACCACCGGGCGAAGGATTAGCCGCGAGCTCCCCGCGGCAGCCACGCGAGGCTCTCCTCCGTGCTCCCTTGCGGGCGGTACTCGAGGCCGACCGTGCCCTGGTAGCCCATGGCATCGAGGTCGGCGAGAAATTCCGCGATGGGCTGCTTGCCGGTGCCCGGCTGGTGCCGGCCCGGCACGTCCGCGATCTGCACGTGCTCGACCAGGGCACGGTGCTTGCGCAGCATCGCGCGCACGTCCTGACCCGCCATTCCCACATGGTACTGATCGAGCTGCAGCCGCACGGCGGGGGAGCTTGCGCCGGCAACCAGGTCGGCGGCGATGTCCGCGGTGGCCGCGAAGTATCCGGGGATGTCGGTGTTATTGATCGCCTCGACGAGGATCTTCATTCCCTCGGCGGCTGCGAGCGCCGCGGCGGCGCGCAGATTTGAAACGGCAGTCTTCCGCGCTTCCTCGGGCTGGACGCCTTTGGGGATCCCCGCGAGTGCGTTGAGGCGCTTGGTGCCGAATCGCCGGGCGGCGGCGATGGCTTCTTGCATGGACTCCAGGAACTCCGTTTCCCGGCCGGGAAGCGTGAGAAGTCCCCGTTCCCCTGCGGCCCAATCCCCCGGTCGGGGATCGAAAAGCCAGAGCTCGAGCCGGTGCTCTCGCAGGGCGGCCCCGACCGCCGCCGGATCGAGGTCGTGCACGAAAAGGATCTCCACCCGCCGGAACCCCGCCACCGCGGCGGCGCGGAAGCGATCGAGCACCGGCAACTCGTTCCACAGCATGGTGAGGTTGGCGGAGTAGCGAGGCATGGCTCAATGTCCCCCGACCGTCGTGCCCGCCGCCTCTTCCCAGAGGCGCACGAGAACGGCCATGTCCTCGTCGCCGTGCCCGCGTCCCACCGCCTCCAGGAAGCGCTGCTCCGCCACCGAGCCGAGGAGCAGAGGGACGTTCGCGCCTTTCGCCTCGTCGTGGATGAGGCCCAGGTCCTTGAGGAGCAGCTTCACCGGCGTCGCCGGCTTGAAGTCGCGCGAGATGAAGCGGGGCATGTTGCGCGTCATCATCGTCGAGCCGCCGAAGGACGTGCCGAGCACTTCCAGCACGATCTGCGGATCGGCGCCGAGCCGCGCCCCGAACACGGCCGCTTCCGCGATCGCCGCGGTGTGCACGCCGACGAGAAGCTGGTTGACGAGCTTCACCGCCTGTCCCGCTCCGGTCGGCCCGCAGAGGCGGATGTTCTTGCCGAAGGCGCGGAAGACCGGGAGCGCATGCTCGAAAGCCGCCTGGTCGCCACCCACCATCACCGTGAGAGTTCCCGCCTGAGCGCCGCCCGGCCCGCCCGACACCGGGGCGTCGAGGAAGGCTGCTCCCTTCTTGCGCAGCAGGTCGGCGCATCTGCGGCTGAGCTGAAGGCTCACCGTCGAGCAATCCGCGTACACCTGTCCCTTGCGGGCAGCGGCCGCGAGCTCGCCGTACACTTCGTCCACGCTCTGCGGCGTGGGGAGCGCGCTCAGGACGATCTCCGCGCGCTCGGCGATCTCGCGCGGCGAATTGGCGGCCTTGGCGCCCTTCGCCACCAGATCGTCCACCGCGCCGCGCGCGCGATTGTGCACGTGCAACGCGAAGCCCGCGGCGAGCAGCCTCTCGCTCATGGGACGTCCCATCTTGCCGAGTCCGATGAAGCCGACTTCCATGCGCGCCTCCGATGCCGCGGTTGTACTACGACTGCGCGGCGAGCACCTTCCGGGCATGCCGCGCCATCACGACGTCCTCGTCCGTCGGCACGACCAGCACCGCCACCCGGGAAGTCGGCGCGCTCACCACCTGTTCGCTGAGCCGGTTGCATTCCCGATCGAGCTCCACTCCGAGATGCGACAGGCCCGAGCAGACGCGCTCGCGAACCGGCGCCGCGTGCTCGCCGATCCCGCCCGTGAACACCAGCGTGTCGAGCCCGGAGAGCGCCGCCGCATAGGCGCCGATCTGCTTGCGGATCGCGTAGCAGAATTGGTCGACCGCCAGCTCCGCGTCGGCCGTGCCGGCGTCGAGCAGCGTGCGCATGTCGCCGCTCGACCCCGAGATGCCGAGCAGACCCGACTTGCGTGAGACGAGCGCCTCCACCTCGGCGGCCGGCATGCCGCGGGCGAGCAGGAAGACGAGGACTCCCGGGTCGAGATCGCCGCTCCGGGTGCTCATGGGAATGCCGCCGGTCGGCGTAAGGCCCATCGTCGTGTCGATGGAAACGCCGTCGAGCAGCGCGGCGAGGCTGGCCCCGTTCCCGAGGTGCGCGACCACCGCCCTGCGACCGAGGCGCGGTCCGAGCGCCGAGACGATGTACTCGTAGGAGAGCCCGTGGAACCCGAATCTCCGCACGCCGGCTTCGTCCAGATCGCGAGGCAACGGCAGCCGGCGCGCCACCGCCGGCAAGTCCCAGTGGAAGCTGGTGTCGAAGCAGGCCACCTGCGGTACGCCCGGATGGCGACGAAAAGCCACCTCGATGCACGCGAGCGCCGGAGGAAGATGAATCGGCGCGAAATGCACGATCTCGCGGAGCGTGGCCACCACCTCCGGCGTAACCCGCTGCGGCCGGTGCAGCTTCGGACCTCCATGAACGAGGCGATGCACGACCGCGTCCGGAGCGCCGGCGGCGGACGCCTCGTCGAGCGCACCCTCGATCGCGTGCTGGTTGTCGCCTTCGACCTCGACGGTCCCTCCCGCGATCCGCGCTAGCGAGTCGTCGAAGAGCGCAAACTTGAGCGTCGACGACCCGCGGTTGACGCAGAGAATCCGCATCAGGAGAAGGTCCAGTTCCGGATCTCGGGAAGATCCTGCAGCTCGCGCCGGACGTAGGCCTCGTGCTTGCGCAGCATCTCTTCGCATTCATCCACGAGGCGGCTCGCCTGCGGGGGCGGCCGCCGCGCGCGCCGCAGCGCCTCGATGACGATGTGGTAGCGGCTGATCCCGTTCAACACCACCATGTCGAAGGGCGTCGTCGTCGTTCCTTCCTCGGCATAGCCGCGCACGTGGAAGCGCTGCGCGTGCGGGCGGCCGTGCAAGAGCGCGTGGACGACGTTCGCGTATCCGTGGAAGGCGAAGACGACGTCCGACTCGGAGGTGAACAGCTGCGCGAAGCGATCGGCCGGCATCCCGTGCGGGTGCTCGTGCGGGCTCGCGATGGTGAAGAGATCGACGACGTTGACGACCCGCACGTTCAGCTCGGGCGCGTTCTTGCGCAGGAAGGAGGCCGCCGCCACCGTCTCCAGCGTCGGCACGTCGCCGGCGCTGGCGAGAACCACGTCGGGATCGTCCGGACGTCGGGACGCCCATTCCCACACCGACGCGCCGCGGGCGCAGTGGTCGCGCGCCGCCGCCAGATCGAGCCACTGCAACTGCGGCTGCTTGTCGATGACGATGAGGTTCACGTAGTTGCGGCTGCGCAGGCAGTGATCGGCGACCGAGAGCAAACAGTTGGCGTCGGGCGGGAGGTAGACGCGGGCGACCTTGCCCTGCTTGCTGATGATGGTGTCGATGAATCCCGGTCCCTGGTGCGAGAACCCGTTGTGGTCGTTGCGCCAGCAGGTGGAAGTGAGGAGGATGTTGAGCGACGCGATCGGCGCTCGCCACTCGAGCTTGCGGCACACCTCCAGCCACTTCGCGTGCTGGGTGGCCATCGAGGCGACGATCATGGCGAACGCCTCGTAGGTGCACGTCATGTTCCGGCGCATGGTATCGCGCAGGAAGCGCCCGAGCGGCCGCGTGTTCTCGGCCTTCGTCTGTCCAGGCTTGTCGACCTTGATGGCATAGTCTCGGAAGTCCGGCGAGCGAAGAGCTTTCCGAACCAGCCCACCGTTGGCGTGGGGGTTGGCACTCATGCGTCGCGCGCCTTTCGGCGCGAGGGCCTTGAGCTCCGGAATCAGCCGTCCCTTGTCGTCGAACAGCTCGTCCGGCCGATAGCTGCGCAGCCACTCTTCGAGCTGGGTCAAATGCGCGGGATTTTCGTGCACGCCTGCAAGCGGCACCTGGTGGGCGCGCCAGAAGCCTTCGACCTTGTGACCGTCCACCTCCTTGGGGCCGGTCCAGCCCTTGGGACTGCGCAGCACGATCATCGGCCAGCGCGCGCGCCACTTCGCCTTGCGGTTGGCGACGATCCGGTCGTGGCAGACCACGAGGGTCTCCGCGAAAGCGGCGTGCACGCGCGGGACGTCGTCTCCCACCACGAAATGCGGCTCGTATCCCTGGCCGTGGAACAGCTCGGCGATTTCCTCGTCGCCCTTGCGTCCGAGGACCGTCGGATTTGCGATCTTGTAGCCGTTCAAATGGAGGATCGGCAGCACCGCGCCGTCGCGAGCGGCATTGACGAAAGTGGTCGCTTTCCACGAGCCCGAGAGCGGGCCCGTCTCCGCCTCGCCGTCGCCGACCATCGCCACGACCAGCAGATCGGGATTGTCGAACGCCGCCCCGTGCGCATGCGAGAGCACGTAGCCGAGCTCGCCGCCTTCGTGGATCGATCCCGGCACCGGCGGGCTGACGTGGCTGGGAACGCCGTGAGGGGGGCGAGGTGCCCCAGTGTCCGAGGAGCCTGGGCTTGATGTGCTCGGGCCGCAGCGGCTCGCGCAAGAGCGGATTCGCCTGCAAGTAGATCTGCCCGACCGTGAGGTAGTTCGCGGCCCGGAACCACGCGTCTACCGCCTTCAGCTCGGCACCTTCCAGCATGTCCTCACCTCCCATGCTCCGGCCTTCGGCTAGCTGGCCGGCGGTTCTTCGATCCGGTCCAGATCCTGATCCTCCCAGGAGGCGGGATCCTCGAGCGGCTCGATGTGCGTCTCCACCGTGGAATGTGGCACCGCGGAACGGATCTCGCTTTCGATCCGTTCCGAGAGATCGTGACCCTGGGCGACGGTCCATCGCCCGGGAACCAGGACGTGCAGGGAAACGAAGCGCCGCGCTCCCGCCTGCCTGGTGCGGATGGCATGGAACTTCACCTCGGGCCGCTCGTGCTTCTGCAGGATCGAGCGGAGCACCTCCTGCTCGGGCGGGGCCCAGGCCACATCCAGAAGCGCCACCGCCGATCGCTTCACCAGCGAAACGCCGGTGCGGACGATGTTCACGGCTACGAGGAGCGCGATGATCGGATCGAGGCGCTGCCATCCAGTGACCGAGACGGCGCCGACGGCGACCAGCACCCCCGCAGAAGTCCACACGTCGGTGAGCAGGTGCTGCGCGTCGGCCTCCAGCGCGATCGAACGGTATCGACGACCGGCCGCGAGGAGGATGCGCGCGGCAAGGAAATTCAGGATGGAGGCAAAGGTGGAGACGACGAGCCCCAGGCCCACTTTCTCGAGAGCGCGCGGCTCGAGGAGCCGCAGGACGGCCGCCCAGCCGATCGCCACCGCGGCGACCAGGATGAGGACCCCCTCCGCGCCGCTCGCGAAGTACTCCGCCTTCGTATGACCGTAGGCGTGGTCCTCGTCCGGAGGGCGCGCCGATACCGAAAGCATGAGCAGAGCCAGCACCGCCGCGACCAGGTTGACGAGCGACTCCAGGGCGTCCGAGAGGAGGCCGACCGAGCCGGTCATCACGTAGGCGATGGCCTTCAGCGCGATGGTGGCG
>VBKL01000117.1 GCA_005879805.1 Deltaproteobacteria bacterium | reverse complement strand
ATGCGCGTCGAGCTGGGAGCCATCGCCGCTGTGTTAAGCGCGGGCAGGGCGGTGTTCTTGCGACGCCGGCAATGGCTCCCCGAGCTGGGATCGAACCAGCGACCTACGGATTAACAGTCCGCCGCTCTGCCAGCTGAGCTATCGGGGAACAGGGGCCGGCGAGGGCGGAGGAGTAGCCGCGGCAGACCGCGGCTGTCAAGCCGACAGCGACGTACGTGGTTTTCCCGACCCTACCTCGACCGCCCAAGCTGCTCGTGTGTGGTTGGGCAAGCCCTTGCTTCACTACACGGACCCTGAGCGATATTTCGTTCACCAACGTAGCAATTTCCTCCACGGGGTTCGAGCTCGATGCCTCCCGCTCTGAAGATGACCCAGGTCGTGACCGTGCCGCTCTTGCGCTACCGGTTCGACGCCACCGCCCGCATGGACAAGCACTTCCACGAGGTCGAAGGGCGTACGCTCTTCTTCTTCCCTGCGGCCTCGTCGCACAAGGACGGCTCCTGGGTGTTCGTCGCTTTCTCGAGCGGCGGTTCGTGCTGCCTGTTCCGCGGCCGCGTCCGCACGCAGGACAGCGCGCGTTACGTCGGAAGCTGGGTCGAGTTCCCCATCACCGGCATGGCCAATTTGCTCAAGTTCACCACCCAGTCGCGGCGGGGGCGCGAGCGTCTCGCCGCCGACGTGACGGTGATGGTCCGCCGCACCGACGGCGCCAAGGCGCTGTGCCGGATCGCGGACGTGAGCACGGAGGGAGCGCGCCTCAACGGCCTTCCCTCGCTTCTCGCTCCAGGCGACGAGGTTGCGGTCGAGATGATCGGCGGGCCGCGCGGGCAGTCCGATCTCGGCACCGCCGAGGTGGTGTGGGCGCGGATGCAGGAGGCAGGCCTCAAGTTCGGCAAGGCGGGCGCCGGACGCCTCGCGCTGATGAACGTCGTCACGCAGGCGGAAGCGGTGAAAAGCTCGACGGTCGAGATCGCGCACGGTGCAGGCTGCGGCTGCCGCCACAACGAGGGGCCCACCGAGCCGGCGCTTCCCGCCTCGGCGTACCGCAGGGCCGAAACCCGCTAACGGCTCGTAGCGAAATGAAAGGGCGACGCGATCGTCGCCCGTCGTGTGCATTCCGACGAAATTGTCGAACCGACCGTTACGACGGTGAGCAGTCCTTTCCGGAGCGCGGCCGGACCCCCCGATTGGCACTTTTCGAACATCTTGATTTCCGACGGATTTGTCGGCTCCGCAGAGGTATTCTGACGCGATTGATGGATCGCGCGCCGGCGCCATCGCGCGGGTCCCTCTGAGCCAGGTCCGTCGCACTTTGGTCCTGGCCTTGCACCCACAAGACCCAGGCAGCGCATCGGGCGTTGCTTCTGGAAGCGGAGAAGCCTCGTCGCGGTTCGGGAGACCGCGGCGCCGAAAGGGACGGACGGAGCCGAGCCGCCGGACCACTTGCCGGCGGCTCGGCCCAGGAGGTAGTGCAACCGTTCCCGCCCGCGAGCATCGGAGGATGCCGTGAACACCGACGCCTTCGGACCTTATCTGGAGCTGCTGGACGAGCTCCTCCGCGGATCGCTCGCGGGCACCAACGCGCAGAAGATGGCGCGCCGTGCCTTGGCTCCCGTGACGCCCGTCACGGAGCGCGCCTTCGAGCTTGCGCGTAATCTTGGCGTGCAGGCCGGCAAGGCGTTTTCCTTGCGTGCACGTGCCGGAGGGCCGGGCTAGCATCACCGCATGCCTCGTCCTGCCGCGCTCCGACCCGGCGACGGAATCGCGGTAGTCGCGCCCGCCAGCCCTTTCGACAAGGAACGCTTCGAGCGCGGCGTCCGCGCGTTGCAGGACATCGGTCTCGAGCCGCGGTTCGGCAAGGGCGTCTTCGAGCGACACCAGGGCTATCTCGCGGGCGACGACAAGCGGCGCCTCGAGGAGCTTCGCCATGCCCTGCAGGACTCGAGCATCAAGGCTCTGGTCCTGGCGCGCGGCGGTTACGGGCTGCAGCGCATCGTCTCTGAGGTGCCCGCCGATTTCGTCGAGAAGAGCGCGAAACCCGTGGTCGGCTACAGCGACGCGACCGTCCTGCACGAGCTCTGGTGGCGCGCGCGCATCCCGAGCATCCACGGCCCGATGTGCACCCAGCTGGGAGAAGATCGCACGGCCCTCGAGCGGCTCGGTATGCTCCTCTCGGGAGAGGACCCGGGACGGATTCATTGGCCGCCGCACGCCGTGCGTGGCGGACGCGCGGAGGGCCCGCTGCGCGGCGGGAATCTCGCGGTCCTCGCAAGCCTGTGCGGCACACCGCTGCAGCCCAGCTTCAACGGCTGCGTCGTGCTCCTCGAAGACCTGAACGAGCCTCCGTATCGCCTCGACCGCCTGTGCACCCAGCTTCTCCAGTCCGGAGCGTTCGAAGGCGCGAAGGGCATCGTGGTCGGCGACCTCTTCGGCATCGGCGAGACCTCCGAAGGCCGCAACGAGGTGCTGGCGGAGCGGTTCGAGCCTCTCGGCATTCCCCTCGTCTTCGGGGCGCCGTTCGGCCACGCCGGCCGCAACCAGCCCGTCGCGCTCGGCGTCCCGCACGCCCTCGACGCGTCCGAGGGCGCGCTCGTTCCCCTCGGAAGCCCGGTCTCGCCCTCCGCGACCTGATGGCGACGTGGTAGAGCGGGGCGCCATGAAGATCTTCCTGCTGGGCATCGCAGGCACCGGGATGGGGTCCTTCGCCGGACTTTTGCGAGCCGCGGGACACGAGGTCTCCGGATCCGACGAGAACGTCTACCCGCCGATGAGCGACAAGCTCGCCGAGTGGCGCATCCAGACCTTCACGCCGTACTCGGCCGGGAACCTCGAGAAGGCGAAGCCCGACATGGCCGTCGTCGGCAACGTCATCCGCGCCGACAATCCCGAGGCGAAGGCCGTGCGCCGCAAGGGCGTCCCGCACATGAGCTTCCCGGAGACGCTGGAAGAGCTGTTCCTCAAGACGCGCCACCCGGTGGTGGTCGCCGGGACCCACGGCAAGACCACGACGACGAGCCTGCTCGCTGCGGTGCTGCACCATGCCGGCCGCGATCCCTCGCTGCTCGTCGGGGGCGTGCCGCTCAACTTCAACGAGGGATTCCGGCTCGGGCACGGCGAGCACTTCGTCATCGAAGGCGACGAGTACGACACCGCCTACTTCGACAAGGGACCCAAGTTCCTCCATTACCGGCCGCAAACCGCCATCGTCACCGGTGCGGAGTTCGATCACGCGGACATCTACCGCGACACCCCGCATTACGAGAGCGCGTTCGAGAAGTTCTATTCGATCCTTCCGCCTGACGGTTACGTCGCGGCGTGCTCCGCTTTTCCCAACTGGAAGCGGCTCGCCTCCTTCGCGAAGTGCAAGGTCGAGACGTATCGCGCCGACAGCGAGGAGGCGGACTGGACCGCGCGTTGGGTCACGCTCGGACCTGCGGGCGCCACTTTCGAAGTCGCGTTCCGCGGCACCGCCGAAGTGCGGGTGACGTTGCCGGCCGCGGGTCGCCACAACGTGGAGAACGCCCTCGGCGTCTACGCCGCCTGCCGCGCGCTCGGCCTCAAGCCCGATCAGATCGCCGCCGGCTTCGCTGCCTTCAAGGGCGTCAAGCGCAGGCAGGAACTGCGCGGCGAAGTGAAGGGCGTGGCCGTCATCGACGACTTCGCGCATCATCCCACGGCGGTGCGAGAAACCATCGCCGCCATCGTCGCCCAGTATCCGGGGCGGCGCATCGTCGCGGTGTTCGAGCCGCGCAGCAACACGGCAATGCGCAAGATCCACCAGGACGAATACGCGCACGCCTTCTCGAGCGCGGCGGAAACCATCATCAGCCAGCCGACGGCGATCGCGAAGGTGCCGGAGTCGGAGCGCGTGGACGCCAAGAAGATGGCCGAGGACATCGCCAGGTCGGGCAGCAAGGCGCGCTGGATGGAAGGACCCGATGCCATCGTCGCAGCGCTCTCCAAAGAGGCGCGATCGGGAGACGTGATCCTCGCCATGTCGAACGGCGGCTTCGGCGGAATCCACCAGAAGCTGCTCGACGCGCTCTCCAAGCGGACATGACGCACGCGGAGCTGGAGGCGATCTGCGTCGCCGCGGCGGAAGCGGGCGCCGAGCGGCTGCGCACGCTCTTTGGCAAGCCGCGCGAGATCGCCCGGAAAGGGCGCGTCGATCTGGTCACCGATGCCGACCGCGCTTCCGAGGAGCGCGTCCTCGCCCTGCTCCGCGAGCGTGCGCCAGGGGTAGCCATCCTCGCCGAAGAGAGCGGCGAGATCGGCAAGGGCGACTTGCGGTTCATCGTCGATCCGCTTGATGGCACGACGAACTACGCCCACGGGATCCCGCTTTTCACCTGCACGGTGGCAGCGGAGGTGGAGGGCGTTCCGGTAGCGGGCTGCACGATCGATCCGATGCGGGACGAAACCTATCGCGCCCACCGCGGCGGCGGAGCGTTTCTCAACGGCGCACGCTTGCGCGTCTCGCGCGCCGCGCACCTCATCGACTCGGTCGTGTGTACCGGGTTCCCTTACGAGAAGGGGGAAAGGCTCGGCGAGCTCATCGCCGCCTTCGGTCGCTTCACGCGCGCTGCGCAGGGCACGCGACGCCTGGGCAGCGCCGCCCTGGATCTCGCCTACGTGGCTGCGGGCCGGCTCGACGTCTTCTACGAGAAGGGACTTGCGCCCTGGGACCTCGCGGCCGGCATCGTGCTGGTCGAAGAGGCAGGCGGAGTCGCTACACGCTACGACGGGTCGCGCGCCGATCCCGCGGGCGGCGAGGTGGTGGCGTGCACTCCGGCGCTAGCCACGGAGGTGCGCGGGATCCTCGCGGAGTCCCGCGCACGGCCGTGGCAGCCCTGAACGCCGATCGCCGGCGAACGCCCGACTACTTCTTGTAGGTCGCCGGCACGGCGGCGAGGTCGGCGCGGCGGTTCTGCTGCCAGGCCTCCTCGTCGTGACCCGTCGCCTTCGGCTTCTCGGAGCCGAAGCTGATGGCGGCGAGCTGCGAGGACTTCGCGCCCAGCTCGGTGAGATAGCGCTTCGCGGCGTCCGCGCGGCGCTGGCCGAGGGCCAGGTTGTACTGCTCGGTCCCGCGCTCGTCGCAGTTGCCTTCGATGCGGACCTTCAGGTCGGGATAGCGGGCAAGCACGTTGCCCACCGCGGAGAGCTTCTCGCGGGCATCCGGGGTCAGCGTCGCCGAGTCGAACTCGAAGAACACGCTGACGTTGCGGAGCTGCTCCATCGCGCGGTCGAGCTCGTCCTGGCCGTTCGCCTGGACCTGAGCGGGCTCAGGCTGGGTGACAGCCGGCCGCACGGCGGACGGTTGGGTGGGCGCCTGCGCGACCTTCTCTTCAGGGGCTGGCTTGGCGTGAGAGCAGGCCGCGAACAGGGCGGCGGCCGCGAGGACGGTGAGCAAACGCGAGGCCGATCGGTCTAGATTCATGGGCTTGTTCCTCCTGGCGGGCCCCTTGATAACAACCAAGCTGCCGGCCCGCACGCCGGCAGGAAAGCAGATGATTTGAGCTCAAACAACCGGGTCAAGGTCGGAAGCGGCGCCTGTTTCGCCACAAGGTGGGACCTCTACCTCCACGGCGCAAAGCACTCCGACGAGAAAGTTGCAGGGCGGCAACTGGGCGGCAGCGCGGGCGTCGCTCTCTGCGCGCTCGCGGTGGATCGGCTCGGCGACGCCGGGTTGCCGGCCACCTTCGCGGCCCTCTCGCTCGCGGCGCCCCTCGCGCTCGTCCCGATGGCCGTAGCCCGTCGCGAGCGGCGATTTGCCGCGCCGCAAGCTGGCGCGGCCTGACGGTCCGCCGCTAGACGACGCGCCGGCGCCGGCCGGCGATGGCGAGATATGCCCACAGCACGATCAGGGCGCCGACGATGGACGAGATCCATCCGCCCGGGGTGAAGCCCCAGGCGCTGTCGGCCCGCGCGCTACCGCCGAACAGCGCCTGGCCGATCATGCCGCCGACGAGCGATCCCACCATCCCGAGGACGGCGGTCATGAGCCAGCCCATCGCCTGACGGCCGGGAAAGATGGCACGAGCGATGAGGCCGACGATGAGACCGAAAACCAGGAAGCCGATGATTCCCACTGGGAGGACTCCTCTCTGAAAGAGTTTGGAAGCGTTGGAGTGACGGTAATCACGCAGCGCGTTTTCGTGCCTGTGCGCTTGCCCTCCGGGCGGCGGCGAGCGCTAGCGGGGGCCCGGACTACCTGCGGACCAGCAGGTAGCGCAGCCGCGTAAGGAAGATGAGGGACAGGCCGATTACGGCCCCCACGATCCACCCGGCGAGAACGTCGCTCGGCCAGTGCTCGCCGAGATAGACGCGGGAGAAGCCGACCACCGCCGCAATCACGATTCCCAGAGCGGAGAACCTCGGGAGGGCCCACGCGAACACGGTGGCCGCCGCGGCCGAGTCCGCCGCGTGCGTGGAGGGGAACGACCGTCCCGACCCGCATTCGAGCGGCGCCCGCACGTCCCGAAGCTCCTGGCAGGGCCGCGGCCGCGCCACCACAGGCTTCAGCGCACGCGCCGACACGAGGTCCGCCACTCCGATGGCGGCCAATAGCAGGATGGCCGCCAGCCAGCGGTGGACGGAACGGAAGGCCGCGTAGATCGCGGCGAGTCCGGCGATGGTGAGCAGGATGCCGCGGTTGGAAGCTGCCTCCATTGCCCAGTCCACCATCGCTCCGGCGGGCTGGTTCACGGAGCGGAGGATGTCGAGATCGGCGGGAGGGACCACGGCGCCGAACCTACCGCGCGGGAGCGGGGGCGCAAACAAAGCCGCAGGAATCGGTCAGCGTGCCGATGCCGCGCAGAGCGGGTGCAGGCATGGAATGCAGCGGTGGGCGACCGCGAGCTCATCGAGCGATGCACGCGCGGCGAGCGGCGGGCGTGGTCGGAGCTCGTTCGCAGGTACGACCGCCGTCTGCTCTGCATTTTTTCGCGCGAGGTCCAGCGATTTCCCGGACTCGATCCTGCCGATCTCCGGCAGGAGCTCTGGGTGAAGCTGGTCGAGAAAGGCTCGTTGGCGCGGCTCCGCCTCGAGCGCGCCGGTGCGCTCGACGCCTTCCTCGCGCAGGTCGCGCTCCGGCTGGTGCTCGACCTCCGGCGGCGGCGCGAGGTGGCGCCCTGTGCCGCCCAGATGCGCCATCCCTCTGCGGACCCCGAAGCCGAGGCGATGCGGGCGCAGGAGCACCGCAAGGTCGACGCCGCGCTGCGGCGGATCGTCCGGGGCTCCCGGCGGGACTTCCGCGTCCTGAGCGCCTGGCTGCGAGATGGCCTCGGGCCGACCGAGATCGCCCGAACGGACGTCGGCCTCAGCGCGAAAGGCGTCGCGAGCCTCTTGCACCGAGCGCTGCCGCGACTCGCGGCCGAGATGGAGATCGGACGCCCGCCCGCTGCGAGACGGCCCGGGCGGGCGAATGGCGTGCGCCGGCGGACCCCGTGATACACAACTCGACCGTGGAGGTTGCGACATGGCGCGGATGGTGAAGTGCGTGAAGCTCCAGAAAGAGCTTCCCGGGCTGGAGTACCGCCCGTTCAACAACGAGCTCGGCCAGCGCATCTACGACAACGTTTCGCAAGAGGCGTGGAAGATGTGGCTCGAGCATTTCAAGATGATCATGAACGAGTACCGCCTGGCCGGCGGGAGCGAGCAAGCGAACCAGATCCTCTTCGATCAGGCCGACAAGTACTTCTTCGGCGAGGGCGCGGCGCTGCCGCCTGACTACCGGCCGCCGCCCGCGAAGAGCTGATCGATTGCGTGGACCTGGCGAGATCCTCCTCGTCTCCTGCTACGAGCTTGGCCATCAGCCGGTCGCCATCGCGACGGCGCTCGCCGAGCTTCGCCGCGCCGGGTTCGACCCCGCCGCAATGGACGTATCGGTCGATCGCCTCGACGAGGAAGCTCTCGGCCGCGCACGGCTGGTGGCGGTTTCAGTCCCCATGCACACGGCGCTGCGGCTCGGCGTGCGCGTCGCCGACCGGGCTCCCGAATCCGCTCACGTCTCCTTCTTCGGCATCTATGCCGAGCTAAACGCCGCGCACCTTCTCGCCCGGCACGCCGATTCGGTCATCGGCGCGGAATCGGACGGCCCCTTGCGCGCGCTCGCCGAGGCTCTCGAGGCGGGACGCCCACCGGAAAGCGTCGGCGGCGTGCGCACGGCGGCGGCCGTCCCGGGGGCGGTGACGCAGAAAATCCGTCCCTCCGTCCCGAGTCGCGCGGGCCTTCCCGTGCTCGATCGGTACGCCAAGCTCGAGATCGGCGGCGAGCTCCGGCCCGTCGCTTCGGTGGAAGCGAGCCGCGGCTGCAAGCACCTCTGCCGCCACTGCCCCATCGTTCCCGTTTACCGGGGCCGATTCGTCGCCGTCCCTCGCGAGGTGGTGCTCGCCGACATCGAGCAGCAAGTCGCCGCCGGCGCACGGCACGTCACTTTCGGCGATCCCGATTTCTTGAACGGCCCCACGCACGCCGTCCGCATCGCGCGCGAACTCCACGAGCGGTGGCCCGAGCTCACCTTCGACGCGACCATCAAGGTCGAGCATCTGCTCCTGCACCGCGATCTGCTGCCGGAGCTGGCGCGGAACGGCTGCCTCTTCATCGTCAGCGCCGTCGAGTCGCTGAGCGATCGGGTGCTGCTCGCCCTCCGCAAGGGTCACACCGCAGCGGAGGTGCCGGAAGCGCTTCGCGCGGTTCGCGAGGCGGGGATCGATCTGCGTCCGACGCTCCTTCCCTACACGCCCTGGACCGAGCTTTCCGATCTACCGGCGCTGTTCGAGTTCGCCGAGCGCCACGATCTCGTCGACCAGATCGATCCAGTGCAGTACACGCTGCGGCTGCTCATTCCGCCCGGCTCGGCAGTTCTCGAAGGGGACGAGCCGCGGCCCTGGCTGGGCACGCTGGAGCCCGACCAGTTCGGCTGGACATGGACGCACCCCGATCCTCGCGTCGACGACCTGTGGCGGCTCTCCTCGCGGTTGGCGGCGCGCGGTGCGGAGCAGGGCGAGGATCCTCTGGCCACATTTGCTGCGCTGCGGGACCTGGCTTTCGGCGCGCTGGGGCGTCCGTCTTCCGCTGCGCGGCCGGTTCGCAAGCGCGGGAAACCTCCCAGGCTCACCGAACCCTGGTTCTGTTGAACGGAGCCCACCTCCGGCCAGGTCGGCCGGGTCTAGCCGGAATGCAAAAACCCAAGCGCTTGGGTTATGCTGGCAGGGTGGACGCAGCGGAAATGGGTCGTAAAGGCGGGCGCAGTCGCAGCCTGGAAAAGCGCACCGCGGCCCGGCGCAACGGGGCCCGCGGGGGACGGCCTCGCGATGCGGAGCGCTTCGCGCGGAAGGTGGAGGATGCATGCTGAACGGAGCGCCCGTGACCACGCAGGACATCGATCTCCTCGTTCGCGATACGAAAGCGAACCGCCGGAAGCTCGCCCGTTTCGCCGAAGAGATCGGCGGCTCCTCGCCGAGGCGCGTGTCGGAGTTGAGCAATGTCGAGTACATCGACGGCGACCTTGCCGTGCCCGTCGAGATTCACTTCAACCGGATCGCGGGTGGCTTGACGTTCTCCTCCGTCCGGTCCCGCGCGCAACTGGTCGCCGTCGGTGGCGAGAAGCTCGCCGTTGCGGCACTTGCCGACGTCATCCGCTCGAAGGAGGCGGCGAACCGGCCCAAGGATCGGGCGGTCCTCCCGATTCTTCGCGACACGATGGAAGTGAAGAAGAAGCTCGAATGACTCGCGTCGAGTCACGCCGTCTTCGTGTCTAGTTCTTCTCGCGCGTCCGACTGCGTTTGAGTCGTCCGAAAACGAGGACGAGGGTTGGCATCACGAGCATCGCAAGGGCGATGGAGAAGGCTTCGTTCGGAATGAGGGCTTCGGGGCTTCCGAGCGTGGCGATGCTGGGATCGGCAGGAAGGTAGATGACCACGACGGGATCTCCGACGCGAAGCTCGCGCTTGGCTGGATTCGGTTCCGCGACGAACGAGCTTCGAGTCTCGAACGCCCGTCCCTTTACGACGTAGCGCGCCGTGACGCTGTCGTGGTTCTTGGGCTCTCGCTTGGAAACCACGCCAGCGGCCTTACGCCGTCGCGTGCCAGGCGAACATACGAGGCGAGATTGAAATTGTAGAGCAGGAACCCGATAGCGAGTGCCATGCCCGCCCAGGCCAGGACGGGAAGGAGCGCGCTTACGTCCTTTCTGTGTGTCATGTCTCGGGCGTTCAAGCTGCGAAGCGTAGCACTCCGCCGGATCCGATCGATGACATTCGATCGTTCTACGACACGCCCTCGTCGCGAGAGCGCAAGCCCAGCTGATCGAGCTTGCGCAAGAGGTTCGAGCGGGAGATCCCCAGTTCCGCGATGATCGCGCGGCGGTGCCCCCGGTGCCGCTCGAAGGCCGCGCGGATGGCGATCGCTTCCAGCTCTTCCAGCGTCCGCCCTCGCAGCTCGACCACGTCCCGGCCTTCGTTTGCCGGCGTCTCGCGGGGGCGCGGCGCCGGCGGTCCCGATCCGAAACGCAGCCCCGAGGCCCGGATCACCGGCGAATCGTTGAGGACGATGGCCAGCTGCACGACGTGGCGCAGCTCGCGCGCATTGCCCGGCCAGGGATGGACGCTCAGAGCGGCCCGCGCGTCCGCGGAGAAGGTGCGGCGAACGCCGTCTCCTTCCAGCGCAAGGAAGTGCTCCGCGAGCGGCAGGATGTCGCCGGGCCGTTCGCGCAAGGGCGGCAGGCGGACCACCACGCCGCAGAGCCGGTAGTAGAGGTCCTCGCGAAAGGCGCCACGGCGCACCTCGGCGCGCAGGTCGCGGTGGGTGGCGCAGACCACGCGAACGTCCATCCTCCGCGGCCGCGGAGCGCCGACGGGCTTCACTTCGCCCGACTCCAGGGCGCGGAGGAGCTTCACTTGCAGCGCCAGGGGCAAATCGCCGATCTCGTCGAGAAAGAGCGTGCCGCTTTCCGCCGCTCCGAAGGCGCCGATCGAGCTCTGCACGGCGCCCGTGAACGCCCCGCGCTCGTGGCCGAACAGCTCCGCCTCGGCGACCTCGGCCGCGATGGCGCCGCAGTTGACCGGCACGAAAGGGCCTGCGGCGCGCGAGGAGAGCTCGTGGACGGCACGGGCGGCGACCTCCTTGCCGGAGCCGCTCTCGCCCTGGATGAGCACGGGAAGGCGCGACGGGGCCGCCCGCTTCAGTAGGTCGAGCGCGGCGCCCAGGGCCGGATCCCGGGTGATGACGCCCGGCAGGAGCACCGGGTGCGAAGAGTACTCGCGCTCGACGCGCAACACCTGGCCCCCGATCCGTACCAGCGATCCTGGCCCGATCTCGGCCTCCGAGACGCGGGCTCCGTCGACCACCGTGCCGTTGGTGGATCCGAGATCCTGGATCCAGAGCCGGCCGTGGCGACCGTGCAACCGGCAGTGATACCGGGAGACAAACCGGTCCGGGATGTGCACGTCGTTCCGCGGGTGCGCGCCGAGGGAAACCAGGTTGCCATCGAGCCGGAGCCGGCGGTCGGCTCCGTCGGCTGCCTGCCAGCGCAATTCCAGCGGTTCTGCCGCTGGCGGGTCCGAATGACCGAGGACCGCCGTGACGCGCTCCGCGTTCTCGACGACGTGCAGCGCTCTCGATTCGGCGATCGCTTCGGCCATGGCGGTCTCCGGGAAGGGTCATCCGTGGAAGACGACCGCCGGAGGCCGGTTTCTTCACGCGATCAGGACGATTGACGCCGCATCGCAGGCTGCGGATCGCCGGGATCCGGTTATCCTCCGGCGCGATGCCTGCGATCGTCCTCATCCTTCCCCAGAGCAGCTACCGCGCCGACGACTTTCTATCCGCCGCCGCCAGGATGGGGCTCGAAGTGATCACCGCATCGGATCGCTGCCACGTCCTCGCGGAAGACTGGACGGAAGGATCGCTGCCGCTCGACTTCACCAACCCCGCCGACGCTGCCCGCAAGCTGGCGGACGACGTCCGGGGCCGCGCTCCACGCGCCGTAATCGGCACGGATGATCAGACCGCGGTCATCGCCGCGCTCACCGCCGCGGAGCTGGGCCTGCCGCACAATCCGCCAGCCGCGGTACAAGCCGCGCGCAACAAGGCACAGGCCCGCGAACAGTTGCGCGCGGCGGGCGTACCGGTTCCCTGGTTCGAGGTGGCGGCTCGCGACCTGCCCCGCGCGGCGCTCGAGGACCTCGCGACGCGGGCCCCATACCCCTGTGTGGTGAAGGCGCTCGCGCTCTCGGGAAGCAGAGGGGTCATCCGGGCGGACGATCCGGCGGGCTTCCAGGTGGCGTTCACGCGGGTCGCCGACCTCTTGCGCTCGCCGCAGATCGGTGCGCGGCGCGATCCCGAGGCGGGGCGCATCCTCGTCGAGCAGTTCCTACCGGGCGCGGAGGTGGCGCTGGAAGGATTGCTCACCGACGGGCGGCTCTCGGTCCTGGCGGTCTTCGACAAGCCCGATCCGCTCGACGGTCCGTACTTCGAGGAGACGCTGTACGTGACGCCGTCGCGACATCCCGAACCGGTCCAGGCAGCGTGCGCCGGCGCGGTGCAGGAAGCTGCGCGGGCGTTGGGCCTCGTGCACGGACCCGTCCACGCCGAGTTGCGGCTCACGGCAAAAGGTCCGCGCATCCTTGAGGTCGCCGCCCGTTCCATCGGAGGCCTGTGCGGGCGCACGCTGCGTTTTGGTGTCGGCGTGTCGCTCGAGGAGTTGCTCCTCCGCCATGCGATCGATCCCGGGTCGGCCCTCCCGACCAGCCGCGAGCGGCGCGCGGCCGGCGTCCTCATGTTGCCCATCCGCCGGGGCGGCGTCCTCCAGGAAGTCCGCGGAATCGAGTTTGCGCGGGAGGTCCCGGGGGTCACGGACGTGGTCATCACGGCGCATCTCGACGAAGAGATCGTGCCGCTTCCGGAAGGCGCGAGCTACCTCGGATTCGCCTTCGCCCGCGGCGACTCTCCCGCGCAGGTGGAGGCGGCGCTGCGCGAGGCGGGGTCCCGAATCGAGATGGTGGTCGCGCCGAAGCTACGCGTCAGGCGCGGTTGACTTGCCCGGGGCCCTGCTCCGGGACCGCTCCGTGGATACCTGAGAAGGGTGGAAGAACCTTTGGCCCCTTTGAATCCGGAACGTTCCGCCGAGCCGCTGCAAGCTCCGAGCGCCCGCGCCCAGTCGCGAAGCGCGAGGATCACCTTCGGCGTTCTCGTCTTCGTCGCCACCGCGCTGCTCCTGCTCGTCATCTGGCCCTTCCGCGCGCCGCTGTTCCTCGCGGTGGTGCTCTCCGCCGTCTTCCAGCGACCGTTCGAGCGCACCTCTGCTCTCTTGCGAGGAAGGCGGAAGGTCGCCTCGGCCGTGCTGACGCTGGCGGTGTTCTTCGCCATCGTCCTGCCCTTCGCGAGCATCGCCGCCTTCGCGGTGCGCGAGTCGCTCGTCGGCCTCGACTACCTGCGCAGCGAGCTCGGGGTCACGAAGGTCAGCGACTTGAAGTCCGGCCCGCTTCCTCCGCGCGCCGAAGACGCCATCAACCGGACCCTCGCCGTGGTCCACCTCAAGCGCGAACAGGTCCAGGACGGGATCGCGCGAGTCAGCGAAGACCTTCGCGCCGCCGCTCCCGAAGTGCTGGCCAGCTCCGGCCGGGCGGCGTTCCACACCATGGTGATGATCATCGCCCTCTACTTCTTGCTCCTCGAAGGGCGGCGCCTCATCGAGTGGCTGGGCGCGGTGTCACCGCTCCAGGCGCGGCAGACGCGCGAGCTCCTCACCGAGTTCCGCAAGGTCTCCAATGCCTCGGTGGTGGGCTCGGTCGCCTCCGCGCTCGGGCAGGGAGTCCTCGCGGCGATAGGCTTCGCCATCACCCGCGTCCCGCACGCGCTCTTCTTCGGGCTCCTCACCGCCATCGCGTCCTTCATTCCGGTGGTGGGGACCGCGATCGTCTGGGTGCCGGCGGTGCTGCTCCTCGGCGCGACCGGGCACATGACCTCGGCCGTCGTTCTCGGGGCGTGGTGCCTGGTCTTCGTCATCGGCGGCGAGCACATCGGGAAGCCGCTGCTGTTGCGCGGCCAGGTGGAGATGCACACCGGGCTCGTCTTCCTCTCGCTGCTCGGCGGCCTGGAGGTGTTCGGGCTGCTCGGCATCATCATCGGGCCGCTCGTCATCTCCTTCTTCCTCGCGCTCATGCGCATGTACCAGCGCGACTTCCAGCGCATGGTCGAGGTGCATTAGAAGGTTATCGTGTCGGATGCTCTCGAGCGCGACTACGTCCTGCGCATCGCCCGCCAGATGGCGCTCTTCATCGCGCGCCTGCTCAAGCTGAAAGAGCAGAACGATCTCGATGCGGCGCAGGATCTGCTCCTCTCCGCGTACGCGGACATGTTCGGGATCGATCGGCGCTTCGTCGGGTACATGCGGCCCGAGCAACTGGCGCAGGCCCTGGGGCGGGAACGCGCCGCGCTCTTCGCCGCGTTGATGGCTGAGGAAGCGGAATTGCGCGCAATGCGCGGCGATGCCCAGACCGCGGCCCTCGTCGCCCAGCAGGCCATCGCAGTGCTCGATGCGGCGGCGTGGAATGACGACCGGCTCCGGGCTCGGCTCGGTGAATCGGCGCGCGGCGGCATCGTCGGCTGAAAACGTGCGCGGGGCACGCTATGCTGCGCGGCTATCCGGGAGGCCGCCGTCATGAAGCGCAGCTGGAACGCTCCGATCTGGATCGGCTTCTTGGTTCTCGTAGCCGGTCTTTTCAGCTACCACTTCCTGCTCCGCTTTCCGGCCACGCGCGACGTCCCGTGGGTGAGCCTCGTCGCCATTGCCGTGGCGATCCCGTTCTTCGCCGTTGGCCTCGCCCGCGCGTTCCGGGAGCCGCAGCGGTACCGCGGCCGCATCGGCGGAACCATTGCTGCCGTCGTGGCCCTGGGGCTCACCGGCTTCTTCCTCTACGCGACCTTGGTGGGTGTCCGGCAGATTCCCGCTTCGAAAGGCGCTCCGCAGGTGGGATCCCGGGCCCCCGACTTCACGCTGCCGGATCAGGACGGGAATCCGGTCACGCTCTCGAGGGTCATCTCGGAGTCCAAGCCCGCGGCGGTGGTGCTGGTCTTCTACCGCGGGTTCTGGTGACCGCTCTGCAACTCCGAGTTCCGGAGTTTCGAAAACCAGGTTTCCGAGTTCCAGAAGCGCAACATCCGGCTGCTGGCGGTCAGCGTCGATCCGCCGGCGACGAGCAAGAAGCTGAAGCAGGATCAGGGCTATGACGGATTCACCTTCCTCTCCGATCCGAAGGCGGAGGTGATCCGCCGCTACGACGTGCTCCATCCGGGCGGGGGTCCCGGCGAGGCCGAGATCGCGCGGCCGGCGGAGTTCGTCATCGACCCGGGCGGCGTCGTGCGCTGGGTGAACCTGACCGAGTCGATCCTCGTCCGCGCACGGCCGGAGCAGGTGCTGGCGGCGGTCGCCGCGATGGGCCCGGCAATGGCGCAAGGAGCAGGCAAATGAAGAAGTTTCTCGTTCTCTTCGAGTCGTCGGTGCCGGCCGAGGAGCAGATGAAGGCTCCGCCCGAGCAGAAGAAGGCGGGCATGGAGCTGTGGATGAAGTGGATGCAGAAGGCGGGCAGCGCCCTCGTCGATCCCGGCGCGCCGCTGGGCAACGCGGCGGTGGTGAAGGGCAGCGCGGGCGCGAGCGGCGCGGGCAAGGTGGCCGGCTACTCCATCGTGCAGGCGAATTCGCGGCAGGACGTGCAACGCCTGTTCGAAGATCACCCGCACTTCAAGGCGCCGGGCGCGGTCATCGACATCCTGGAGTGCCTCTCCATGCCCGGGACGCCGAAGTAGCGTCGCGGCGCCCGAGGTCCGCTAGTCGCTTGCCAGGTACGTGTACCCGCGCATCGCCTGCTCGTAGAAGTCGGTGAGCGAGACGCTTTCTTTCGGTTTGACCGCCCCCTCGCGCACGCGCGCATCGAGCGCCTGCTTCACCCGTTTCGCCAGATCGCTCGGCTCGTACTGCACGCGCACCAGCACCCGCTCCATGGTGTCGCCCGGGATCACTTCCTCGATGTAGTAGTCCTCGGGATCCTCGTCGTCGACGAAGACGTGCACCTCGTGCACCCGACCGAAGAGGTTGTGCATGTCGCCCATGATGTCCTGGTAGGCGCCGGTCAGGAACATGCCGAGGTAATAGGGCTCGCCCTCGCGCAAGGGATGCAGCGCGATGGTCTCGTCCACCGTCTCGTACTCGATGAAGGTGTCGATCTTCCCGTCCGAGTCGCAGGTGATGTCGACGATGGTGGAATCGCGGGTGGGCGGCTCGTTCAGCCGGTGGAGCGGGGCGATGGGGAAGAGCTGATCGATCGCCCAGTGGTCGGGCGCGCTCTGGAAGACGGAGAAGTTCGCCATGTACTGGTCGGCGAGCTTGTCCTCGAGGTCGCGGGTCTGGCCGGGAATGCGCTTGCGGCGCTTGTTGATCTCCACGAGCTTGCGGCACAGCCGCCAGAACAGTCCCTCGATCTGCGCTCGCTCCTCGAGGCCGAGGATGCCGAGCTTGAACATGGTGAGGGCCTGTTCCTTCTTCGCCACCGCATCGTGGTACGTCTCGCCCGAGTTCTTCGAGGTGAGCCCGGCCACGATCTCGCGCATCTCGCGCACCACTGCCGTCTCGGGCGCTTCCGGCACCGGCGCCTTCTCCTCCTGCCCTGCGTGCCCTTCGACGACGGCGCCGTTCTCCCCGAACTCGATGTGGCCGAAGACGTTCATCAGGATGCAGGAGTGGTGCGCCGTGAGCGCCCGTCCCGATTCGCTGACGATGTGCGGTTCGGGGACGTTCTCGCTCGCGCAGATCTGCTGCACCGTGTAGACGACGTCGGCCGCGTACTCGTCGACCGTGTAATTCAAGGAAGAGACGTATTCCGTCGACCGGGCCCCGACGTAGTCGACCCCCAGGCCCCCGCCCACGTCGAAGTACTCGAGCCCCAGGCCCATCTTGCGGAGCTTGGCGTAGATGCGCGCCCCTTCGTTGACGACCTCTTTCACCGTATGGATGTCGGTGAGCTGGCTGCCGACGTGGAAGTGGAAGAGACGGGCCAGGCCCTCGGCGCCGCGGTCGTGGAGCATCCGCACCGCCTGGATCAGCTCCGGCGTGGTGAGGCCGAACTTGGCGAAGTCGCCCGAGGACGACTCCCACTTCCCGGTGCCCTTGGTGGAGAGCTTGCTGCGCAGCCCGATCAAAGGCTGCACGTTCATCTCTTCGGAGAGCCGGAGCAGGTGGGGAAGCTCGGAGAGCTTCTCGATCACGACCAGCACCTTGCGTCCGAGCTTGCGGCCGAGGAGCGCCAGCCGCAGGTACTCCTCGTCCTTGTACCCGTTGCAGATGGTGAGGGCTTCCGGATCGCTGTTGAGCGCGAGGACGATGAGCAGCTCTCCCTTGCTGCCCGCCTCCAGCCCGAAGTGGTACGGGGCGCCGGCGTCGAGGATCTCTTCGACCACCTCGCGCATCTGGTTGACCTTGGTCGGGTAGACGCCGAAGTACTGACCCTTGTAGCCGTGCTGCGCGATGGCGTTGCGGAACGTCTCGTTGAGCTGCTTCACCCGCGAGCGCAGGACGTCCTGGAAGCGCACCACGCAGGGAAACCCGAGCTTGCGCTCGCGGATGTCGTCGACCACGTCCATCAGGTCGATGACCGGTCCCGGCTGGCCGCAGGGATGCACCGTGAGGTGCCCCTTTGGATTGATGCTGAAGTACCCCGCACCCCAGTTTGCGATGTTGTAGAGCTGGAGCGCGCGATCGATCGACCAGTCGTGCGGCTCGCGCATCGAGGCCATGTGCCACAGAGCGGGCCTGCGGGACAAGATCTCGTTTGCGTGATCGACGGGGCGCTCCCCGGACCGCTGTTCCAGCGGGCGCGTCGGGCGATCGCCAGGCTCGGCAGGACTGGGCTCCGCGAGAGCTACTTCACCACCTTCTGGCTGCCGCGCGACTCCGCTCCCGCACATGCGGTCGAAGAGGCCGTGCTGTGGTTGGCGATGGTCGCCGCTCCCCGACGATGGTCGGGCGCCGAATGGTGGGTCGGGCGGGCTTACACTACCGACCTTCCCATCGGGTTCCACTTCGACGAGGACGTGAAAGGGCGGGGGGCCTTGCGCCATCCGCTCCGCTCCAGCGTGCTGTTCTTCAATTCGGTTCGCGGGGGACATCTGGCCGTCACCGATCAGAGACCTGGCTCCGGCGAGGCGACGAGGCTCGCGACGGTGAAGCCGCGCGCCAACCGGTACGCGGTCTTCGATGGCGATCTGCTCCACGGCGTCCTCGACGCCCGCGGGCGGACACCGGTCCGGCGGCT
This sequence comes from Deltaproteobacteria bacterium, assembly GCA_005879805.1. GTDB lineage: Bacteria > Myxococcota > Myxococcia > Myxococcales > 40CM-4-68-19 > VBKO01. The sequence goes on along the minus strand of VBKL01000117.1, from coordinate 3,200 downwards.
TGCGGGCCCGAAGGGGCGGCTCCGGGTCACGCTGGTCGTCAATTTCTGGAATCGGCGGCCCACCGACGTTTCCGTCTGGAGCGAAAGCCGTCGTTTTCGTAAGCTAGCGCCGTGATTCACCACCTGGCCGGACATACGCGCGACACTCTCGCGGCGGAGCGCGTGCGGTCGGGGAAAAAGCCGGGCGCCGCGAAGGAACGCGCCCACGCGCTCGTGTCCTGGTTCGCGGGGCGCCGATCCGAGGCGCTCGATCCCAGCCCCTACGAGACCGCGCTCCCGGAGGCGGTCCCCGCCATCGATGCCGACGGAACGGTTCGTTTCGCAGTCCGGCTGGACGACGGCGCCGTCGTGGAGACGGTCCTGATCCGGCAGCCGTCGCGGCTCACCGTCTGCCTCTCCAGCCAGGTCGGCTGCGCGCGCGGATGCGTCTTCTGCGAGACCGGACGGCTTGGACTCGTCCGCAATCTGGAGGCCTGGGAGATCGTCGCCCAGTACGCCATCGCGGCGCGCCACCTCGGCCTCCGTCCGCGCAACGTCGTCTTCATGGGAATGGGCGAGCCGCTCGACAATCTCGAGGAAGTGCTGCGCGCGATTTCCGTCCTCGCCGAGCCCGCGGGATTCGCGGTCCCGGAACGGCGGATCACCGTCAGCACCGTCGGCATCGTCCCCAAGATGGACGAGCTCTACCGGCGCTCGCGGGTCAACGTCGCTCTCAGTCTGCACGCGCTCGATGCGCGGACCCGCCTGTCGCTCCTTCCGGTCGCGCGTCGCTACCCGCTCGAGGACGTGCGCGACGCCGTGGCGCGCTCTCCGCGTACCGTGCTGCTGCAGTGGACGCTCATCGAGGGAACCAACGACTCCGACGCGGATGCCGAGGCGCTCGCCGCCTTCGCCGGCGGCCTCGACGTGCGGGTGAACTTGATTCCGCTCAATCCCGGCCCGGACCCTGCGCTGCGCGCGCCGCCGCTCGAGCGATGCCGCACCTTCCAGAAGCGCCTCGCCGATCGGGGAGTGCGAACGATGCTGCGCCTCCCGCACGGCTGCTCGGTGGGAGGCGCTTGCGGTCAGCTCTCCGGGCGGCTGCGCACCGATGCCGGCGAAGTCACTGCGCCCCGCTGAACGCGTACATCTTGCCCGCGTTCTGCGCGTAGATGCGGCCCTTCGAATCCATGCTGATCGGCGTGTAGGCGGCGCCGAGGGCGCGGTCGAGGAAGACGCGGTTCTTGAAGACGCCGCCCGGTCCGATGGCGTAGAGGTTCCCGTCCTCGCTGTTGGCGTAGACGATTCCGTCGCGATCCACCGCCACCGAGTTGATGCACCACTCGAAGCCGTTGCCGTGCTGTCCGTCGTCCACGCAGGAGATCTGGCCGTTCGCCTGCCGCGAGCAGGTCTGGGTATTGGAGGAGGCGAAGCGCCACTCGACGTGGAGATCGGCGGAAAGCTGCGTGATGTAGTACGGCCCGCCGGTGAGGTAGTGATTGTCCTTGAGCACGATGGAGTACGTCCCGTCGTGCGGGAACCATGCGGGCGTGATGTCCCAGCCGAAGTCGAAGGTGCCCGCGACGTGGCCGTCGCTCGCGAACTTGAACAGGTGTCCGCGGAAGCCGTTGTAGTTGGTGAGCGCCCCGAAGATGACTCCGCCGTCGGGGAGCGCTACCGGCGAAGAGCTTCCTTGATCGCTGATGAAACCCGCCGGGTTCGTCCCGGTGAGCGGGTCCACCCCGCGCGGCGCGGCGCTCGTGCAATTTCCCGCCCTGTTGTCGGCGGGCACGGTCACCCCGCAGCCATCCTCGAGCACGTTGCGCATCGAGGCCGCCCAGCGCGGCGTCAGATCGGCGGGGTTCACCGCCACGACATACGCGTATCGCGCGAGGCGGTGCGAGCGGCTCGCAACGAAGATGGTTCCGTCGGGTCCGACCGCCGCCGATGCATTGATCGCGGGTCGCTGGATGCCGCAGCGCACGCTCGGGGCAGGCTGCACGGCGCCGCTCGCGGTCAAAGGAGGAAGGGGCTGGGTATTGGGATTGACGGCGTACGTGCCCTCGCAGTTCGTGTCCTGCGGATTCGGCGCCCCCGGAACGAGCGTCGTCCAGGGAACGACCGTCGCGGTGCCGGCGCGGATCCGGACGAGGAATCCGAGCGGGTCGTTGTCGCCCCACGGGTCGGCGAGGTTCAGCTGGATCGCCGTATAGAGGATGTCTCCGGAGGACGTCGCGGTGAGCGGTCCGGCGACGAACACGCTCGCGTCGCCGTTGAACGGGTCGGGGCGACTGCGCAGCTGGCCCGTGAGCCGGTCGAGTTGCATCACGGCGCCGTTGCCCGCCGGCATCCAGAGCGAATCGCCGGAAATCACTGCGTGGAACTGTGGCTCCCACCCGCCCAGCGAAGCCGTGCTCGGCGAGGTGCCCCGGTTCGGAGGCGGCTTCCAGTCGGTCGGGACGATCCAGCTCGCCACGAGCTGATTCCCTTGCCAGACGAAATGCTGCTCATTCCAGATCTGCCGATCCCACGCATCGGGGCCGCAAGGGAAGGGCGTGCGCGATCCGGGCGGGCTGCACGAGACGTACGTGCCGGCCGTCTTCACCGCGGCGTAGACGTCGTCACCGACGACGAGAGGCACCTGGTAGTGGACCAGGAGCGAACCTTGCACCTCCGCGGTTTCTTGCGGCAGGTTCGGATCGAGCACGAACGTGGAAACCCCGGAAAACGGTACTCCGCTGGCGCAAACGGTCCCCGCGTGATCGGGAGCGCGGCCCGTCTGGGTCCAGTCGGTGGTAGCGGAGCAGTCGAGCTGCGGCCGGGGTGCCGCAGGGCCGTTCGAGCTGCAGGCGAACGCGGCGCACACGGCCAGGAGAGGAAGCGGCTTTCGCATGGCGCTATCGTAGCGCCGGCCCCCCCGTTATTCACGGGGCTGACAGGGGATCCGTCCTGACCTAGGTTTGCGCGCCATGAAGCGCTCTCGCATCGTCCTGTTGTCGATCCTCGGCGTCATCGTCGTCGCGGTGGTGGTCGGGGTGCTCGTCCTCGATTCCGTCCTGACGAGCAAGGCACACGAAGAAGCCGACAAGCTTTCGCAACAATTGGGACGAAAGGTCGAGATCGGGTCCGTGGCGACCAAGATCGTCACCGGCCTGGGCGTGCGCGTCAGCGACGTTTCGGTGGGACCCGGCCCCGGAGAGGACCTTCCTCTCGTGCAGGTT
>VBKL01000055.1 GCA_005879805.1 Deltaproteobacteria bacterium | reverse complement strand
CGCGCTGAGCGAGCGCTTCACCATGCAGAACGGCGTCCTTCTCATGGGCGGCGCCGGCTTCCTCATGCTCTTGAAGACGCGCGGCGCGGTGGACGCGCTCGTCGTCCTGTACTCGATCAACGTCTTCCTCACCTTCTCGCTCACGCAGATCGGGATGATCCGGTACTGGCTCTCGCGCGAGACCCGCGCGAAGCAGCAAGACTGGAAGAGCCACATCTCCATCCACATCGTCGGCGGCGCGCTGTGCGTCACCATTCTCGCCGTCACCGTGGCGGAGAAGTTCGGCGAGGGAGGGTGGCTCACCGTGGTGGCGACCGGCACCCTGGTCGTCCTGTGCCTCGTCATCAAGAGCCATTACGGGGGCGTCGAGCAGCGGCTGAAGCGGCTCGACAAGATCCTCGAGGCGCTTCCCATGCAGCCCGTCGCGCCCCCAGCCCTCCGGCGCGACAAGCCGACCGCTGTGCTGCTCGTGGGCGGGTATTCGGGGCTCGGCATCCATTCGCTGCTCACGGTGCTGAAGCTCTTTCCCCGCTACTTCCAGAACGTCGTCTTCATGACCGCGGGCGTGGTCGACAGCGCGACCTTCCAGGGCGTCGAAGAGGTGGACCGCGTCCGCCAGCGAGCCGAGGAGGCGCTCCAGAAGTACGTCGAGCAGGCGCATCGCATGGGGCTGCCGTCCGAGGGCCGGTCGTCGATCGGGACCGAGGCGGTCACCGAGTGCCTGGAGCTCGCACAGCAGATCGCCCAGGAATACCCGCGGGCGATCTTCTTCGCCGGGAAGCTCATCTTCGAGCGCGAGCGCTGGTTCGACCGGTTCCTGCACAACGAGACCGCCTTCGCCATCCAGCGGCGGCTACAGTTCGCCGGGCTGGCAACGGTGGTCCTGCCGGTTCGTGTTCTCGAGTGAGGGTCAGGGGCGGAGCTTCTCGTCGATCCACTTCGCCGCCTCGATGAGACGTGCATCGGCGCCGCCCTCGGCGACGAGTTGCAATCCGATCGGCAGCCCGTGGGGACCTCGCAGGACGGGCACCGAAATGCTCGGGACGTGCAGAAGCGTCCAGATGCGGGAGAACATCGGATCGCCCGTCGTGTCGAGGCCGATCGGCGCCTCTCCGACCGCGGCCACGGTCAGCACCGCATCGAGGCCCGCGAAGACCCCGGCCACCTCTCCGCGGCAGCGCTGGGCCTGCTCGCGCGCTTCGCGGAGGCGGTCCGGCGAGACGGCCGCTCCCTGCTGCAAGAAGTCCCACAGGCGGGGGCTCAGGTCGGCTCTTCGCGTGCTGATCTCCGTCGGCAGGGCCTCCACCGCTTCGGCGCCCATGATCGCCATCTGCGCGTCGGCGAGCCCCAGGAAGGAGCGGCCGAGATCGATCTCGCGGACCTGCGCGCCTTGACGCTCGAGAGCAGCGGCGGCCTGCTCCACGGCGGCGCGGGTCGAGCGCTCGGCAAGATCCCACAGCTCGGTCCGGCAAAGCCCGAGCCGCGGCTTTTCCAGAGGCGGAATCTCCTCGGGCAAGTCGAGGCCCAGCGCTGTGAGGATCGGGGGCAGATCGGCAACCTGGCGCGTGAAAGCCCCGAGGGTGTCGAGGGAAGGGGAGAGAGGATGTACGCCCTCGAGCGGGAGCCTGCCAAAGGTCGGCTTCATCGCGACGACGCCGCAGAACGAACCGGGCCGGATGACCGAAGCGGCGGTCTGGCTACCGAGCGCCGCCGGAACCATGAAATCTGCCACCGCCGCCGCCGACCCGCTGGAGGAGCCCCCGGGTGTGCGCGAAAGATCGCGCGGATTGCGGGTCGGCCCCGGCGAGAAGACGGCGAATTCCGTCGTCACCGTCTTGCCGAGGATCACCGCGCCCGCTTCGCGGAGCGCGCGCACGCAGGCGGCGTCGCGCTCGGGGCGATGACCTCTGTAGATGGGCGAGCCGTACGTGGTCGGAAGATCCTGCGTATCGATGAGGTCCTTGATTCCGATGGGGAGCCCGCACAGGGGCGGCCGTTCCTGCAAGGAATCGATGCGGCGAGCCTGGGCGAGCGCGTCTTCGCGGTCGATGGCGGCCCAGGCCTTGACCTCCGCGTCCCGCTCCTCGATGCGCGCGAGGCAAGCGCGGACCAGTTCCTCCGAGGAGAGCGTCCGCTCGCGCAGGCGCGCGAGCGCGTCTGCGGCGGAGAGATTCGCCGCGCTCATGCCCCGCACACTTTCTGCGCGATTCCGGCGTAGGCAGCCACGGCCGCCTCCACCCGGGAGATGAGGCAATACTCGTCGGTCTGGTGGCAGAGCGCCATCTCGCCGGGTCCGAGCACGACCGTCGGGATCCCGCCGTAAGCGGGAGTGAGGACGCTCGCGTCCGTGAAGTACGTCGCGGCGCCCGGTTCTTGCTTCTCCCCCGTCGCGGCGCTGGTCGCTTCGAGCACGGTGCGTACGAAGGGATCGTCCTCGGCGGTCCGGATGCCCTCCAGGTCGACGAGCGGGGTGATCTCCGCGTCGGCGCCGAGCATCGTCTGGATCCGTGCGCGAATCTCCGCGTGCCGCTGGGAGGGGATGGTGCGCATGTCCACCGTGAAGGTGGCCTCGTCCGGGACCGAGTTGACGTTCATGCCGCCGGAGAAGGTACCGACGTTGAGCGTCGGACCGCCGAGGAGCGGGTCGGGAGCGACCTCGAAGCGGAGATCGGCGAGCGCGAGCAGCGCGCGGGCTGCGGCGTAGACGGCGTTCTTCCCCTTCTCGGGCATCGACCCGTGCGCGGTCACGCCGCGGAAGCGCACGCGAAGCCAGAGCGCGCCTTTGTGCCCGACCACCGGCCGGTTCCCGGTCGGCTCGCCGACGACCATGGCCCTCGCCTCGCCGAGGGCGCCGGGAACGCGGGCGAGGTGCGCCGCTCCCTCGCAGCCCGTCTCTTCGCCCGCGACGAGGACCAGCGTGAGGCCCGCCTTGCGCAGCGGTGCGCGCGAAAGGTCGAGGGCGGCGGCGACCATCGCGGCGACGCCGCTCTTCATGTCGGAGCTGCCCCGGCCGTAGAGACGGCCCTCTTGCGTCTCGCCCGCGAACGGGTCGCGCGACCAGGGCGCGGCTCCGAGCGGAACCGTGTCCAGATGGCCGACGAAGGCGAGCGGCTTGCCACCCCCCTCGCGGCGGGCGACGAGGCTCGCGCGGCCGGGCGCGAACTCATGCAAGCGCACCTCGTAGCCCGCGTCTCCGAGCAGCTTGCCGAGCAAGTCCGCGCAGGGACGCTCGGGGCTCTTCGGATTGATGGTGTCGATCCGGACGATCCGCCTGGTCAGCTCGACCGCGTTCATGCCGCACCCTCTCCGAAGTATGCCTTGCGCACTTCGTCGTTCTCCAGCAATTCCTGCGCGGTTCCGTGCGCTACCACCCGGCCCTTGGAAAGCACATATCCCTCGTGCGCGATGGCCAGCGTCTGGTGGACGTTCTGCTCGACGAGGAAGACGGTCACGCCCGACTCGTTCACCTTGCGCAGCACGGCGAAGTTCTCCTTCACGAAGAGCGGCGACAGACCCAGCGACGGCTCGTCCACGAGAAGGAGCTTCGGGGCGCTCATCAGGCCCCGGCCGATCGATACCATCGCCTGCTCGCCTCCCGACATGGTGCCAGCGATCTGCGAACGGCGCTGTGCGAGCGCGGGAAATATGGCGAAGACGCGCTCCATTCGATCGGTCACGATGTGCGCGTCGGTCTCGAGATAGGCGCCTAGCCGCAGATTCTCGGTCACCGTCAGCCGCGGAAATACCTTGCGGCCCTCGGGGATGGCGGCGATGCCCGAGGCGACGATGCGGTGCGTGGGAAGGCGCGTGAGATCGGTCCCGCCGAAAAGGATGCGTCCGCGGCGCGGCTTGGTGAGCCCCAGGATGGAGCGGATGAGCGTGGTCTTGCCGGAGCCGTTCGAGCCGAGCAGGCAGGTGATCCTGCCCGCGGCGACGTCGAGGGTGACGTCCTCGAGCACGTCTGCCCGGTCGTAAGCGGTGGAGATGCCTTCGACCCGAAGCTCCATCAGGACAGCCCCAGATATGCTTGGCGCACGAGAGGATCTTCCGCCACCTGGCGGTAGGCGCCCTCGGCGATCTTCTTGCCGTAGTTCAAGACCACGCACCGATCGGTGACGCGCTCGATGACCGACATCTCGTGCTCGATGAGCACGATGGTAAGCCGGCCCAGCCTGCGCCGCGCCTCGAGCAGGTCGTCCATCAACCGCCGCGTCTCGTCGCGGGTCATTCCCGCGGACGGCTCGTCGAGCAGCAGCAGCCGCGGCTTGCCGATGAGGGCGCGGCAAATCTCGATCCGGCGGCGGTCGATCATCGGCACGCGGCTCGCGGGCTCGAAGAGGCGTCCGGCGAGGGGCGGGTCGAAAAGCTCGAGCAGCTCGCGGGCGGCCTTGCGTCCTTCCTCGATCTGCCGTTTCAAGGCGCGGCGGCGGACGACGTTGAACCACAGGCCGTGGTCGAGGTTCTTGTGGTTGCCGACCATGAGGTTGTCGAAGAGCGAGAGCGGCAAGCAGAGCCGCGAACGCTGGAAGGTACGGGCGATGCCGGCCTGGTAGACCGCCTGCGGCGAGAAGTTGGTGATCGGCATCTCGCCGAAGCGCGCCTCGCCGCTCGTCGCGGGAAAGACGCCGGTGAGGACGTTGAAGAAGGTCGTCTTGCCCGATCCATTGGGGCCGATGAGCCCGAGGATCTCGCCTTCCTCGACTTGCAGGTCGAGGCCGTCGAGAGCGACGACGCCGCCGAATTTGCGGGTGAGCCCGTTGCAGCGGAGCAGCGCTCCCATCGTCAGGCGCCGCCCAGGCGCCGCAGTGGACGCGGCACCAGCCCGTTCGGCCGGAAGAGGAGGATGAGGATGACGAGCCCCGCGTAGAGCAGGTACCTGTACTCCTGGATGACCTGCAATTGTTCGGGAAGGACGATGACGATGGCCGCCGCGAGGGGCAGGCCCCAGGGATTTCCGATTCCGCCGAGGAGCAGGATGGAGACGAGGATGAGCGACTCGCCGAAGCTGTAGTTGTTCGGCGCGATGAACCCGACCATGTGCGCGGAGAGCGCGCCGGCCACTCCGGCGAGGAAGTTGCCGAGCGTGAACGCGGTGATCTTCGCGCGGGCAATGGGGATGCCGAAGGCCGCCGCGCTCGTCTCGTCGAGGCGCACGGCGTCGAGTTGCACGCCGATCCAGGACCGATCGACGCGGACCACGAGCGCGAAGGCGAGGGCCGCGAGGAAGAGCGCGAGGATGACGTAGTTGAGCAGGAAGGAAGCCTCGAACCTTCCCAGCGCGATCGGCTCGTTGAAGCGCCACGGGCCGATGCGCAGTTCGGGAAGCTTCAGCCCTTGTGGACCGCCCAGCGAATCGTTCACCTCGAGGAAGGTGCGGAAGAGGAGCGCGAAGGCGATGGTGACGAGAGCGGCGTAGTGCCCGCGGGTGCGCAGGACGGGGAGGATGAGGACGCAGCCGGCGAGGGCGGCGGCGATCCCGCCGGCGACGAGGATGAAGAGGTGCGGAACGCCGGTGCCGCGCGAGAGCACCGCCGCCATATAGCCGCCGACGCCGAAGAAGGTCGCTCCGGCGAAGTTGACCACGCCGGCGTAGCCGAACTGCACGTTGAGCCCGAGGCAGGCGATGACGACGATGAGCACCCGCGCGACGAGGAAGAGCGCGAAATCGTCTTCTCGCAGCGCGAGGGAGAGCCCGGCGACGAAGACGATGGCGAGCGCCTGCGCGAGGCGCTCGCGCCCCTCCCGGGTCATACCCGCTCGCTCGCGCGCTCACCGATGAGCCCGGTCGGCCGCGCCGCCATGATGGCGATGACCACCGCGAAGGCGAAGACGTCCTTGTAGGCGCTGGCGAACGGCAGCGCGACGGCGCCGATGGTCTGCAAAGCGGCGAAGAGGAACCCGCCCAAGATGGCCCCGTAGAGGTTTCCCAGGCCGCCGATGATGGCAGCGGCGAACCCGATCACGCCGAGCAAGAGGCCCATGCCGAAGAAGATCTCGTTGTAGTAAAGGCCGTCCATCACGCCGGCCACCGCCGCGAGCGCGGAGCCGATCCCGAAGGTGACGAGCACGATGCGGCGGAAGTCGATGCCCATGGTGCGTGCCGTCTCCTCGTCCTGGGCGACGGCGCGGATGGCGAGCCCGATCCGCGTGCGGGTGATGAAGAAATGGGTTGCGGCGATGAGAAGCGCGCCGGCCATGAGCAGGATCGCGTTGTCGAGGCGCAGGTGGAAGCCGCCCACGCCGTACGCCGTGGTGGGAAGCAGCGCGGGAAAGAGCTGCGGCTGCGAGCCGCCCGGATAGAAGAGGCGGATCGCCTCACGCAAGACGGTGCCCATCATCAGCGTCACGAGGAGCACGTTCAGCTGGGGAGCCCCCTTGAGGGGAAGGACCAGCGTGCGCGCGAATACCGCGCCGAGGAGCGCGGTGCCGAGGGCCGAGACGACGACGACGGCGGCGAGGAGGAGCACGGGGGAGACGACGCCGAGCTTCGTCAGCGCCACCCAGGTGCCGAGCGCGAGGAAGGCGCCGGCGGCGAGCACGTCCCCGTGCGAGAACTGGATCACGTCGAGGACGCCGAAGAAGAGCGTGAAGCCGACCGCCACGAGCGCGTACATCATGCCCAGCATCGCGCCGTTCATGACGTACTGGGCGAAGAGGGCCAGCGTCATGGGAACGGCTACTTGCCGGCCAGCTTGCGCTTGCCGCTCGCGTACTCACTCTCCTCCCAGAGCACCCATTTGCCGTCCTGCACGACGTACTTGGTGATCGCCGGCACGGTGTTCTGGCCGTGGTCGTCGAAGGTGATGGTGCCGACGATGGAGTCGCGGCCTTTTACCTTGGCAAGCTCGGCGATGATCTTCTTGCGATCGGGGCCCGTCTTCTCGATGGTGTCCATGAGCAGGACCGCCGCCGCATAGGCGAAGGGCCCGTAGGCCTCGGGTGGGTTGGGATAGTTCTGCGCCTTGTACTTCTCGAGGAAGAATTGTCCTCCAGGCAGCTTCTCGGCGGGACCGCCCTCGCGGAAGGCGAGCACTCCCTCGGCCAGGGGACCCAGCCCGCGGATGAAATCGTCCGAGACGATACCGCTCGTGCCGTCGAACTGAGCGTTGAGGCCGAGCTTGTCCATCTGGGCGCGGATGCGCACGCCGATGGGCGTGAGGCCGCCGAAGTAGAGGACCTGGGGCTTCGCCGCCTGGATTTGCGTCAACTCCGCGGTGAAATCCTGCTGGTCGGCGCCGACGCCCAGATCGGCGACCACCTCGCCGCCGTACTTCTTCACGAACTCGGTGAAGTACTTGTCGTGGCCTTTACCGTAATCGGTAGTATCGTGAAGGATGGCAAACTTCTTGTAACCTCGCTCGGTGATGAATTTCGCGTTGGTGTCGTTCTGGTTGATCATCGTCCCGTTGACGCGGTGGATCTCTTTGTAATCGTTCTTGTAGGTGATGTCGGGCAGCACCGCGCCCCAGACGATGGTGGGCAGGCCGAAGCGGTGGTAGGTGTCCACCGTCGCCATCGCCACCACCGAGCAGTAGTGCGTGACGCCGGCGGCGATCCCGCGATCGGAAGCGGCCTTGGTCGCAACCTGCACACCCGCGTCGGGCTTGCATTCGTCGTCGAGCACGACGAGCTCGTACTGGTACTTCGATTTTGCATCCGCGTTGCGCAGCCGTACCGCCAGATCGGCCGAGTTGCGGCCACCGAGGCCGATGGCGGAGTTGCCGCCGGTGAGAGGCCCGACGAAAGCGATGCGGACGGTGTCCTTGGCCTGCGCCGCGGCGCAAACAAAACTCGTTGCCAACGCTACGCGGGCGATCCTGGCGGTGATCATGCGCGGTACCGTACCAAACCGACACCCGGACTGGTATGCCAGAGCCAGATGAGCTCCGTGCGGGTGGGGCAGGACCAGTTCGAGTTGATCGACGAGGGCAGGGGCGATCCGGTCGTTCTCCTCCACGGATTTCCTGCTTCGCGGCTACTCTGGCAGCGCGTCGTACCCGGATTGTCGGAGCGTTTCCGGGTCCTCGCGCCCGATCTTCTCGGCTACGGGAAATCGTCCGGCGGCGGGCCCGTCGATCTCGCCTCGCAGGCGGATGCGCTGCTGAGACTCTTCGACGCGCTCGACCTGCCCCGCGTGGCGCTCGTCGCCCACGACGTCGGTACCGCCGCCGCGCAGATCCTCGCGGTGCGGGCGCCGGAGCGTCTGCGCGCGCTCGTGCTCATGGACGGCGTCCATGGCCGGGAGTGGGCGATGGCAGCGGTGGAAAGCATCCGCACCTGGGACCCGGCGAAGGCGGCGAGCCTTGCCAAGGTACTGGCGCGGACCATGCGCGTGAAGGACCCGGCGTTGCGGGAGATCGTCGCGAGCTATGAGGGCGAGGAGGGCGGCCGGCGGCTCATCCGCGCCGCGCAGGCGTTCGATCCGAGCCAGACGGAATCGATCGGCGAAGAGTTGCGCAAGCTTTCCATGCCTCGCCTCGTCGTCTGGGGTGACCAGGACCAGTATTTGTCGCTGCGAGAGATCGGCGAGCCGCTCGCGAAGACCTTGGGCGCCCGACTCGTGGTCCTGCCCGGCGGTCATTTCCTGCCGCTCGATGCTCCCGGGCCGCTGACGGCGACGCTCCTCTCCTTCCTGACCGAAGCGCGATGATCGACGCGCTGCCAGCGGAACAGGATCGCTACTTGATGAGCTCGGCGACCAGATGCGCTCCCAGTTCGCGCAGGCCCTCGTCGAGGAGGGCGCGGCCCTTCTCGGTCTGCAAGGCATTGCGCATCATCTCGGGCGCGTAACCGAGCTCGAGATTGATGAGCACCATGGCCGCGGAAATGGCCGGCGTCAGCTCGGCCGCCTTGACGCGGGCCCGTCGCTTCTGGACGCCCTCGGAGAGCTTGTCGACGAGCTCGTCTTCAGTCGTGCGGGAACCCTTGCGCTCGGCCATCGCCGCGGAAAGGCCGGCGTAGAGATCCTCCGAGATGCGGTCGCTCGCGACCGCGCGCTCCATGCGGTCGAGCGCCTCCTCCGCGTCGACCGAGGCCGCCTTCGCGTAGGTCTTCGCGAGTGCCCGGGCCAGGTCCTTGCGGGTGAGCACGTGCGGCAACCTGCGCGAGAACAACGGCATCCGCAGGCAAGCTAGCACCTGGTCGTGGCAGAGTCCTCGCGATGACACGGATGCAAGGCAAGGCAGCGATCGTCACCGGGGCGGCGTCCGGGATCGGCCGCGCCACCGCCATCCTCTTCGCCCGCGAAGGAGCGCGTGTCCTCCTGACCGATCTAGATCCCGCAGGCGAGGCGGTGGCCGATTCGATCCGGGGCGAGGGCGGCGAGGTCCACTTCCTCCGCCACGACGTGAGCGACGAGGCGTCGTGGACGACGGCGATCCGCCGGGCGCTCGAAGCATTCGGCCGCCTCGATGTCCTCGTCAACAACGCGGGCATCTCCTTCGCGAAACCGCTCGGAGAGACGACGCTCGCCGAATGGCGGCAGCTCATGGCGGTGAACCTCGACGGCGTCTTCCTCGGCACCCGCGAAGCGGTCCGCGCCATGCGCGGGTCGGGAGGCGGCGCGATCATCAACGTCTCCTCCGCCTCGGGCCTCGTCGGGTCTCCCACCGCCAGCGCCTACTGCGCAAGCAAGGGCGGAGTACGCCTCTTCACCAAGGCGGTCGCGCTGGAAGTGGCCGGCGATGGTATCCGCGTGAACTCGATCCATCCGGGCGGCGTGCGGACGCCCATCTGGGCCAAGGCCGATTTCTGGCCGGGCCTCGTCGCGCAGTCGGGGAGCGAGGACGCGGCCTTCCAGGCGCTCGCAGGAGCGGCGCCGCTCGGACGTCTCGCCGAACCCGAGGAGATCGCCGAGGCGATCCTCTACCTCGCTTCCGACGCCTCGAAGTTCATGACGGGAAGCGAGCTGGTCATCGACGGCGGCTATACCGCGCGCTGACTGCTCGCAGGCGAGCGTTCCTTGACCGGCGGTCACCCCTCGCGGGCAGCCCGGCGGCCCTGCAGGTCGCCGTGGATGCGCAAGGCGACCAGCGACGGGCCGGAGAGATCGATCCACTGCTTGAGCAGCGAGCGCGCGGGATCGAACGAGATCTGGCCACCCGAGAGCGAGGTCTCGAACGGCGCGGCGCTCGTGAACCACTGCTCGACGCGCAACAGCGACCCGTCGGTCCTGGAAGCGAACGCGCCCCACCACGGGTCCGATGGATCGGGCAACAGATCGGGGCCGGCGAGGCCCTCGGATCCGGCCACCCCGAACCAGCGCTGGTTGCGGCCGTCCGCGGCGACGACATCCACACCTTGCAACTCGAGAGGGAACTCGCCGGAGTCCTCGTCGGCGTGGACCCGCAGGGCGCCTTCGCAGAGACGTCGCTTGGTCATCCTCTGCAGGTCGATCTCGACGTCCTCGAGCAGCGGCCCCTTTCGCAAGTGCGCTGCGAGCGCCCGCAGCGCCGCCTCCTCGCGCTCGTCGTCGGGAGTGTCGAGGGCGACGAGCTTCCATCCTTCGCCGAGGAGGTAGACGCGAACGCCCGCGCCGCGCAGTCCGCGAAGATCGGGCGCGGCGCGCCTCAGCGTCCCCTGGAGCTGGCGCCGCAAGAGCGAAAACGCCGTCTGCAGCACGGCATCGCGGAAGGCCGCGGCAGCTTCTCCGTCGCCGTTGCGCAGGTGGCCGCCGTTCGCGATGAGCCCGCGCCATCTGCGCGCCGTCGCACGGTACGCATCGCGCAGGCCGCTCGCGGGTTGGAGCGCGGCGCCCGCGAACGCGGCGGCATCGATGAACCGCTCGCCGCCGAGCAGATAGCCCATCGAGGATCCCGCGATGAAGGGCCGTGGCCTGCCGGGCGCCGCCGGAACGCGCACGGTGATCTGCAGGGTCAAGCCGCCGAAATCGACGAAGGCCTCGATCGGGTGGGCCGGATCGTGCGGCTCCGTCCGGGCTGCGCGCGCCGCGGCCGGATCCGCCACCATGCGGTGCTGCGACGAATTCCAGGCCGCTTCGAGCCCACGGCAAAGCTCGCTTCCGACCTCGTCGAAGACGTCGCGGAACGGTTCCTGCGACGAGGCCGCGAAGGTGCAGGGCGGATAGGTGAGCACCGCCTCCACCGCTGAGAGCCGCGGCCAGCGCAGCGCCCAGCGTCCGCCCTCGGGCGTGACGAGCGGCGCCGCATGAGCGGCCGCGAGGGTTCGCCCGAGAAGGTATCCGTAACCGGTCAAGAGACGCCGGCTGGCGAGCGAAGGCGCGGGTGCGCCCGGCACCTCCGCGAGCCAGTCGGAGAGAAGCAGCAGGTCGGGCGACTTGAACCGATCGGCGAGGACGGCCGCGGGGGTGTCTTCGCCGCTGCGCTCTGCGGGCGCTTGCGGCAGCCAGACTTGATCGGCGCCCGCCGCGGAATCGGCCCGGAGCAGCTTGCCGAGCGCCTCGACCGACGCGGCCGCGAGCGCCGTCGGAACCTGGCCACCGGGAGCGAGCAGCCTTTCCGCGCAGCCGTACCGGTGCGCCGTGCGCGGGTCGCCGGCGAGCAAGCGGAATCCGGACGCCACGGGCCGCCGCGCTTGCGCGCAGAGGAGCTTCTGCCCCACCGATCCGGCGGCGGCACTGTCCTCCTCGACCACCACGGTCGAGGTGCTGCCGATGTCCACGGCGACCCGCATCGTGCCGGCCGTAGCGCCCGCGCTCGGGCCGCCGGGCGCGGCCTCGGGCAGGGTGGCGAGACGGGCCTGCCAGAGCGCGCGAAGGTCCCAGAGCGCCTGCGGCTCGCGGCCTTCGAGGAGACGGAGGACGGCCCACCTCGGCCATCCGGCAGGCCACGATTCTCCCTCAGCCGGGCGTCGCGCCTCGGGTGCCACGGCCCAGGTGGCGACGGTCTCTCCCTCGACGCCCGAGGACGAAGCGCCGGGCGCCGCTGGCGGGCCAACCCAGATGCGCAAGGCACGCTCTTCGCCAGAGCTGCGAAGGTGCGCGGCGGCGCGCAAGCAGATGGTCCCGCGCCATCCCTCGGAAAGAAACGGCGGCGAAAGCGCGAGATGGACCTCGGGAGATGCGGCGCCGGAACCGAACCTCCCAGCGAACGCGAGCGGGAAGCACTCCACCGCGGAAAGCTCCGCCTCGCGGACCTCGGCCAGATCGAATCGCGTCCGAGCAGCGGCGACGATGGCCTCCATGGCGAGCGCGGGCCGGAGCGGCTCACCGCGCAGCGCCTCCGCGATTCGCTGCAGCGGCACCCCGGGGCGCCGCAAGCCGCGAAGGACCATTCCTGCCGCGCGTCGGGGATCGGCCATGGCGTCTTTCATCGCAGGTACGCCTTGGCGGGCTTGTTCGCCGGCGCCTCATCGGCGGGGACGGCGCGGCCGGTAGTTTGTTTCGCGGGCGCGGCGGAGAGGACGATGTCGTCCAGGTCCTCTTCCAGGCGGCGGCGCCGGCGGAAGGCGATCCGCGCGGCGCACGCGCTGGCGACGAAGAGGAGGGCGAGCGCTCCGTAGAGTTTCGCGTCGCCCAGCGCGACGAGCGCGTCGAGCAGCTCGACGGAGCCGAAGAGCGCCACCGCTCCGGCGACCAACAACGTGAAGCCCAGCCCGGCGAAGACCGCCAGGGGCCATGGCCTACGTTCCAGGGCGGCGATCGTTCGTCGCAGCGGCTTCATCCTTCTCCATTGTCGATCGTCCACTCGGTTACGGGAATCCCGGAAGCGCGCGCCAGCCCAAGGTCCATCTTTGGACTGTGCGAAACGAGGACCGCGGCGCTCTGCCCTTCGCTCTCGCCCAGCCAGCCGAGGAGCAGGTTCATGAGACGCAGGTGCGCGGAGGGGTCGACGGCGCCGAAGGGCTCGTCGAGGAGCAGGAGCCGCAACCTCGCGTGACGCGAGGCGCGCTCGATGCGCAGGACCTCTCCCGCGAATACGACGCGCTGCCGCTCTCCTTCCGAGAGCGCGCAGACGGGTCTGGCGAGCATCTCTTCGAGCGGCGCGCCGAACCAGCGGCGAACGCGGTCCCGCTCGCTGGCGGAGCCGGGAAGAGCGCCCAGCACCTCCTCGACCGGCATCTCGGCCGGGAAGGCGCGCCCGGGATCCTGCATCACGTAGCCCACCTCGATGGAGGCGGGGCGGCGGCCCGCGATGGCGCGGACGAGGGTCGATTTGCCGCTCCCGGAAGCGCCGTGGAGCACGAACAATTCGCCGCCGCGCACCACCGTTTCCGGCGAGATCGCGTAAGGCTTTCCGCCGATGGCGAGGCGCGAGCGGAGGAGCCGCAGTCCGGATTGCCGGCGCTCCGAGCGCCGGGGCCGGTCCCCGGACGTCGCGTTTCGGGCGTCGAGCAGCGTCGTCATCGCGTGGAGATAGCCTTGCAGTCCGCTCGGCTGCGCCGTGGCTCCCGCCCAGCGGCGGGCCTCGCCGGAAGGCGCACGGACGGTGAACTCGTGGGCGCGGCCGTCCTCCAGCCACAGCACGTGATCGGGAACCGCGTCGCCTGCGCGATCGCCGAGCAGGGCGTCGAGCGATTCCGGATCGTGCGCCGCGAGCACGAGCGACGACGCTCCGGCGAACTGCGCGGGAAGCAGTTCGCGCACGCAGTCGAGCAGGGCGCGGGTGCGGCTCGAGTCCTGTCCCGAGGTCGGCTCGTCGAAGAGCAGCGTGCAGTCCGGATCCCGGCGGGCCCTGGCGAGCGCGAGGCAGACGACCAGCCTCTGCCGCTCGCCGCGCGAGAACGACGATACCGGCGTGAAGGGATCGAAGAGGCTCCGCTGCAAGCGGCCGTCGTCGAGGCGCCCGAGGAAATCCCAGAGGACGCGGTCCTCGCGCACGGACGCCCGGGCCGCGAGACGGCCGACGTCGGTGCCGGAGAGGGCGGCGGGAAGCGCCTCGTCGGGATCCTGCGGGACGAGCATCGCGTTGCGCATCTCGCGGGACCAAGCCTTGAGGAGCGTGCTCTTGCCCGATCCGGACGTTCCGAGGACCCACTGCAGCGAGGGGCGGGGCGGAAGCCCATGTGAGCTGGCTACGCCATTTGCGAGCAGCTTCGCACCGACGCGCAGGGAACCCGAGCGGAGCGCGATGGAGGCGAGACTGCGGGGGAAGGTCTGCGCGACGAGGAGGAGCACCGCGGCCAGGACGACGAGGAGGTGGGCGACACGAAGGTCCCCGGCGAGCGGCAAAGGAGCGCCGTCCGCGCCGATGCCTCTCAGGAAGAGCGCTGCGCCGAGCGACGGATAGGTGGGAAAACCCGGCGGGCGGAAGCTGTCGATGAGGGTATTGGAGAGGATGTCGATGAGCACCGCGGCGGCGAATCCGCCGAGCAAGAGCGCGCCCACGTCGCGCCGCCGCCGCAGCCACAATCCCTGGCGCAGCACGATCGCCCAGGGTTTCTGGCCGCGCAGAGTGCCGGCGAGGAACGAGTCGCTCTTCTCCTCGGCCTCACGGACCTGGTCCAGGAAGCTCCACAGGCCGCGCCCGAGGCAGAGCCCGAGCGCGATCGACGCGGTGAAGAGGCCGGGGGCCATGCCGAAGAGGGATCGATAGGCGAGTTGATCGTCCGGGCGCAACGCGAGCCATCGTCCGGCGGCGAGGAAGGCGACCGGTGGACAGAAGATCGCTCGGACCACGAGGGCGAAGGCGACGTAGGGGACGGCCCCGGCGAATGAGAGCAGGGCAGAGGTGACGCGCGAGGCTCCGGTGCGCCCCTGTGCGTAGAAGAGGAGCCAGAGCGCGCCGCAGAGGACGGCGGTCGCCACGGCGCCGAGGCCGACGAGGCAGGTCCCTGCGAGCATCATCGGAAGCGCCGGCTCGCCGAGGCGCGCGGCGGAAAGCGTTCCCACCCAGAAGAGCGTCATGCGGGCCGGGAAGAAGATCCCGGTGCTGAAGAGGACGGCCACGGCGCCGCAGGCGAAAAGGACGAGCGCCGCTGTGGCGAACGCGCCTCCGGGGGACCGCTCGGAAAACGACGCCGCGCTGGCGGTACCGCGGCGCACGAAGATGACGAGCACCGCTCCACCGGAAGCGAGGAGCAAGGCGAGCGCGGCGGCGAAAACCGGATGGGGCTCGTCGCGGACGGCGAGCGCAGCCATCTGCGCGAAGCCGAGCGCGCAGAGGACGATGGCGACGGCCCCCATGGCGCGAAAGCCCGGAGGGCAATGGCGACGGAAGAACGCGGCGAGACGCTCCCGGCTCACGGGGCGCTCCGCTGCGCGCCCAGGGACTCGCGCGCCTCGAGGAGGAACCGGTGTCCGAGGTACCAGAGGACGACCAGGGCCCCGGCGACGAGAGCACAGGAGCCGATGCGCTCGGCGACCGACGGCTCGCTCATCGCTGCGCGGATGAGCGCGCCGAGACCGCTGGCATTGCCCGACGAGGCGGGATCCTGATCCTCCTTGGCGCAGACGAAGACGGCGGCCGCTGCCAGAGCCGGGACGAGCGGAAGCAGCCACTCGACGGCATCGAGGGCAGCGAGCCGCGCGATGGTGAAGAGCGAGCGCCGTCCGCCCAGATCGGCGAGGTGCTGCGCGTGAGGATGGTTGGCGAGATAGGCCCGGGCAGCAGCCCCGGGCATCGCGCCGGCGAAGGCTGCGACGAAGAGGACCGCGGCGACCCCGAGACCGAGCGAGCGGGTGCGGTCGTAGAAGAGGTTTGAATTGAAAAGCGGCAGGAGGGGGTACACCACCAGCGCGCAGAGGCCGGCAGTCGCGGCAGCGAGCGCGATCCTTCGCGATCGGCCGGGGAAGAGGTCTCGCGCCCGGGCGAGGACGGCCGCGAAGGCGGCGGCGAGGAGCGAGATCGCGAGCGCGGCGAGCAGGAACGGCAGCGCGCTGGCGGCGCCCCGCGCGGCGGTGCGGAAGTGGCTCCGCTCGGAGGCGACCGCCGCCCAGGCCTCACCGGGACCGACGAGTCGCGGAGTCGCACCGGACATGCCGGGAAGCTGCCAGTCGGGCCGCTGCGCCCACAAACCGAGAGCGCCGCGCTCGGCCTCGGCGGGCGATGACGGGGCGAGGCCTCGATCCGCGAGAGCGCGCAGGACGGCGAGATCGAAGTCGAGGTACGCGGACGCGGAGGTCTGCGTGGGCTCCCGGGCTCCGGTGCGATCGAAGGAGGAGAGCAGAAGCGCGACGACGAGCAGACCCGCAAAGGAAACGGCGCCTGCAGCGAGGAAGCGGAGCGCCGAGGCCGCGATCTTGACGGCTGCCGCGGACGCGGCGAGCCGGCCGAGGCCGTCGGTCGGCGCCTCCTCGACGGCATGCACCCGCGTCATCGCGCCCCCGCGACGGCGTCGGCGGGTTGCCCGTTGGCGAGCAGGCAAGGTCCCCGGCGCGCGATCGTGCACCCGAGTTGTTGCTCGAGCGCGGCTCGCAGGACGTCCATTTCCTGGCAATGCCCCGACCATGCCGCGGCATTCAGCGTCCACTCGCGGCGATCGAGGGAATGCGCGGTGCCGAGGACCTGCGCCTCCCACTGCTCGAATCGCTCCAGCGTGCTGGCCTTCTTGCGGGCGGCCTCTCCGCACCGCGCGACCGCGGCGGGCGGAGGCGCTGGCAGTGCGGGTTCCGTCGGGCGCACGACCTGGGCCGGGAGCGGAGATCCGCCGAGCAGGAGCGAATCGTCGACAGGTACCTTCGGATCGAAGGCCTTCGCCCACCTCGAATCGCCCGCGGAGAATGCGGTGGTCGCCGGAAAGGACACGCCGGCGAGATCGGGATCGCCGGTCTGCGGCTTCACCGGCAAGAGCCAGAGCTCGCAGGAGTTGGCCGCGCCGGGATCGGATTGCGCCTCGCTTGCCGAAGTCCCTGGCGCGGGCCATCCCTGCTCCGAGGGCCAGCAGACCACCGCGAGCCGCTCGGCGGACCGCTGCGCGTGCGCGCGGATCATCTGATCGGGCTTGCGCTGCCAAGGGGCGACGGGCCATCCGTGCGTGGCAGCGGCCTCGCCGAATCGCTCGAGCAGCGCCTGCGAAGGCGCGGCGCGAGCCAGGCGGATGGCAGCGATCTCGACGCCGGAGCGCCCGCCGAGAAGTCCCTTGGGGCCGAACGCGGGCACGGCGCAATCCGGGTCCGCCTTCGAGCGGAGCAGCTTCAGCCGGCCCGGCGCCGGCCATCGCGCCCAGGCGTACTCGCCGATCGGTTGCGCGAGTACGCCGGCGGGGACCTCGCAGACATCGTCGTGCTCTCCGGCGCAGTCGGAACAGCCGCGCAGCGTCTGGGGGCGGGCCGCGTACTGGTAGGCGCGAAACCAGTCCTCCGCGGGCGCGGCGTGGGCCGCGAGCGGAAGGAGCGCGGCGGCGAGCGCCAGCGCCATCCTCACGGCTGCGCGCTCCAGGTCGGCTGCGAAGTCCAGGCCGAGAGCAGCCGCTCGAAGTACCAGGGGTCGTGCGCCGCTTCGACCTGGGAGGCAGGAATGGTCACCGTCGCGGGCCGCAAGAAGGCCAGCGGATAGATGGGAGCGGGACCATTGCGCGCGACGTCCTCTTCCAAGAGACGCAGGCTGTCGGCCCGCGTCTGCGGCGAGTCCACCGCGGCGCCGAGCCAGGCGGGCGGCGGATAGACGATCGACGACTCGTAGCTGGAGAGCAGCACCTTTCCCGGCGCCTCGCTCACCGCCTGGCCGCCGCTCAGGTTCTGGTTCCCGGCCGGATGGAGGAGCGGCACGAGCGTCGGATACTTGCGGTTGTAGTAGTTGCTCGCGACGGTGAGCAGCACGTCCCAGCTCGCGAGCGAGCCGCGGTGCACTTCGCTCGCCTTGATGCCGAAGACGGAGACGTCGACTCCGCGCTGCTTGGCGATGGAGGCGATCCGCGCCGCCGCTCCCGCCCACGGCTCCTCCTGCACGTAGACGAGGCTGAGCGGGCGGCAGTCGCCGGCAATCTCTCCGAAGGGCTTCGCCGCGGGCTTGTCGGGGCAGGCGCCCGTCGCGCCCTCATCGCTGCGCGGGACGAGCCCGAAGAGCGACCGCGCGCGCGGATCGCAAGGAGCGCGGTTCTCGCCCGCGCCGACCGACTCGCGCAGATCGCGCTGCAGCTCGAGCATCCGGTCGTCGCTCGTCGAGGCGAGCGCGTTGAAGAGCCGCCGCACGCAGCGCGTGTTGGCGTCGCGCCGGGCGAAGAGCGCCACGAGCGATTCGAATCCGCCCTCGTCGGCGGCGTTGACGGGTGGTGCCGCCTGGGCCTTCTGTCCGCGCACGTTCCACAGCGCGCGGAAGACGCAGATGCCGGGCTGCTGCGCGCAGGAGAGCTTCTTTTCCGGCACCGATTCGGGCCAGAGCGGCTGGTAGCGGACCATCAGCCTGGAGCGCGATCCCTTCGCCTTCGGCACCTCGGCCGAGCTTTCCAGGGTGACGTGGAGGGCGTCGAAGTCGGAAAGGTGGAAGGGACCGGAAGCCCCGACGTGGTACGGGATCTCGTCGCCCGCGAGATTGGTGAGGGCGGGCTTGAGGCCGCCGACCGAGACGCGAAGCTGCGCCGCCATCCGCTCGCGCTTCTGCTTGCAGAGATGATCGCTCGCGAGATCGCAGCGGCTGAAGAGCGAAGCCATGGCGTCCTCGTCGAACGCGGCCCGTTGGAGTGCGCGCAAGAGCGGCGAGGCGCGCCCGGTGGCGCGGGGATCGAAGGGCGCGAAGACGGGGAAGGCCAGGCTCTGCGCCGCCATCTCCGCTTCCCGGGGCCGGTCGACGTCGATGCCGTGGATGAAAAGGCAGATTCCCCGCGGCGTCCGCTCGAAGAACGCGCGCAGGTCGTTTGCAGTCTCGGCGGACCCCGGAGCGGCGAGGCCGGCGGCGTTCCAGGGCTGCGCCTCGAGGAAGCGGGCGGCGCTGGTGACGGTGACCGCCTCGCTCACCAGCGTGCTCAGGTGCACGCTCATCGGCACCGCGCCGCAGGCGGCGGGAGCGACCGATGCAGGCGCCTTCGCCTGCGCGAGCGCCTGCGCGTAGTAGAGGCTCGCCGCCACGTCGTCGGGCTTGATGTCGGCCGTCTGGCCCTGGAAGCAGGCGCCCTCGGCGCAGGTGCGCAAAACGCCGCAGTAGAGGAGCGCGCTCGCCGCCTTTGAAACGGCACAGTTCGCGCCGCCGGCGGGACAGGAGTCGAGCCGCCCGGGCTGCAGCACGGCCGCGGCGGGGGCATCGGCCTCGACTCCGGGATGCGGCAGGCGCAGCGCCGGCAGGAAGAGCGCGTGATGAAGCTGCTCCTCGGTGAGCGTCGCGTACTGGCCGGGGCAGAGCGGCGCCACCCGTCCGCTCACCTCGTAGACGAGAACGTCGCCGACCTCGTCCACCGCTTGCGTCTCGCAGCCGGGAGGCGTTCCGGAGGTGGCGTAGCTCAGGTAGGCGTCGCCGACGTCGAGCCCGGCGCGGAGCGGACACTTGAGGAGCACCGGTCCGGTCGCCTCGCGGACCTTGAGCACGGCGTGATCGCCGCGCAACGACAGCGAGGCCTGCTTGCGCACCGCGCTCGGCAATCCGCGATCGATGCGCAAGGCGGCGAGCCGTTCGCTGAGCGACCACGGCGAGGCGGGGCCCACCGGCGCGCTGCTCTTGAGATACGCGCCGCTGGAGGCGGCCGCGCCCGCGAGCGAGAGCACGATCGCCGCCACGGTCCGCACTAGTAGTCTCGCCGCCGGAGGCTGAAGAAGTAGAAGACCTGGTTCTCGACCGTGGGAGTGAGGGCGACCTCGAAGACATCGTCGGCCCGGCGCGAGACGTCTGCGGGATCGGAGAGGTCGGCGACGCGCTCGTAGATGCGCCCGAGTTGCGGGTGTCGTCCCTGGCGCTGCACGGTCTCGCTGCCGTAGCGGAACTGGTGCGAGCTGGCGATGGCGACGAGCGTCCCCGCGTCGGGAAAGCGGTGGAGCGTCAAACGGACTCCGCCGTGCGCGTCGCAGCTCGAGAGCGTGACCGTGCTCGGCGTTTCCGGCTTGCGGATGGCGACTTCCTGCGGCGCCTCCTCGCCCGGGGCGCGCGGCGCGCAGACGGGTCCGTCGAACTGGCCGGGAGGCGCTTCGCTGCGCAGCCGCGAGAGCGACTCGCAGGCCTCGCGAGCGCAGCGATCGAGCTTCGACACCCACTCCTCGCTGAAGCCAAAAGGCGGCGGGAACTCGAGCGCGCGGCTCCCCTCGGAAGCGGGAGCGGCGAGCTGCGACCGCGAGAGCGAGAAGGTCTTCCGCACCGAGGCCGCCACCTCCTCGGGGCACTTTCCCGCTCGTAGCGGGCAGAGCCGTTCCGTGGAGGCGTGCTTGTCGAGCGCGGTGCGATACGCGTTGCGCAGCCGCTTCTGGATATCGCGCGCCGCGAGGACGTGGCCGTCGCAGACGAGCGGGCCGGGAAGCATCTCGAGCAGGTGCGTTCCGCCCTCGACGAACATCTTGTAGCCCGCGACGGTGCTGGCACGGCGCTCTATGTTCTGCTCGTCGAAGAGCTTGCAGAAGAGCCGCGTCATCGGCGCCGCGATCGCCCGCTGGAACGACTCGTCCTCGCGCCGTGGATCGTATTCGCGCAGGATCCCGCTCAGCCGATCCGCGGCCTCGCCCAGCTCCTTGTTCTCCAGGCCTTCGAAGAGCCCGGTCGGGTCGAACGCCGGCGGCTCGCAGAGGAGCGCCTTCGCCTTCCGGGCCGTGTCCCGCGCGGCGCGAACGTCGCTCGCCTGCCGGATCGGCATCCGTCCCAGGGGATCGGCGCCCAGGAGTTGCGCGACGATGTGCGAGTCCTCCTCGGGATCGCGCACGGGAACGGCGCCGCGGCTGCCGATGCACTTCTTGCCTCGCCTGGGCGAGGGCCACTCCCGGACTCGCAGGGTGGCGGCGCGCGCGAGGCCGGGAATGGGAACGGCAGCGCCGGGACGTGGATCGACCCAGGCGAACCGCGCCTCGGCATCGGCGAGATCGCGAATGCGTGGAAGCGCCGCCGAATTGCGCCGGGACGCCTCCTCGTCCGGCGACATGGCAAGTGCGACCCAGAGCGCGGCGAGAGGTTGATCCGGGGCGGGAAGGGAGGCGACCTGGTCGAGCAGGTCGAGGTGCATGGTGGCGCGGCCGAGCCGTCCCGGCCGGGTAGCGAGGGACGCCGGCCAGCCCATGGTCCGCGCGGCGGTGGCGGCGAAAGGTTCCGCCTCGATCGCCTCGTTGGCGCGTTCCCACGCCCGGACGACCGCCTTCGTGTCGGGAAGCGGCGGTACGCCCATCGAGTAGAACTGGGAGCGAACGGAGTCGAGCGCGGCGAGCGCAGAGAGCACCGAGCTGACCACCGGATCGAGGGGCGAACCGCAGCGCTTCGCCTCCGCCGAGATCTCCTCCCCGAGCGCGCGCAGGCCGGCGCTGGGACGCGAGGCCGGTCCCCGCTCCTGGGTAACGAAGCCGCGCTCGACGGCGGACACTTCCTGGAGGGCGCGGATGAAGAAGGCGTCCACTCCTTCCTGCGCCCCGAAAAGGCCGGTCAGCTCGACATCGACGCGGCAGGCCCGGCACGAGCTTCGAGGCCAGTCGGCGGGCGCGCCGTCGGGACGCACGAGCACCACGGTCAGGTCGCTCTGGCCCGCGGGCATCGTCGCTTCGAGCACCTTGCCGAACTCGGGCTTTCCCTCGGCCTGCACGGAGAGCGTCGCCGCAAAGCGCGGGCGCCGGACGAGGACCCGCAGCTTGCCCAGGACACGCGGGATGTCCTCGATGGTGACGCGCACGTCCGCGAGGTCGCCCGTCGGGGGGATCTGCACCTCCTGCGACACGAGCACGCTCTCGCAGCGCAGGTTCGAGGCGGGTCGCGGGGCAGGCGTCCAGATGCGCGCCGATTGCGTCGGAGCCGAGGCGCACCCGCTCAGCGCGAAGAGCAAGAGGAGCAAGGCTGCAAGGGCGACGATCGCGAGCGGGCCCCGGCGGCGCAGACGCCACGAAGCGCTCCAGGGATGGAGCCCGGGCGCAACCATCAGACGAAAGAGAGTGCGAGCCCAGGAGACGCGCTGGAGGCCGTCCTCGGCGCCTGCGATCCTCGTCGCCACCACGACGCGCTCGGGCGGCGCCGGCCCGGCCGACGGTGCGGGTGCTGTAGCTACGGAAGCAGCCCGGGCCGGCACCTGCACGCTCATGCGACGGCTCCGGCGCTCATGGGATTCAATCCCGGGCGAGCAGCTCCGTGGCCTCGAAAGCGCGCTGCAGCTCGGCGGGGAGCAAAGGTACGATGGCGGCCGCGCGGGCCGCAAACTGTTCGGTGCAGGACGGTACGTCTTCGGGGAAGCCGCGCGCCGAGAGACGTGCTTCGATGGTCCGGGCGGAGAACTGCGTGCGCTCCTTCGGAGCCTTGCGGCGGTTGCGAGTCCGTTCGACGGCGGCATAGACCGCGAGCGGATGGGCGTCGGGGTTCAACGCGGAAACGCTTTCGACGTCGAGGGCGATCTCCGATTCCTCGTCCCGCGCGCCGACCAGGTCGTCGAGCACCGCGGCCTCGGCGGCGGGAAGCTGCTGATCGAAGAGCCGCGTCTGGCTCGGATCGATCGAGGCCCGGAACGCGGAACGCTCGGAATCCTTCCAGAGCCGCGCCAGGGCGACGACGAACTCCGGATCGAACTCGCGGATTGCCCACAGCGAGCTTCCCGCCGAGACGAGCGGGATGCGCAGGCGCGAAAGCGCATCGAGGTACTGGCGGCGGCGCTCGGGCCGGGTCCGTCCCGCCGGAGCGAGGATGAGGATCGGCCGCGGTGCATCGCGAAACCCTTCCGGCATCGCCTCCAGGGCGCGCGGTCCTAGCTCGATGAACACTTCCTCGCCGAGCGGCTTGGCGAGGAGCAGGTGGCGGACGAGCAGGAGCGGCTCAATGCGCTCGCGGAGCCAGGGGAGGAGCGTCTCACGCTCGGGTCGTCTCAAACCTTCGAAGTCGATGAGCCCGAGCCAGGGCCCGCTGCCGAAGTCGAGGGCCGGCTTGCCGCGGATGCGCGTGCCCGGTCCGGGCGCGCCGGCGGCGGCGCAGGCCCCGGCGGTCACCGAGAGCATCCTCGCCCAGGTCGTTGTCACCTCGAGCGGATCCATCGTCACCTCGCGCGGGCCACGGGCCCTCGCGCTTCAAGCAAAAAACCCAGGCCTCCCGGCCGTCCGGCAGTGAACGGGATCACGGCGCTTCGTCCAGGATGGCGAGGAGCGGGGCGAATCCGGTCATCTGCGCGTACTTCCTGGCGGTTTCGCTCACCTCCCGGACCTCCGCGTCGCTCGCCGTCCCCGCTCCGTCCTCCTGCAAAAGTCCCAGACCGCCCGGCCGGGGCTTTCCGGTGCGGCGGCAGGTCGCGCAGGTCCGGGAGACGAGCCTCGCGCAGAGGGCGCTCGCCTCGGAGAGACCCTTGCGAACCTGGCTCGCGGCGGCGACGAACTCCGGTACGGCCTCGGCCGAGAGATTCCAGTCGGTGGGCAGCGCGGCGCGCAGCGAATCGGCCACGGCGCGGGCGTCGAGAGGGCCGGCATGGAAGAGGCGCAGCGCCGCTTTGCGCGCGCCGCCAGGCTGGGCCGCCCATCCCGGGCTGAGCATGCGCAGGACGAGCGAGATGGCGACCCGGGCGGTGAGCCTGGGCTCCGCCGGAACGCTCGCGTGGAGGAGGCCGAACCAGGCCCACTCGGGAATGCGCGCGAGCGAGGGGCGATCCTTCGTCAAAGGTTCCAGCCTGGGACGCACCCGGGCCACGATGCAGTGGAAGGCGAGAGCGAAGGCGGGATCGGCGACGAGCGCCTCCAGCTCGCACGCGGCGTTCTCCGGAGACCTCGCCTCCGCACGATCGGGCAGGCCGGCGTCGGGGGCCGGCGGCCTCGGGCGGTCCGCCGGTCTCGGAGGAGGCTCGTCCGCCAGATCGAGGGCGATGGCGGACACGGCGTAGCTCGGCAGCGCCTCGAAGTCGCGCAGCCAGCGGCCGAGGTCGCTCCAGAGGAGGCGATCGATCTCCGCGCCGGCGTCCCTTCCCAGCCGTTCGGCGAGCACCATCCGCCGCCGCTCCACCATCTGCGAGAGCCACGGGCGGAGCCGCGGCGTCTTGCCGAGGAGCGATTCCCAGCGGTCCTGCACCACGGCGGTCTCGGACGAGGCTCCAGGAAAGCCGCTCTGGGTTTCGAGGCGGCGCACGCTCAGGTCCTCTCCAGAAGCTCGCGGCCGTTCTGCTCCAGCCAGGCGAGGAGGTCCGGCAAGCGCTCCCGGGCGCGTGCCAGCATCGCCTCCGCCTCGCTCGCCGCGATCCCCACCCGCTCGTACGAGAGAGAGGTCCGATCGCCGAGCGTCGCGCGCACCAAGGCGGAAAGGATCTCCAGCCGCTCGCCATCCGGAACGGATTGCTCCGCTCCAGCGACGAGGAGGCGGACGGCGAGATCGTCGGTGCGATCGGGAAGCCATTCCTGCGCGCCGAATCCCGCCTCGGCATACGGCCGCGACAGCCCTCCCGAGGGTCCGCCGCGGCTGCGACGTTCGCTCGCCGTGAGCGTGAGGAGGGTGAAGAAGGCGGTCCCCGCGATCTCGGGAGAGACGGCATCGTCGCCCGCGGGCAGCACGCGCCCTGCGCCGTCGGTCCACGGCCAGAGCGATGCGGCGGGGCTCGCCGCGAATCGGGCGAGGAGCGCGCGGGCGTGGTCGACGGTCCTGTGCGCTTCGACGTTCTTGCGCAGGCGGCGGCGGGCATTTCCCGAAGCGGCCTGGACGAGGCTCGGCAGATACGCGCCGAGCGCCTCGCCGCCGTTCCGGTTGCGACGGCCGGTCGGGTGCGGCGACCAGAGCCGATCCGCAACCGCCGCCCACGCGACCTCGTGCCCGTGGCCGGCCTCCCGGAACGCCGCGTAGACTGCCTGAGCGATCTTCAGCACCCTCACCAGAAGCGCCGCGAACGGCTCGACGCGCAACGTGCGCGCGCCCACGCCGTGCAACACCTGACGGACCGTCGCCCGCGGCAACCGCGATCCGAGCAGTCGCTGGGCAACGCCTTCGAGCTCCGAGGTCGCGCGCAACAGAACCCAGACGAGGTCGTACCCCTCGGCGTTCCCGAGACCCTGGGCGGCCTCGGCCAGCCACTCGCGGGTGGCGATGGGTACGGTGGCGCGGGGGGCGCCATCCACGCGCCAACACGAAGGATCCATGGCGAGCGGGATCGCCCGCGAGGCATCGTTCCCCAGCCGATCGCGCAGGGCGGGGGGAAAGAGCGCTTCCGCTTCCACGCCGGATCGGCGGCGCCCGCGTGTTGGGGCCCGGACAAAATAAGAGGCGAGTGAAATGCCACAGGGATGACGCTCGTCACGCGCTTCGTACGAGGACCGGAGGCAGGATTCGAGGTGTGGCAGCGGCTGCATTTGAAGCTCAGGCCTGGTGTCAGACTCTAACCGTGACCGCGGCGCCGTGGTTGGCGGTCACGGGCCGAAGGGGATTAGAAACGATACGGAGGGGTAGCGGCGAGCTTTCACGTGCGCATCGAGCGACAGGAAAACCCTGCTCCGGGGCCTCTCGGAGAAGGCGCGACTTGCGGTGGCTTCCGCATCGCCTTCGACGGCGATCGCCCTTTGTTGCGACTGCTCCCCGGAGAGCGCCGCCTCGCTTCCGGCATGCCGGATGCCGTCCTCCAGGGACTCTCCGACGCGCCCGCGCTGCTCGCCTCCGCCTTGTCCTTGTTGCCGCCGCCGCGGCCGTACGATCGCGTCGAGGTGGCGCTCCATCCCGGCGAGCACACTCGCGGCGAGGCGATGAGCCTCGGTGCCGGCTGCATCCGGCTTTCGCTCGGAGAAGGAACGAGCGCGGGCGAAGCGGCGGGCATCGCGCGGCACGAGGCGCTCCATCTGCTCCTCGCGACCTCGCTCCGGGGCGGCGAGCGGTGGATCGATCCGGAGCTGGCGTTTGCCGACTGGATCGTGCGCGGCATCGAAGGTTTCGCCGATCCCCGCGTGCCGCGCTTCCAGACGCCCCTGCCGCGGATGCTCGACCCGGTTCCGGCGACGCGGCTCGAGGTGCACAAGCGTCTCGGCACGCTCTCGTCCTCGCCGCAGTCGGCACGGCGCTATTTCGGAGAGCGGCTTTTCGATGAGCTGACGCGGATCGCTTCCGAGAGCGTGGCCGATCAAAAGGCGACCGAGGAGCGGCAGCTGTGGCTCGTGGAAGCCGCCATCGGCACCCACTACCTGGAGGCGGCCGGGAACCTGCCGGTCGAGGAGGCCGATGCGCTGCGGCCCATCGTGCTCGACGACTGGCTCCTCGACTATGAGCAGTACTCGCGGGCGGTCTCCAATCCGCCTTCCGGGGCGGGTCACGTCTTCCGTCTGTCCGAAGCGGGCTGGAGCGGCGATCCGCTGGTCCGGCTTTCCGTGGCGGCGCAAGCGCTGCAGCGCGACGACGGATGCTTCTTCACCGGGCCGGTCGCCCGCGCCAATGAGCCCATGCTGTGGAGACACCGCGGCCGGGTGAAGCTTCCGCTCCTGCCGTGTCGATCGCGATCGTGCCCGGCACCGATTCACGGACTGCGGGGGGTGCTCCGGGAGCTTCCGGCATCCGCGGCGTCCCGCGCGCTCGAGATCGTCGAGGACGCGGCGCGGGGCGAAGCGCACCAGTTCGAGGCGCGGGCGCTGTGGCCGCGGGTCCTCGCGCGCCTCTTCGCCGCCGATCTCGTCTCGGCGGCCGAGGCGGAGGGGCCGGTTCCCGCGGTGCAGATCGTGGACGGAGACGATGCCGCGCTTGCCCGCGAGGCTTTCCGGGAATGGAGCGCCGCCGCCGAAGCCCTGCGGTCCGTTGCGGGCGACCTCGCTCCCTGGATTCCTCGCGTCCTTCCTCCGCAGCATCTCGCCATCCTCGCCGATGCGCCTCGCGAGCCGTCCTCGACACTGCTCGTGTACGCGACGCCCTTGCGCGTAACCGATCTGCGCGAGGCGCGGGCGCTCGCGTCGCGCCGTGCGATCCGCGGTGCGTCGTTCCAGGGCGACCTCGACGGAGGAAGGCCTTTCGAGCGAACCAGCGATCTGCCCGCGCCGCTCGACCCGCGGTATCGCGAAGACGTCTGGCTTGCATCGCCGGCGCTGCCGCTCTCGGCACGGGATCTGCCTGGCCTCGCCGACGAGGCGACCCGGGGCGGGGTGCTCACGACTCCCGTTTCCCACCTGCTTTCGGCGACTGCGATCGGGATGGAGGAGTGCCTCGCTCCGCCTCGAACCGTCCCTTCGCCTCTCGCAGAGCTCGATTGAAGCGAACCGCGTAGCTCGCGCTCGAGGCGGGAATCGCCACCGCCCTCAGGTCCGCCGCCAGCGAGAAGGCCAGCGGAGCACGGCCCCAGTTGTAGGCGAGAGCGGCGAAGGTCGCGCGATCGAGCGAGGATCCGCGGAAGCCCGCCGCGCGCAGCGTACGGTTCTTTCCGGCCCCGGCGTAGCGCGGCACCCAGCGGCGCAGCCCCGCCTTGTAGATGCGCGCCGCCGCGATGGCGTTGATGCGCGGGTCCCACAAG
This sequence comes from Deltaproteobacteria bacterium, assembly GCA_005879805.1. GTDB lineage: Bacteria > Myxococcota > Myxococcia > Myxococcales > 40CM-4-68-19 > VBKO01. The sequence goes on along the minus strand of VBKL01000055.1, from coordinate 13,408 downwards.
AGCTCGACGGAAGGGAGACGGAACACGCGCGCCCACTGCTGGCTGACCTGGAACGGACCCAGCTCGCAAGCCTTGCCGATCGAGGGACGGATGTCCGTCTCGGTGACGGCCAGCGCTTCGAGGGCCGCGGGATCGACGCCTTCCTTGCGGGCGACGTCGTGGATGAGGCGCCGGAGCCATTCGCGCAGGTGCGGGTCGGCAGCGCCTTGCGGGCCGGCAACGCTTGCGCACTGCTCCGGAGACGCGAACGCGGCGCCCGGCGTCACCACCAGGACGCCGAGCACCGCGAGCACGTGCGCCGCTGCGCGCAACTTCATCTTACCGATACGGATCGGACGTGCTGGCCGTGACCGCGCGGCGAGCCGCGCTGACGACCGGAGCGACGGGCGAAGGCAGCATCTTCGGCGAGCCCTGGCCGTCCTGCTGCGTCGCAACCTCGGTTGCGAGACGGGCCGCGGCGCGCTGCGTGACCGCTGCCATCACCCGGGCGCGGAGGGCGAGGAGACCCGCCTTGCGCTTCAAGGCGTAGAGGCTGAGGCCGCCGTCCGGACCGCCGGCAACGAGCGTGTCCTTCACCAGGCCGGCGATCTCCTCCTGCAGCGCCTTGTCGGTGGGATCGCCCTGCTGGCACGTGTCGGGGGAGAGGAAGCAGGCGGAGCTCGTCAGCCGATCGTCGCGATCGGCGGAGCGGATCTGCTCCTCGGCTTCCTTGGCCAGGCTACCGGCCGCGGGATCGTTGCTGTTGCTGGAGCCCTCGGGGTTGTCGCTGTCCATCGCGTCAACGTCGCGCAGGACGCCCTCGTAGATGACGCGGGCCTGCTCGAGGTCCTTCTTGTACGCGGCGAGGAACCTGGCGTGCGCGGCCTGGGTCGAGCGGGTGTGCCCACCCGACTGGTTCACCTCTGCCTTCCAGGACTGGTAGAGCCGGCGGGTCGCTTCGCTGCGCTCGACTCCGGCGGCCTGGCCGAGCTTCACCCAGGCGCGGCTCACGCGGAGCGCGGGGCTGTCCTCGGTCTCCGACCACTTCCCGTCAGCCGGCGCCTGGACGGCGGGCAGCGGCATCGGCGGAAGCGGATAGGTGACCGAGTCGGTGGTCTTGATGGGCGCGAATTCGTCTGCCGCTCGCGCTTGGGAAGCGGCGAGGAGCAAGGCGGCGAGCAAGAGAACGGTGCGGGTCATGGGGTCTCCTCAGGGGCGGCCGTCATTGCTCGAGCGCAGGACCGGCGCGAGCATCTGGAGGATCTGTTCCTGATCGGAAGGCGGGGGCGGCATCTTCGAGCGCTGGAGGGCGGCGAGCTGTGCGCGCGCGTCGGCCAGCTGCTTGTTGAGATCCTCGATCTGCTTGCGGTAGGCGGCGACTTCCTTCTGCGCGCCCTTGGTCCGGGCGATCTCGCGATCGAGCTCGGACTTGGCGACCATTGCCAGGTTCTTGGCGGAGGCCATCGCGGTGCCGAGGACGTTCGGGCCTTCGGGCGTCTTCGCGGCTGGCTGTGGCGCGGCCTCGGTCTTGGGAGCCTCGGCGATCTGCTTCGGGGCTGCGGCCTGGGGGGAGGCGACGACCTTGCTGACGTCAGCCTTGATGGCGGCGTCGGTCAAGGACGCAGCGCGAACCGCGCCTGCCGTCACGTCGCGGCGGACGGCGAAGAGGAGGACCGCGACGAGGAGCGCACCGATGACCACGAAGGGCCAGGCGCGCTTGGCGGGTGGGGTCGATTCGATGGGCCGGAACTCGGGTCGTTCGGTGGACATGTGGGGTCTCCTCGAAGGGTTCAGGGGTTGCGCACCGCGGCCGTGACCGGGCGGACCGCCTGGATGCCGCGCAGGAAGCCTTCGTTGATGGCTTCGGCGGTGGCGATCGCCGTCTCGCCGGCGAGGAAGGTGGTGGGAGGCGCGTCGTTGGCGTGGAGCACCCAGACGACGAGGAAGCCGCGCGAGCTGGGATCGATCGGGGTGCGCAAGGGCGCCGTCATCTTCGGGCAGCGATCGCGGAGGAACCGCACTGCCTCGGCGGCGGCGTGGCCCGCCTCCGGCCCCTTGTCCTGCGAGAGCAGGCCGTACGCGTCCCGCAGCTTCTTTGCGCCGTCGCTGCAGGAGTCCGATCCCTGCTTGCTGCCGCTCGCGAGCGCGGCGCAGGCCTGGATGACGGCGTCGATGCTGCCGCTCGAGCGGAGCGCCGAATGGGTGACGCGGTTCGCGCTGGCGCAGCCCTTCTCGATCAGCCGCGGCTGTCCGTAGTAGACGCCCGCCTTGAAGAGAGGAAGCGCGAGCGCCGAGGCGAGCACCTGGCTCGAGTTGTTGACGATCTCGTCCAGCTCGACGGCGGTGAGGCGGGAGCCGAGGGAATGCTCTTTCTCGCGGCGGCGGATGAGGTTGTAAGCGCCTTGATCGCTGTCGATGGGGCCGAGGGGGGCGATGGAGGAAGAGAGATCGGCGTCGAGGCCGTGCTCCCAGTCCTTGTCCGGGTTTTGCGCGATCTCCTCGTGGGCGCAGGCGGCGACGAGCGCAACCACCGAGAGGATCAAGATGGTCTTCTGCATGGGCGAGCTCCTCCGTATCGGTGCAAGCAAAAAAAGCCGGGCTAGCGAAGCTGGAGCGGCGGCAAGGGGGTTCCGCTGACCGCGTCGAGCAGGGGGCCTTCGCGATCGGAGCGGTAGACGGGCCAGGAAATCTCCAGGACGGAGCCGATGCGCTGCTTCCAGGCGACGTCGAGATCGTCGAGGAATCGCTCGGCGCGGGCGAGGGCGTCGATGCGGCCGACCGGGGCGCGTGCCGAGGAGGTCGTCGTCTCCAGACGGATCGGCGAGCGGAAGAATCCGCCGGCCGGAAGGCGCAGGGTCGGGACGCCTTCGGTGCGCGCGCTCGCGAGCGAGTGGCGGCCGAGCTCGGGCGGATCGAGCGAGGCAAGCGGCCGATCGTATTCGGCGCAGACGGCGACGATCGGCTCTCCGGCGCGGGGCAAGAGCGCGCCGTCCTCCTGCCTCAGCGAGACGTTGCTGACGAGGATGGTGAGCGCGTACAGGTCCGCGGACCAGCCGAGGGTGGACGCCTTCGCCGCCTTGATGCGCAGGGGCAAGGAGAGCGGAGGCGGCGTGCTCGCGGTCAGGTTCAGCGCCTTGTCGAGGGCCGCGCTTCCGTTCGAGTGCAGCGGCGGAAGGCCGAGGAGCGCTCCGACGCGGTCGAAGGCCTCGCCGTCCGCGGGATGGCGCTCGCGGTGGGAGCGGAGGATGGAAAACAGCTCGTCGGTGTTCACGCCGCCCTCCCGCGCGAGAGCGCCGCCGCGGTGGCCTCGAGGAGCGCGTGGGTCCGCGCGGCGTCGGTTTGCAGGCGATGGGCCTGCTGTTCGGTGACGGCGAGGAGGCTCTTCAAGGTGTGCAGGAGCACTTCGTCGGGATCGCCCCCGCGCGCGTCGGCGCCGTCCTGGTCGATGCGGCGGGCGGCGAGGACGATCACCGGGCCGAGCAGCATCGGGAAGGTGCCGCCGACCATGAGGAAGTAGGCGTAGCTGATCTCGCGATAGGCCGAGGCCATGGTGGCGACGAGCGTCTCCGCGCCGGCCTGGGTTCCCATCGCGTCGCCGAGCGCGCCCATGCCGAGGGCGCCGAGGAGCGTGCTCATTCCCAGACCGAAGCCGGGGCCGAGCAGCATCATGGTGAGCGCGAGCGGCCGGACGTGCTTGTCCCAGATCTCGGCGCGACGAGCGGCGCGGATGCGGCGCACGTCGGGAGAGAGGCCGGGCGCGCGGCGATCGGTGCGGGCTTTCCACGCCTGCGCGAAGGTCCAGCCGAGAAGGGTGAGCTGGACGAGGGTGATGGCGAGGAGCAGGGGGGCCCCGCCATAGGTTTCCACGGAGTAGCGCCCGAAGCGGGCGATGAGGTCCATGGCGGGCAAGCAAAAAACCCCGAGCAGCGGTCAGCCGCGTTGACGTCGCCGTCCACGTCGCCGACAACGTCAACGTCAACGATCACGTCGACGTCAACGAAGGATCGACCTCCCCGGGGTTTTTTGTTAGCCCCCCGTGCGCGCCGCGCTCCTCTTCGCCCTGCTCGTGCTCCTCCTGCCGCAGCGACAAGGAGCGCTGGCGCGCACGCCTGCGCCGAAATCCGCGTCCAAGGCCGCCGCCCACCGCAAGCCCTGGCTCTTCTTCCCCATCGACGTGCGCCGGTTCGACCGCGTCTCCTCGAAGTACGGCGTCCGGCGCATGAAAGGTCACAAGGAATTGCATCGCGGCGTGGATCTGGTCGCGCCGGCGGGATCCTGGGTGGTCGCGGCCCGCGAAGGTCGCGTCGCCGAGGTCGGGCATGCTCGCGCCTGTGGCTGGTACGTCACCGTCGAGCACGCCAACGCCTGGCGCACCGTCTATTGCCACCTCCGGGTCGATCCGAAGCGCATGGGGGTCACCAAGGGCCTCTACGTTCCGGTGATGGGGGTCGTCGGCGAGGTGGGCAGCACCGGCCACTCCACCGGACCGCACCTTCACTTCTCGCTCCTCGACGATCGCGGCGAGGCGCGCGATCCGCTCCTCGCGCTCTACACGCCGGCCGAGACGTTGCGGGCCCTGCGCGGCATGAGACTCGTGCAGTGAAGAGCGAGACGGAAAGACTGCGCGCTCTCGCCAAGGTCCTCGCGCACCATGCTCGCAAGCATCTCTGGGCGGTGGCCGCGGTCCTCTGTGGCGCGCTCGTCGCCTGCTTCGCGTCGGCGCTCGTCGCTCCACTCGCGCTGGCTGGCGGCGTCCGCGTGCAACAGGCCGCCGCGCTCTTCCGCGCCGATCTGGAAACCTACCGCGCCGCCCCCGAAGACCTGCGCGCTTCGCCGCTCGTCTGCGTCGCCGCCGCCGGATACGAGGATCGCAAACTCTTCGATCGCCCCCGCTGGGTTCCGCCGCTCAGCCCCACCGGGCTCGCGCGCGCCGTCGCGCGAAACCTCCGCGGGATCCCGGAAGGCGGTTCGACGATTCCGCAGCAGATCGCCAAGCTCTACCTGAGAAGCGCGCGGCGCGGCACGGTCGGGGACAAGATCCGCGAGGCGCTCTTCGCCACCTGGCTCGTGCGGCAGGCGACTCCGATGGAGCTTGCCGGGCTGTACCTGAACCTCGGCGCGGGAGCGTCGATCGGCGGCGACCGCCGTCCCGCGGACGGTCTCGATCGGCTCTCGCTGGCGCTCTTCGGGCTGCCTCTGCGCCGGCTCTCGCGCGAGGATCAGCTCGTCCTCGCCGGCGCGCCGCGCGGCGTTCGCTGGCTGCAGGCGCATCCCGCCATTTCCGCAAACCGCATGGCCGCCGCCCGCGCCTGGCTGGTCAAGCGCGGCGACTGGGATCCGGGCGTGCGCTCCTATCTCGACGACGGCATCGATCCCTCGTCCGCGTTCCGCTTCGTCGAAGGGTGGACCGAGCGGGTGGCGAGCGGCGTGCTGCCTTCCGCCGATCTCGATCTGGTCGCGGCCATCGATCGGTTCCGGGACGGCCTCGGCGGTGCGCTCGAGAGCGAGTTCCCGGGCACCGCGGTGCGGGCGGCCTTCGCGGCCATCGGCGCCGACGGCGCGGTGCTGGCGCGGTCGGGCGCGGAGTCGGCGCTCATGCCGGTCAACTACGGATCGATCGCCAAGCTCGAGGCGCTCGATCTGGCGGTCGAATCCTTCGGACCCCAGTCGGTCCGCGACTTGATCCTGCCCCCCGGCGGATGCGTCCGCTGGATCTGGGCGACGAAGGAGCAACGGCGCTCGCATCCCTCGAGCTACTGCCCGAACGACGTGCTGCCGGCGACGCATCCGATGTCGCTGGACGAGGCGGTGGCGAAGTCGGTGAACTCGCTCACCACGCGCCACGCTGTGCTCCTGCCGGTGCTCCTCTCGCGCCGCCGGCCGGAGGTTTTCCGCGATCTCGCCTCCACCGTTCCCGACGAGGAACGGCGCTCGCTCGATTCGCCGGCGGACCGCGCGCTCACGAGCGGGCTCCTCGCCCAGCTCGGCGAGACGCTCGCGCCCGATGACGTGCCGCAAGACCTCTCCTACAGCGCGGCGGGCGTCGCCCTCTTCCGCTATCTCAAGAAAAGCCGCGAGGCGGCCGGGCTTCCCGCGGAGCGGCTGCCGGACGATCCCACCTCGCTCCTCGGCAATTCCTCGCGCGCCACTCCGGAGCAGATCGGCGCCTACCTGCACCGCAAGCTGTTCTTGAAGGACGGGTCGTGCACGCTCAGCGACACCGGCTCGCTCCTCGCGCTGCGGCGCAAGGAAGGGACGCTCCGCTGGCTCGCGCAGAAATGGCCGAAGCTCGTCTTCGCCGGGAAGACCGGCTCCTCGCCTCACGACGACTCCGCGGTGGCCGCGGTGGCCATCTGTCTCGACCAGCGCCCGGTGGTCCTGGTCGGAGCGCTCCGGCCCCTGGAAGGATCGCTGCCGCTCGGGTTGCGCGGGTCCGTCGTCCTGCGCGGGCTCGACTCGTATCTCAAGGCGCTGGTGCGGCTCGACCGGCGTCCCACCTCCGCTCTCTGGCCGGCCTGGGTAGAGGAGGAGATCGCCGCCAAGCAGGCCGCCCTTCCCATCGACCCGCCGCGCGTCGAGAGCGCGCTCGCAACCAAGGGAAAGCCATGACTTCGCGATCCGGACGCTCGGGATTCGAGGAGATGGAAGCGCTCATCTACCGGCTCTTCGCCGAGAAGCAGTTCGCCCTTGCGCTCCTCGCGCTGGTGATGGTGGCGCAGCTTCTCTCGGCGCAGTTCCTCCTGCTGCGTCTCTCGCCGCCGAAATCGCAAGCCTCCGCGGCCCCGGTGAGCAAGCAGCGCGTCGACGTGCAGTGCGGCGATACGGGAGCGCGGATGCTCTCCGGCGACGCCATGAGCCTCGCTGCCGCCCAGGGGAAGGTGGTGGTGGTCCATCTCGGGGCCTCGGCCGATGCGTGCCTGGCGCAGGTGACCTCGGTGAATCCATCGGAGCTGGTGGTAGGGGTGAGCGCGGATGCGCAGCCAGCGTCTCGCTGAGCCGCCGCGGCTCGTGCGGTCGGTCGCAATCCTGGCAGCGGGGCTTTGCGCCCTCGCGCTGCTTGCGGGCTTGCCGTGGCTTTCCCGCGCGCGCTTGCCGGAGCCGCGGCCGGCGCCGAAACCGGTGCAGCAGGAGAAGGAGCGGCGCATCCGGGTGGTGCGGATCTCGAAACCGCAGCCGGTCCGCACGGAGACGCCCCAGCCGAAGACGGCGCCCGCGCCGCCTCCGAAGGAGCCGCCTCGCGCCGCGCCCAGGCCGCCGCCCGCGCCGCGGCCGCCGGAGCAGATGCAAGCAGCGGCGCCGCCACGCGACCCACCGCCGCGTCCGGCGCAGCACCCGATTGCGCCCGCTGCTCCGGAATTGACCGCCGTGAAGGGCGTTCCGCTGCACATCCTCGTACCGGAGACGCCAGCGTTGCTCGCCTCGCACTTGCGTAATTCCGGCGGGTGCCTCGTCGTCTCGCGTTTGAGCGGCGATGACGACGACGGCGTTCTGAGCGTGTTCACCGTCCAGGGCTCGAGCCTCGTCGAGGTCCACGGGCAGCAGCCCTGCGCGGGCGTCCCGAGGCGATTGAGCGACACGCTGAACGCCGCCCTCGGCGATCTGGTGGGGCGCGTCCGGAGCCAGTTCCCGGGCCGCGGGAATCTCTTCCTGCAAGCGTATCTTTCGCCGACCCTTCCCGACCGCGCCCAGTCGACCCTGGCCGCGCGCTTCGGTCCGATCGCGCAGGAGGAGATGGCGCGGAAGGCTGCCCAGGCGGGATACGAGCTCAAGTGCTACGCGGAACCCACGGGAGTCATTCGCTGCGAGTGAGCTTCTTCGTCACCGCCAGCGTGCTTCCGAGATGCGAGAGGGCGCGGTCGATGCGGGCGCGGCCGGGCGCGTCCGCGAGCGTGGCCTTCAGGAATGCGACCGTGGCGTTGGCGACGTCGTCGTAGGCTCGCGGGGTGCGGGAGTCCGCATGCGTCACCTGCGCGAGCGCCGGGAACTGTCCGACCGCCTCGCCCACCGTCGTGAAATGCATGTGGTGCAAGTGGCTCGCGCGGACGAGCCGCACGTCGGCTCCCGGGAGCGAGCGGAGCAGCGAGAAGTCCGGCGCCATGAAGGCATCGAGCTGCTCGTAGATGTGGAGGATGGGCAGCTTCGCGCGCGCGGCGTCGAAGAAGCGCGACTTGCGCAGCTCATCCTGACCCGTCCTGGTGCCGATGCCGCCGTCGAGGCTGACGAGCGCCGCCGCTCCGTCGCGCATCGCGTAGAGCAGCGCCGAGCGCGCGCCGAAACTGTGGGCGACGAGCGCGGTCCGATCCTTCGCGACGAAAGGCCGCTCGCGCGCCGCCTTCGCGAGGACGGCGAGGTCGAGCGCCTGATCCTCCGCGGTGTGCGCGATGTCCTCCTCGCTTTTCATCGGACCCGTGATGCGAGTGGGCGAGGGGCTGGTAGCGACCGCGAACCCGTGCGAGGCGAGCAGCTCGCAGAGGTCGGCTTGATCGGAGGCGGAATTGCCGCTCCCTTGCGCGACGAGGACCAGGGGAACGGCGGTTCCGAGGGGCGGCGCGCGGGGAACGGCGCGCATCGGCCGCGCGAGCCAGCGCTCGACGTCGGCCTCGGACATCTTGGCGCGGGTGCGCAGGAACGACGCGTGCTCCTCGACGGCGGTTCGCACCTGCTCGGGCGAGGCGGGACCGAGCTCGCTGGCGAGCAGCGTGACGTAGTCGCCAAAGGTGAGATCTTCCTGTCCGCCTTTTTCCGCGGGGTACCAGAGCGACATCTGGATGGGCCGCGGCTTCCCTTCTCGCGGCCGCGTGGAGTCCTCGAGCGCTGCGACCTCGAGCCCGACGGCGTGCTTGCCCCATTGCGGCGCTGCGAGGAGGAGAGCCGTGTAGATGGCGACCATGGTCCTGCACTAGACATCGTGGATGGGTGGGCATTCAAACCGCCGCCCGGTCCGCCCGCAGTCCGTTCCGGCGAGCGAGGCGGCGGGAGCATCGCTAAGATCGGCCCGCGGAGGTGACGATGACGAAGCTCGGCGGGGCGTTCCGGATCGGCGGCGCTCACGCGGCACGGGCCGGACATCTGGCGCGCGGTAGGGCGCCCCGAATACCTACGCCAGCAGCTGCTGCTCAGCCTGCGTCATCTCCGCGTCGAGCGGATCGATCTCTGGCAATTGCATCGCATCGATCCCAAGGTTCCGCGCGACGAGCAATTCTCCGCGATCGCAGACATGCAGCGGGAAGGGCTCATCCAGCACGTCGGCCTCTCCGAAGTGACGGTGGAGGAGATCGAGGCCGCCTCGCGCCACTTCGAGGTCGCGACGGTGCAGAACCTCTACAACCTCGTGAACCGGCGCAGCGAGGACGTGCTCGAGCACTGCGAGAAGCGGAAGATCGGGTTCATCCCCTGGTATCCGCTTGCTGCCGGCAGCCTTTCGAAAACGGGCGGAGTGCTCGAGTCGCTCGTGCGCAAGCTCTCCACCACCCCGTCGCAGCTCGCGCTGGCCTGGGTGCTGAAGCGGAGCCCCGTCACCCTCCCGATCCCGGGGACGAGCAGGGTCAAGCACCTCGAGGAGAACACCGGGGCCGCACGGGTCGAGCTGTCCGACGAGGATTTCCTCACCCTCGATGCGATGGGGCGCGAGGAGTGGAACGGGACGCAGCGGAAGGAAGCAGCGCGGCAGTAGCTCTACTGGCGACGAAGCCGGAAGACATCTCCGTCGCGCACGAAGAAGACGCTCGCGTCGTCCACCGCGACGCCGCCGTACCGGTGGTCGCCTTCATCGAGGCAGCGATTGTCGGTGCCGTCGAGGTTCCCGCTGCCCACGCACCCCTCCCTGACCCAGTAGATCCGGCCACCGTTCGCGTCGGAGAGAACGAATCGGGGACCTTCGAGGATCTTGCTCCAGGGGCTCGCGTCGAGGGGGAGACGCCAGACGCCGGCTTCGTTGGCTGCCGCCGCTTGCATGACCGGTCCCGCGTTCTGGTCGACGACCTGCGCGTTGGCGAGGACGATTCCTCGATGCACCGTCATCGAGTAGGGGACGACCAGGGTGTTGGTCTCCCTGCGCAACTCGGTCATCGTGCCGCCCGCCGCAGGCACCGTCCGCAGCGCAGTCCAGAAGGTGGAATCCGGGTTGTCGCCGCGGTCGAGGAAGTAGATCGTATCGCCGACGAGAACGGGTCCTGCGCCCGCCCCATTCGTGGTGAGCCTGCGAGGGTCGGTACCGTCCACGGCGACCGACCAGAGCCCGGGAAGGTCCCCGTTCCTGCCGTATCGCGCGCGGTAGTAGATGCGCTGGCCGTCGACCGCAATCTGGCCCGGGTCCGCTTCGACCTTCAATTCCTGCAAGGCGCCGCCGCCGCTCGGCACGCGATAGAGGTAGAGCTTGTCGTCGAACCGCTCGCAGTCCTGCGGGCAGGTCGCCATCACCCAGTAGACAAAGCCGCCCTGGGCCACGATGGCCGATAGCATCGCGCCCGCGCCCTCGGCGAGCGTGACCGGCGCGCCGCCCGTCTTCGGCACGGCGCGCACCGTGTAGTGCCAGTGCTTCCAGCCGCCCGCGTTCTCGTAATAGGCCCAGTAGACGTTGCGATCGTCGAGCGTGATGTTTCCGCCGGCGCTCTCGCCACTCGTCAGTTGCTCGGGCGTCGCGCTGGAGCTGGGGCCTCCGGAGCCGGCGTCAGCGCTGCCCGTCGGTCCGGTACCGGTGCCGGCCGCGCCGCTGCCGGGTGGCGGAGGTGGCGGATTCATCCCGCAGGCGACAGCGAGGAGGACGGCGCCGAGGAGCCATTTCATGCCGATGGGACCCACCCACCGGTAAATTAGCCACGAAGCGCGGCCGGTTATCTCCAACGCACCGCGTCACGTCCCGGTTCAGGGTCCGCGTCCGGTGGGGCGCTCCGCGACCACTGCGCGCAATGCGTCCGCGAGGCGTATCGCCTGCTCCGGCTCGAGCTCGGTGGTGGTGACGCGGATGGCGGGCGGAGATTGCAAGCGGTAGCGCGCTCCGGCCCGGACGCAGAAGCCGCGGTCGAGAAGGCCGCGAACCACGTCGGCCTCGCCGGCGACGGGGATCCAGACGTTGAGACCGGTCGCGCCGCGGGCGGCGATGCCGCGATCGGCGAGCGCCGTCAGCAAAGCTTCGCGACGCGCCGAGTACGTCTTGCACGCCTTGCCGAGCGTCGCCTGGACGGAACGGCTCGCGAGCGCCGCCGCGGCCACGCGCTGCAGGTAGCCGGAGACCCAGCCGTCGGAGAGCCACTGCTCGCGGCGGAGGCGGTCGCAAGTCTCGGCGTCGGCAGCGGCGACCGCGACGCGCAAGTCGGGAGCGATGGTCTTGTTGAAGGAGCGCACGACGAGGAATCGCGCGCGGCCCTTGCCGAAGCAGTCGTGGTACGGCGTGTCGGCGAGCAGGCTGCCGTAGTCGTCGGCGAGCACGGCCACGTCGGGGTGCCCGGCGAGGACCGCCCTCAATGAGGCCGCGCGGGTTTTCGTCAGTGCCGACCCGGTAGGGCTCTGGAAACGCGGACAGAGGACGACGGCGCGGGCGCCCGAGCGGAGCGCCGCCGCGAGCGACTGTGGGAGCATGCCTTCGTCGTCGATGGCGACGGGCACCGGAATCATCGCCTGGGCGCGGACGCTCGCGTGGTGCTCGTTGAACCCTGGGTCCTCGACGGCGACCTTGTCGCCCGGGCCGCAGCAGGCGCGCAGCGCGCGGTAGATGCCGGCGATGGCGCCGCTCAGGACGACGAGGTTCGAGCCGTCGATTCCGTCGGCCTCGAAGTTGGAACGCATCCGCGCGGAGAGGTCGGGGTCGAGATGCGTTCCACCGTAGCGATCGCTCTTCGGCCGGATGCTGGCGAAGATCTTCTTCAAGTCGGGCAGGAAGGCGGGATCGGGATTGGCGATCTGCAGGTCGAGCGCGCCGGGCGGGGCCGGAGTGTCGGTGAACTCGAGCTGGGACGGGCGGGGCAGGACGCGGGTGCCGCGGCGGCGGTCGCTGGTCACGACGCCCTGGGCGCGAAGCGCCTTGTAAGCGGCGGCGGCGGTCCCGGGGCTGACGTTGAGGGCCTTCGCTACCGTTCGGACCGGAGGGAGCAGCGACTCCGGCGGGATGCGCCCCTCCCGGACGAGCGCCTCGATCTGCGCGGCCAGCTTGACCGACGACCCGGCCTTGGTTAGGTGTTGTACCAGGTCAATCATCAGTTTGTATCATTACAAAGAGAGAGAACGATGTCAAGCGCCACTGCAGCCGCGTCCACCCCGACGGTGCCTCTGTCGGCGGCCCCTGCTCTCGTCGCTCCTGCCGGCCGCTTGCAGCCTGCGCCGCGCTGGGCGCTGTGGAGCGCGTTCGCGGTCATCTACCTCGTCTGGGGATCGACCTTCCTCGGCATCCGCGTGGCGGTGGAGACCCTGCCCCCGCTCACCATGTCGGGCTTCCGCTTTCTCGTTGCGGGCGGCATCTTGCTCCTCGTCACGGCCCGGGTCCGCCCGCGGCCCTCCGCGCGCGAGTGGCTCAACGCGGTCTTCATCGGGTCCCTCTTCTTCCTCGGCAACCACGGGCTCATCTCGAACGCGGCGCGCTACCTGCCCTCGAGCCTCGTCTGCCTCATCATCTCGACCGAGGTGCCGATCATCGCGGTGCTCTCCAGCTTCTTCCTCGGCCAGCCGCTGACGCGGGCCGGTCTCCTCGGCGCGGCGCTCGGCTTCGGCGGCGTCCTGGTCCTCTTCTCGGGCAATGGCGGGGCCGAGGGCGCGACGAACCTCCTCGCCTGCCTCGCCGTGCTCGGCGGGTCGCTGTGCTGGGCGCTCGGCGCGGTGCTCTCGCAGAAAGTGCGCTTCCCGCCCGACGCGGTGCTGCGCGCGGCGATGCAGATGGTGTGCGGCGGCGCGCTGCTCTCGGGAGCGAGCGTCTTGCGCGGCGAATGGTCGGGCGTCGCGCTTTCGGCGTTCTCGCACCGATCGCTCTTCGCGCTCGGGTACCTGATCCTCTTCGGCTCGGTGCTCGCCTTCGCCTGCTACTCGTATCTCTTGAAGCACGTCCGCACCGACGCGGTCGCCACCCACGTGTTCGTGAACCCGCTCGTCGCGGTGGCGGTGGGCGCATGGCTGGGAGGCGAGAAGCTTCAGCCCGTCCATTTCCTCTCGGGGCTCCTCATCCTGGCCTCCGTCTCGGTGATCCTCCTCGGACAGCGCCAGCGGAAGCGAGCGCCTGCCCGCGTCCCGGCAGCCGTTCCCTCGGCGGGGGTACCCGTTCCGGCCGCAGCAGAGTGACCTGCGGGCTATTGACCCTCCGGGGATTCCGCGTTACTTCCGCCGTCCCTCGGTCGGGGAGTGGCTCAGCCTGGTAGAGCACCTGGTTCGGGACCAGGGGGTCGCAGGTTCGAATCCTGTCTCCCCGACCAATCCAGCGCCTCGATCTTCTGCGGCCGCGCGCTCA
>VBKL01000291.1 GCA_005879805.1 Deltaproteobacteria bacterium | reverse complement strand
CTTCCCGGCCGGTTCCGCGAGCGAGCGGTCGAAGATGCGATCTCCATCCGTCTGCATCGGCACGAGTTCGCAAGAATGACCGCGGGTGCGAAGCAAGGCCTGCACGCGCTCTGCTTGCCTCAGCGCGAGAGGGCTGCGACGGGTGGCAATACGAAGAATCATCCACGGCTCGCCAGCGGGAGGACGTTGAAATCCGAGTCGGGTTGCGTCCCGACCTCGTCGAGACCGAACAGGGCGGCGGCGGCATCGGCCAGCCGTCCCCGACCGGCTTCGGCTCGTAGACGCATCGTGGGCGCATGGAGCAATTTGTCGACGATGGCACTGGCCATCGCCTGCACGCGGTTTCTTTGGCATTCATCCAGGCCACGAAGCACCACCAGGGTCCTTTCCACCTCACTCCGCGCTACCGCCTCTGCGCGCGCGCGAAGTCGCTCCACAACGGCAGTTCGCTCCTGCGCGCATGTACGGGGAGGGAAGCTGTCAGAGACGCCAAGGGAGAGGAGCGTCATGACCGCGCACTCGTGAGCTTGGCGGAGGCGTGGGAGCGGAGCGGCGGCACAAGGCAGAGCGTCATAAGTACGAGTTGTGAAGCGATGAAGGTCGACAGCGGCCAGAAGGCCTTTTCCATGAAGCCGTACGAATGGAGGCCGATGCCCAGCATGTTGACACCGAACCACGACACGCTGGTCACGACGTTGCCGAACACCGCCATCGCCATCAGCCCACGCTCGCGGACGTAACCGCCCCAGCGCGCATGCAGGATGATCGCGTTCCATAAGACAATCAGGAGCGCTCCGTTCTCCTTCGGGTCCCAGCCCCAGAAGCGGCCCCAGGATTGATCGGCCCAGATGCCGCCCAGGACGGTGCCGACGAAGCTGAAGAACAGCGAGAAACAGATGACGCCGTAGACCATCGATACCAGGCTACGGGTAGTCGCGGGGTCGGCGCGGGGCGCCAAGTGCCGGCGCAACGCATAGCCCGCGGCGAGCATGCCCGCGAGGAAGGTGCCGCTGTAGCCGATGGTGATGGTGACCACGTGCGTCGCGAGCCAGATGTTGGAGTCGAGCACGGCGCGCATCATCTCCATCGTGTCGCCGTCGCCCGTGAGATGATGCGCGATGATCAGGGACACGAACCCGCAGGCGGCCGCTACCGCGGTCCCGAAGCCACGCCGGTAGAGCCGCTCGAGCACGATCCCGACGAGCACTGCACACCAGCCGACGAAGATGGCCGAGGAGTAGAGGTTCGTCACTGGCGGCCGACCCTGCAGGGCCATGCGAGCGGCGAGGCCCGCCGTGTGCACCACCGCTCCCGCGGCCAGGACGCCGAAGGCCGCTCGCTGCAGCGGCAGAGGTTTCCATAGCCAGGAAGCGAAAAGCACGAGGGCCGCAAGCACGTACAGGATCATCCCCAGGTAGAACGGCTGGGCGCGGTTGAAGGGCGCCTCCCATGCCGCATGCCGTACGGCCTGTGGCTGCGCCTCGCGATCGATGGCTACGAGCTCCGCCACCGAGAGATTGAACGCTCCCGCGTCCTGGGTTGCCCAGGCGGTGGAGACACGAGACCGATGCGTTGGTAGAGGTTGAGCACCGCTCCCTGGAAGCGAGTGCGCTGCTTGGAGTCGAGCTGCCGCGCCGCCACGGCCAGCCGCTCGATATCGTCGAGATGCGGCACCAGGGTCAGCAAGGAAAAGTACCGATCGGAGGTCTGCTTCAATCCGAAGAGGCCGAGGACCTCGGGGTCGTCGATGACGAAGACGGGCTCCCGGTCGGCGACATCGGGTCGGAAGAGAACGTCGAGGAGCCACTCGTCCGCGGTCACCCTCTGGCCCACCGAGAAGCTCTGCTGACCGCGAATCATGAGCAGCGAGTTGCGCGCCAGCGAGTCGAACGGTTTGATCCGTCCGCCCTCGAGGATCGGGAGACGGCCGAACTCGCCGACGTCGAAACCGCGCGCCGGCCGACCCGGCAAGAGGGAAGCGCCCGCAAAAGCCATCGCGAGCCCGAAAACCGCCCAGGGCAGGACCTTTCCGCTCGTCATCTCAGGTCAGACCTCCCACCGTCGCCCCGGCGCCGGCGCAAGGCGCGGCCGAGAGAAAGCGCGAAGTGCAGAAGGAGGCCACCGCCTACGAGGACGCAGGAGATGTAGGGAATCAACCAGCCGGGATTCTCCACCACCTGCAAGATCGAGAGCTTGTCTCCGTCCCCGAAACTCGCCTGGTAGAAAGCATTGCCGGCGTACCGCAACGGTTGGTTCATCGAGATCAGCACGTCGCGTTCCTCGCCCTGCGCCCGGTTGGAAAGGTGCACGAGGCTGGAGAAATTCTTCGGGATGTCGGTGCCCGGATACAGCTCGTGCGAG
>VBKL01000116.1 GCA_005879805.1 Deltaproteobacteria bacterium | reverse complement strand
ATCACCGGGATCGGATTCCGCCCCTCCGCGGGAGGCATCGTGTTGGTCCGGAGCGATCGCCCGCTCGACTACGCCGTCACCGGCGCAGATCGCGTCGTCGTCGTACACCTCCGCGGCGCGGGGATTCCCCTGCCGACCAATCGCCTCCCGCTCGATACGCGTTTCTTCGACACGCCGGTCGTGCGGGTGGTGCCCGAGCCCGTTCCTGGCGGGGTCGACTTGCGCATCGAGTTGCGGGGCCTCGCGCGCTACGAGCTTTCGCAGTCGCCCGGCGTCCTCACCATCGCATTCGAGCGCTCCTGAGCCACCGGCACGTGAGGTGCGCAACCGCTCTCGCAGCGCTTCTCGTTCCTCTCTGGGGATCTTCCGCTCGCGCTTCCGCGGAGGCGCCCGAGGTGCAGGCCTCCGACACCGGAATGGTCGCGCAGGCCGGCGACGTCGCGATGAGCGCCGACGCCGTCTCCTACGACTGGCAGGCGCGGCGGTGGACCTTCATCGGCAATGTCCGCGCCGCGCGCGGCGAGGGATGGCTGCGAGCGGACGGGGGAACGTACGACGCGGTCAAGGGGCTGGTGACGCTCTCGGGGAACGTGTTCGGGGTCCAGGGACGCGAGGTCTTCGTCGCCGACGAGGCGGTGGTCGACGTCAATGCCCGCGAGGCATCGCTCCGGGCCGCGACGCTCTTCCTCAAGGACCGCGCCGTGGCGATCCCCGCCGACGCCGCCCACGCACGCTCAGGGAAGAACGCGCTGACGCTGAAAGCGACGTCCGTCCGCCGGCTGGAGTCCGGCGCCATCCAGGCCGGGTCGGTATCGATGACCCCTTGCGATTGCGCGGGAGATCCCGATTACGAGCTGCGTTCTCCCGCCGTGACCATCGAAGGCGACCGCGCCCTGCTCGAGCATCCGTCGCTGCGAATCCTCGGCGCCACGTTGCCTCTTCCGGTGGCTCTCTCGCTTCCGCTCACCGATCGCCAGTCGGGCCTGCTCTTCCCGCCGCTCGTGTACAGCAGCACCACCGGGTTCGGGCCGGAAGTGCCCATCTTCCTGACGCTGGGGCGCAGTTACGACGCAACCATCGCACCGGGCTTCTACACGGGCACCGGGGGCAGGGGCGAATCGGTCCTGGGAAGGCGCTCTGTCGTCGGCCCTCGCTTCACAGGCGAGTTCCGGTATGCCCCGGTGGAGGGGACGGCGGGAACGCTCGATGCGGATCTCGTCCAGGACCTTCACGCGAAGTACTCCCCCGGTGCTCCCGCGACCTTTCCCGGAGAGGCTGCCACCTCGCGCGGCCGGGGATTCGGAGGGTTGCGGGGAATCGCGAACTTCGAGCACCGCACCGAATCTGCCGGCTGGCTGGCCGCCGCCAAGGGAACGCTGGCGAGCGACACGGTGATCATCTCCGACATCGCGCCGCTCTCGCAGCTCGATCGGTACCTCGACTCCTTGCGCACGGATGTCGGCGTGGTCCGGTCCGGCGGGCCGTTTTTCACGGGCATCGATGCGACCTTCCTGCAGGATGTCCGCATCACGGACGGTGGCCTTCCCGACCGGCGCCTGTTCGGCGCGGAGGCCCGGTCGACCTTCCAGCGCCTTCCCGCCGTCTTCGCCCAACTGGCACCGGTACACGCGGGCCCGCTGGCGGTGGGCATGGAGGCGAGCGTTGCCCGGTTCGCTCCCATCGCCGGGATCGATCCACAGGAACGCGCGACCGGCTTCGGCCCTACCGACCTCGGCGCGCCAGCCCCCGCGATACCGGATGCTGGACGCGACCGCGTCACTCGAATCGACTTGGCGCCGCGAGCGCTCTGGGGAGGTGCTGCCTGGCCCGTCCGGCTAGCGGCCGACGTGGGCGGGCGGGCGGATGCGTGGTTCTTCGATTCGACATCTTCCCGGAATCGGCAGCGCGCCTACGCCAGCGGCGGCGTGCGCGCCTCCTCGGAGCTCGGGCGCGGATACGGAAGCTACTTGCACTCGATCGAGCCAGCGGTCGAAGTGCGCGCCATCTCTCCCGCGGCGTCCGGCGGCAACGGGGTTCCCATCGGCGACCCGAACGACGCGGGCGGCCCGACCTTCGAAAGCAACCCGGCGGCCGCGCAACAGGCGATCGCGCGCGGTCTTCCGCTGCGCAGCGACGGCACGCCGGCCTACGGGGTGCCGGCCGCGCGCAGGCCCTACGACGAGATCGACGGCGCCGCGCCCGAGACCGGCGAGGCGCTCGCCCGCGCCAGCGTCTCCCAGGCGCTGTGGGTTTCTGGGGCTCCCGGCCGGGCCCCGGCACGCATCGCGCGCCTCGAGCTGTCCCAGGACGTCGTGCTCTGGGATGGCGCGGGCCGCTCGCGTGTCGGCGAGGCGGGCGCCTCGCTGCAGCTGGCGTTGCCGCGGTTCGGCATCGACACCCGCGTTCAGCTCGATTGGGGTCTCCGCGCGGTCAGCCAGATTGCCGCTGGCACTTATCTACGAGACGCCCGCGGCGACGAATTGCACGGGGGCCTCAACATGCTGCGCGGAATCCCCGCTGAGCGGCTTCGCGCGGGCATCGACGAGCTCTTCGGTGGCGCTCGCCTGGCAGCCCGTCCCGGTGCCCTTTTTGGCGGCCCGAGCTTCGGGGGTTCGACAGGATTTCCAATCGCGGGACAGTCCGTCCGCCTGGGGTACGACGCCTTGCATTACCTGGGAACCCGGCCGCCGGGGATCGCGGCCTGGAGCCACGTGTTCGGACTCACCTACGACACGCCTTGCCGCTGCGCGGCCCTCCAGGTATCCGCTGCCTGGTTCACCGGGGGCAGGGACGTGCCCCACGGTCCGGTAATCCACTTCACCGTCGACTTGAAATCGTTGGGGTCGTTCGCCACATTTTGAACCTGTCTTTGGTTTGAAAGTAGTGGAAACAGCGTACGAATTTCACTGTCCGTCTCTGGTTTCCCGAGGTAGGCTCTCCTACGTAGCGGCGTGTGTCGGTGAATCCGGCTTTTCCCGTCCGAGGTTTTTCCAGCGTGGGTCAGGCGACCGTGGTCAGGGACGTTGGCCGGAAGATCCGCCAGTTGCGGATGTCTCGCGTCGGCCCGCGGGTGACCCAGGAAGAGCTGAGCGAGCGCGCCCGGATCAGCGTCTCCTTCCTCAGCATGATCGAGCGCGGGGAGCGGTCGCCGCACCTGGAGACGCTCTCCAAGATCGCCGGCGCCCTGGAAGTGCCGCTCGCCGCCCTCTTCGAGGAGGGCAAGATGGACGGCGTCGAGCCGATGTATCGGCCCCTCATCGATGCTTGCCGGAAATACAACCTCGGCAAGCGCGACGTGGATCGCCTCGTCTCGGTCGTGCGCACCATGTTCGCTTGACGGGTGGTAGCTTCGCTTGCACCGTGACGCGGTGGATGATCCTCTGCTCGACGAGCGGCGCGGGCCGATCCGCCTCCTCACGCTGAATCGACCCGCGCAGCGAAACGCTCTCTCGCCCGATCTCCTCGGCAGGTTGCGCGCCGCGCTGCAGGATGCCGATCGCGACCAGACTTCGCGGGTCGTGTGCATCACCGGAGCAGGGGACCGCGCCTTCTGCGCAGGCGCCGATCTCTCCTCTGTCGCCGCCGGGTCGGCGCTGGCGGCGCACGAGGCGCGGCGCGCCTATTCGGGTCTGCTCCTCGATCTGAGTCGCCTGGGGAAGCCCGTCGTCGCCTGCATCAACGGGGCCGCGGTCGCGGGCGGTCTGGGGATCGTCGCATCGTGCGATTTCGCGCTGGCCGCCGAGGAGGCGCACTTCGCGCGCCGTGCTGCGGCTCGGACGGAAGGCGTTCTACGCGATGCAGGACGTCTCGTACGAGGCGCAGATCGAGGCGATGGCGCTCCATCTCGACCTCAACGCGGGGCTTGAGGATGCCGCCGAAGGCATCGCCGCGTTCCTCGAGCGGCGCAAGCCCGAATGGAAGGGCCGATGAGCGACAAGGTCGTCATCACCTGCGCCCTGACCGGCGTCCTCGCCAAGCGCGAGCAATGCCCGTGGGTGCCGTACACGCCGGCCGAGATCGCCGAGGAGGCGCGCCGCGCGTGGGAGGCAGGCGCCGCCGTGGTGCACATCCACGCCCGGACCGACGAGGGCGCTCCCACCTACGAGCCTCAGGTCTACGCCGCGATCCGGCGCGAAATCGAGTCGCGCTGTCCGGTCATCCTCAACTTCTCGACCGGCGGACTCGGTCCGATGGAAGGGCGGGTCGCCCACGTGCGCGAGGTGAAGCCGGCGATCGCCGCCCTCAACATGGGCTCGATGAACTACGCGAAGTACTCGCCGCGCCGGAAGGACTTCGTCTTCGATTTCGTGTTCGAGAACCCGTTCAAGGACATCTGCTACCTGCTGTCGGTGATGAAGGAGGCGAAGGTCAAGCCGGAGCTGGAATGCTTCGACCTGGGCCATACCGCGTCGATCGTGCCGCTGCTCGATCAGGGCCTCCTCGAGGAGCCGCTCCAGTTCTCCTTCATCATGGGCGTCCTGGGCGGGATCCGCGCCACCGCGGAGAACCTCGCCGCGCAGGCGCGAGAAGCGCGCGCTCTCTCGCGCGACCCCGCCTGGGAAGTGATCGGCATCTCCCACGAGCAGTGGACGATGCTCGCCGCAGCGCTCGCCCTGGGCGGCAACGTCCGCGTCGGGCTCGAGGACAATTTCTATCTCGACTCCGCCGGGACGCAGATGGCGCGCTCGAATGGAGATCTGGTGGCGAAGGCGGTGCGCATGGCTCGCGATGCCGGCCGCGAGCCGGCTACCGTCCAGGAAGCGCGCTCGATGCTCTCCCTGCGCCAGATTTGATAGGACGGAGCGATGAAGAAGATTCGCCTCCTCACCCCCGGTCCGACGCCGGTCCCGGAGCGGCTCTCGCTCCGGATGGCGCAGCCCATCGTCCATCACCGCTCGCCCGAGTTCGAGCAGGTCTTCGCCCGCGTCCGCGAAGGGCTCCAGTGGCTCTTCCAGACCAAGGAGGACGTGATCCAGTTCGCCTCCAGCGGGACAGGCGCGATGGAAGCGGCGTTCACGAACTTCCTCCGCAAGGGCGACACCGTCATCGTCATCGACGGCGGCAAGTTCGGCGAGAGATGGGCGAAGTTCGCCAAGGCGTACGGGGTCAAGGCGGTCACGCTCAAATGCGCATGGGGCTCGCCGGTCGATCCCGCCGCCGTCGAGAAAGCGCTCGAGGACAATCCGGAGGCGAAGGGCGTCTTCGTGCAGGCGAACGAGTCGTCGACGGGAGTCGCCCATCCCATCCAGGCGCTGGCCAAGGTGGCGCAAAAGAGCCCCGCCATCCTGGTCGTCGACGCCATCAGCGCGCTCGGCGCCTTCGACTTGCCGTTCGACGCCTGGGGCATCGACGTCATGGTCTCCGCCTGCCACAAGGCGCTCGGGCTGCCGCCCGGGATCTCCTTCCTTGCCGCCAACGCCCGCGCCTGGAAGCTCAACGAGACGGCCGACCTGCCGCGCTTCTACTTCGATCTCCGCCGCGAGCGGGAGAGCCAGCGCAAGAACCAGACCGCCTGGACGCCAGCCATCTCCATCGTCGAAGGCCTCGACGAGTCGCTGAAGATGTTCCGCGAGGAGGGGCTCGTGGCCTGCTTCGCGCGCCACGAGCGTCTCGCGCAGGGAGCGCGGGCGGGAATGAAGGCGCTCGGGCTCGAGCTCTACTCGAAGGCTCCATCGGCCGCGATGACCACGGTAGTGGCTCCGGCGGGCGTCGATTCCGAGAAGCTCGTCAAGCATCTCTTCAGCCGCTACGGGATCAAGCTGGTCGGCGGCCAGGACGAGGCGAAGGGGAAGATCTTCCGCATCGCCCACCTCGGCTACTTCGACGACTTCGACATGCTCATCGTCGTGGGCGCCATCGAGCGCGGCCTCGCCGATCTGGGCGCGCGCATCGAGCTCGGGAAGGGGCTCGCGGCGGCGCAGACCGCAATGGCGGAGGCGTCCCGCAAGGCGGGATAGCTGCCATGCGCATCCTCATCGCCGACGATCTCTCCGCCGAAGCGAAGGCGATCCTCGAGCGGATCCCGTCCGCCCAGGTGGACGTGAAGGTCGGTCTCGATCTTGCCGCGCTGCGCGAGATCGTCGGCGGCTACGAGGCGCTCGCGGTGCGCAGCGCCACCAAGGTGACGAAGGAGATCCTCGAGGCCGCGGGCAGGCTGCGCGTCATCGGCCGGGCGGGGACGGGCGTCGACAACATCGACCTCGCCGCGGCCTCGCGCCGGGGCGTCGTGGTGATGAACGCGCCCGGCGGAAACAGCGTCTCGGTCGCGGAGCACACGCTCGCTCTGCTCCTCGCGCTCGCACGCCAGATCGCCGATGCATCGCAGAGCACCCGATCGGGGAAATGGGAGAAGAAGCGCTTCTCGTCGGGCCGCGAGCTTTCCGGAAAGACGCTCGGCGTGATCGGAACGGGAAACATCGGCGCGCTCGTCGTGCAGCGGGCCCATTCTTTTGGCATGCGCGTGCTCGGGTACGACCCGTTCCTCGCGCCCGAGGCGGCGGCGAAGCTCGGCGTCGAGCTGGTCCCGCTCGAGGAGATCTGGAAGCGCGCCGATGCCATCACGCTGCACGTTCCGCTGAACGAGCAGACGAAGAACATGATCGGCGCCCCGCAGCTTGCCCGGATGAAGCCCGGCGCGCTGGTCGTCAACTGCGCCCGCGGCGGGCTCGTCGACGAGAAGGCGCTCGCCGAGGCGCTGCTCGCCGGCCGGATCGGAGGCGCCGCGCTCGACGTCTTCGAAGAGGAGCCGCCGTCCCGCGATCATCCGCTCTTCCAGTGCCCGAACTTCATCGGCACGCCGCATCTCGGTGGATCCACCGAGGACGCCCAGCAGAACGTCGCCACCATCGTCTGCAACGCGATGGTCGAGTACCTCACCACCGGCACCGTCCGGAACGCCGTCAACGTCCCGAGCGTTTCCGCCGAGGTGCTGGAGCGGCTCGGGCCGTTCTTGAGGCTGTGCGAGAAGATCGGCTCGCTCGCGGGGCAGCTTTCCCTCGAGAGCGCCCCGGAAGCGGTGGAGATCGTCTACGCCGGCGAGGTCGCCTCGGAGCCCATCAGCTGCCTCACCGCCGCGATTCTCAAAGGCGTCCTGGGGAACTTCCTCGCGGAGCCCGTCAACGAGGTCTCCGCGCCCGCCCTCGCCCGGGAGCGCGGCCTCGCCATCGCCGAGGTGAAGACCAGCGACACGCCCGATTTCGCCAGCCTCGTGACCTTGCGGCTGCGGTCCGGCGCGCAGACGACCGAGGTGGCCGGCACCATCGTCGGCAAGCGCGAGCCGCGCATCGTGCGGGTGAACCGCTTCCCGGTCGAGGCGGCGCCTTCCGGGACGATGCTGGTCATGACCAACGAGGACCAGCCCGGCGTCATCGGCAACGTCGGACACACGCTGGGCGAGGCGCAGGTGAACATCGCTCAATTCGCCCTCGCCCGCGACGGAGCGAATGGACAGGCGCTGGCCCTCGTCAACGTGGATGGGCGGGCGAGCGCCGAGGTCCTCGAGAAGCTGCGCAAGCTTCCTCACGTGCTCGAGGTGCGCCAGGTCTTCCTTTGATCCGCGAACGTGCGGTTCGTGAGAAAGTACCCGCATGTCGAACGTGGTGATCGTCGGCGCACAATGGGGCGACGAGGGCAAGGGGAAGATCGTCGACCTCTTCACCTCCTGGGCCGACGTGGTGGTGCGCTTCCAGGGCGGCGCCAACGCGGGGCACACCTTGGTGGTGGGCGGGACCAAGACGGTCCTCCATCTGGTCCCGAGCGGGGTGCTCCATCCGGGCAAGCGCTGCTTCATCGGCAACGGCGTGGTCGTCGATCCCGAGGCGCTCTCCCAGGAGATCGACATCCTCAAGAGCCGCGGCCTCTTGGTCGAGCCGCAGCAACTGGTGGTGAGCGAGAACGCCCACGTCATCTTCCCGTACCACAAGCGGATCGACCTGGGCCGCGAGGAGAAGAGCGGCCGCAAGAAGATCGGGACCACCGGGCGCGGCATCGGACCCTGCTACGAGGACAAGGTGGCTCGCCGCGGGATCCGCATGCGCGATCTCCTCAAGCCGGAGGTGCTCCGCGAGCGTCTCAAGGAACGGATCGGCGAGGCGAACGCGCAGATCGCGGCGCTGGGCGGCGAGCAGGTGAAGCTGGAGACGGTGCACGCCGAGGCCGCTCGCCTGGGGCAGAAGCTGGCCGAATACGTCGGCGACGCCTCGGAGAAGCTGGCCCACGAAGTGGAACGGGGGAAGGCGGTCCTCTTCGAAGGCGCGCAGGGCACGCTCCTCGACGTCGATCATGGGACGTATCCCTACGTGACGAGCTCCAACACGGTCGCCGGCAATGCCGCTGTCGGCGCCGGTCTCGGACCGACCTCCATCCATTCGGTGATTGGAATCACCAAGGCCTACACGACCCGCGTCGGCAACGGTCCGCTTCCTACCGAGCTGGACGATGCCAGCGGAGAACGCCTGCGCACCGTCGGCGCGGAATTCGGCGCCACCACCGGCAGGCCGCGCCGCTGCGGCTGGATGGACGCGCTGGTTTTGCGCTATGCCGCGCGCGTCAACGGCCTCTCCGGCCTGGCGCTCACGAAGCTCGACGTGCTCACCGGCTTCGACAAGGTGCAGGTCGCGGTCGCCTACAAGCTCCCGTCCGGAAAGACGCTGCAAGAATTCCCCTCCGATCCGGAGCTGCTCGCGAGCGCGCAGCCGGTCTATGAGGAGCTCCCCGGATGGAAGGAGCCGATCGGCGACCTGCGGCAGTACGAGGAGCTGCCGGCCAACGCGCGGCGCTACGTGGAGCGGGTCGAGCAGCTCGTGGGCGTCGAAGCGATCGCCGTTTCGGTGGGAGCGGAGCGGGCTCAGACCATCGTGCGCAAGAACCCGTTCCGGCACACCTAGCGGTTGGGGCAAATGCGACCGCTGTCGGCGAACCGACACCCCTCGGGTGTACGTGCTTTC
Organism: Deltaproteobacteria bacterium; assembly: GCA_005879805.1. Lineage (GTDB taxonomy): Bacteria > Myxococcota > Myxococcia > Myxococcales > 40CM-4-68-19 > VBKO01. Next base: position 23,770 of record VBKL01000116.1, on the reverse strand, counting down.
ACTGTTGCGAGGACCTTTCCGCGCGGGCATCCTGCTTGCCCCGGAATGCCTTGATGTTCGGCTCGCTCCCCGGTAGACCAGCGCTCCGCAAATGCCCGACAAGGCACCTCCTCCCCCTCGCCCGCCACGCGGGGTCGGCCGTGAACCCGACCCTCCGGCGAATTCCGCCGTAAGGAACGGCGAAATTCCTGGCGCCCGGGAAGAGGGCTACGAGCCGCTCGACGCGCGTACCACCCCGGTGCCGTCGGCTCCTCCGCCCGCGGATGTGGTAGGGGAGGAGAAGCCGACCAACGGCAACCTCCACAAGGAGCACCCGGCCCATCCCGGGGTGCCGCTCGCGCCTCCCGGGATCGTTCCCGAATCGGACGTCCGCACCCATAGCCCCGCCGCGGCTGTTCCGCCCCGCGATCACGCCACCGTCGAGGAGCTCGGGGAGCTGCCCTGGTCGTATGGTGATGGGCGCCTCGTCTGCCTGGTGCGCGATCCGAGCACGGTCTACGTCTACTGGGACCTTTCCCAGCAGCAGATCGAGCAGGCTTTCGGAGGGCTCGGAAGCGCCCGCGCGAGCCTGCGGATCTTCAATGCCGGCCGCGGCGACATGGTCCGCACGGCCGAGGTCCATCTCGAGGCGCGCGGCTGGTACGTGCGCGAACTGCCCTCGGCGATGGAGTTGCGCGTCGAGCTCTGGGCGGAGGGCGAGAAAGGGGCGCGCCTTCTCCGCGCCGCGCGGCCGGTGCGGCTCCCGCCGGCGCAACCGAGCGACATCCTCGAGGAGTTCTACGCCACCCTGCCTCTCGGTCACCCGCTTCGCGGCGACCCGATCACGGGCGGCCGGCCGCTGGCATGGAAGTCCGGCGGAGCGCCTCCCGGCTGGGAGCGCCGCATGCAGCCCCGCTGGCAGTTCACCTCGAGCCGCAGCGGCGCCGGCGGCCAGAAGACCGGGCTCCCCTGGAGCGGAACGGTACAGAAAGGCCCGGGTCCCGACGACGACGAGAACGCCTCATGAAGAAGGGCGTCCTCTCCCTCGTGCTGCACGCGCACCTGCCCTACGTGCGGCATCCCGAGCATCCGGAGTTCCTCGAAGAGGACTGGCTCTACGAGGCGATCACCGAGACGTACCTCCCGCTGCTCGAGGTCTTCGATCGCTGCGTCGACGACGGGATTCCCTTCCGCGTCACCATGACGCTCACGCCGCCGTTGGTCGGCATGCTGCGCGACGAGCTGCTCATGTCGCGCTACGCCGCGCGCCTCGACAAGCTCTGCGAGCTCTCCGACAAGGAAGTGCACCGCACCAGGACCGACGCCACCTTCGGACCGCTCGCCTGGCATTATCGAGAGCGTCATTTTCATTTGCGAAGGTTGTTCCACGACCGGTACAAGCGCGACCTGGTCCTCGCCTTCAAGCGGCTCCAGGATCACGGCGTCCTGGAGATCATCACCTGCGGGGCGACGCACGGCTTCTTGCCGCTCATGATCCACCAGGAGTCGATCCGCGCGCAGATCCGCGTGGCGGCGGCGCACTACCGGATGCACTTCGGCCGCGATCCGCGCGGTATCTGGTTGCCCGAGTGCGGGTACGCACCCGGGATCGACAAGTACCTTTCCGCGGAGAACATCCGCTTCTTCTTCGTCGACTCGCACGCGCTGGCCAACGCCGTGCCGCGGCCCCGGCGGGGCGTGTACGCGCCGATCTACACGCCGAGCGGCGTCGCCGCCTTCGCCCGCGACCCGGAAAGCTCGATGCAGGTGTGGAGCGCCGAGTACGGCTATCCCGGCGACGGCGACTACCGCGAGTTCTACCGGGACATTGGCTACGACCTCGACTGGGAGTACGTGCGGCCGTACATCCAGGCGACGGGGGCGCGCAAGAACGTCGGCATCAAGTATTATCGAATCACCGGCAAGGTCCCGCTCGACAAGAAGCTGCCCTACAATCCCGAGGCGGCGCGGCACAAAGCGGACCTGCACGCCGGCAATTTTCTCTTCAACCGCACCAAGCAGATCGAGTACTTGCGCGGCGCTTTCGGTGAAGGGCCGCCCCCGATCATCATCAGCCCGTACGATGCCGAGCTGTACGGGCACTGGTGGTACGAGGGGCCGATGTTCATCGACTTCCTCATCCGCAAGGCGGCCTACGATCAGGAAGTGCTCCAGCTCCTCTCGCCGGTCGACTACATCGCCATGTATCCGGAGCAGCAGCTCTGCCAGCCGCCGCTCTCGTCGTGGGGCGCGGGCGGATACGCGGGTGTCTGGCTCGACGAGAGCAACGACTGGATCTACCGCTACTTGCACAAGGCATCGGAGCGGATGATCGAGCTCGCGCGCACCCACCACGACGCCGCCAGCGACACCGAGCGCCGGGCGCTGAACCAGGCCGCGCGCGAGCTCTTGCTCGCGCAGTCGAGCGACTGGGCGTTCATCATGAAGACGGGCACCATGGTGGACTACGCCGTCCGCCGCACGCGCGAGCACCTCTTGCGCTTCAGCAAGCTGTACGATCAGTTGAAGGCGAAGCAGGTAGACGAGCGCTGGCTCGATCATGTCGAGTCGCGAGACAACCTGTTCCCCGAAATCGACTACCGCGTCTATCGCCCGCAGGCCTGAGCCGCAGCCGGCCGTCAGCAGGGTCTCGCGCTGCGCCGTGCGTCACTCAGTGCACAGATTGATTGCGCTTCCCTTGGGGGGTGTCCCGGATGCGCGTCGCGCTCGTTTCGCCACCCTTCTTGTCCGTTCCGCCTGCCGACTACGGCGGGACGGAGCTCGTCATCGCCGAACTTGCTCGCTCGCTGACGAAGCGGGGCCACGAAACGGTCGTGTACGCCACCGGCGACTCTCATCTCGGGGAGATCGAGATCCGCTCCTACTTCACGACGGGACAGTGGCCGCCCGATCCCGACGTCGACAGAACGCACGCCGCCTGGTGCCTGCGCGACATCGCCCGCGACCCGCAGGGGTTCGACGTCGTCCATCTGCACAGCGTGGCGGCGGTCGGCCTTTCGCGCCTGTGCCCGTATCCGATGGTCGCGACGCTGCACCACGACCGCGCCGACGACCTTTCGCGGCTCTATCACGACAACCCGCGAGTCCGCCGGGTGGCGATCTCGGCCAACCAGGCGCGCAAGGAGGGCCCGGGCATTGCTGCGATCGTCCATCACGGCCTCGATCCGCAGCGCTTCCCCGCGATGCCCGACCAGGGCTACCTGCTCCACATCGGCCGGTACGCGCCGGAGAAGGGCACCCACCTCGCCGTCGAGATCGCGGCCCGCGCCGGGGTGCCGCTCCTCCTCGCCGGCCAGCCCCACGACCAGGACTATTACCGCGACCGCGTCCAGCCGCTGGTCCGTCGCCACGGGATCCTCGAGGTCGGGCCCATGGGCGGAGCGCGCAAGATCCAGCTCATGGCGCGCGCCCGCGCGCTGCTCTTTCCCATCCAGAGGGACGAGCCGTTCGGGCTGGTGATGGTCGAGTCCCTGCTTTGCGGCGTCCCGGTCCTCACGCTCCGGCGCGGCAGCGTCCCGGAGGTAGTGGAGGACGGGATCACGGGTCTCATCGCCGACGATCCGATCGAGCTGGTCGCGAGCGCCCGCATCGCCGAGACGTTCTTCGACCGCGAACGGATTCGCCAGATTGCGCGCAAGCGCTGGAACGCCGACCGGATGGCCGAGGAGTATCTGATGGTCTATCGCGAGGCGGCGAGCGAAGGCCTCACGGCCGCGGACGCGGGATAGGCATGGCGGATCGCTCGCTGACCACCGTCGCTGCCGAGGAGCTGCTCGGATACGCCGAGCTGACCCAGCTTCCCGAGTCGACGGGAACGGAGAAGCTGGTCCTCAAGAAGGGAAATCTCTTCGCCGTCACGGGAAGGCTCGGGGACATCTTTCCGCCCGGCGCCCGCGATCAAGGCGCGTATTTCGAGGACACCCGTTTCCTCTCCAAGCTCAAGCTGACCGTAGCGGGAGGGCCTCCGGTGGTCCTCTCCTCGCAGTCGACCTCCGAGTACCGCTCGCAGGTCGATCTCACCGTCACCAGCACTTCCTTCGGCGGGCTCTTCGCCGACCCGGTCAACTTCCTCCACCTGCGCCGCGAGCAGCTCGTCGACGAGCAGCTGGTGGAGCGGCTCACGCTCACCAACTTCCTCGTCCACGACATCGATTACTGGGTGGAGTACGAGTTCGCCTGCGACTTTGCCGACCAGTTCGAGGTCCGCGGCGCGCGGCGGCGATCGCGCGGCACCTTCTTCCTGCCGCGCGTCACCAAGGACCGGGTCACCTTCGCCTACCAGGGCCGGGACGGCGTCCTCTACCGCTGCGAGATGCTTTTTCCTCTGCGGCCTCCCGACCAGCTCACGCGGGACAAGGCGAGGTTCGCCGCGCTCGGCACGCCTACGAAGCCTGGGCGAAAGAGTCGACCGGCGTACGGACCGCCGACGAGGCCTTCGATCGCGCCATCGAGCAGGCCACGGCGGATCTCAAGGCGCTCACCATCCACTGGAACGGCCGGCCGGTCATCTCCGCCGGCATCCCCTGGTACTGCTCGCCGTTCGGCCGCGACGCGCTCATCACCGGCTTCCAGTCGCTGCTCCTGAACCCGGAAATCGCGAGGGACGCGCTCCTCTTCATGGCGGCGCACCAGGGAAAGCGGATCGACGACTATCGCGAGGAGGAGCCGGGCAAGATCCTCCACGAGGTCCGCCGGGGCGAGCTGGCCAGGACGGGCGAGGTGCCGCACACGCCCTACTACGGCAGCGTGGACTCGACGCCGCTCTTCCTCATCCTCTTCGCCGAGTATCTGATGTGGACCGACGACCGCGAGACCGGCAAGGCGTTGTTCCCGGCCGCGGAGGCCGCGCTGCGCTGGATCGACGAGTACGGCGACAAGGACGGCGACGGCTTCGTCGAATACCAGCGCAAGACCGACCGCGGGCTGGAGAACCAGGGCTGGAAGGACTCCCGGGACGGCGTCCCGCATGCGGACGGCCAGCAGGCCTCGCCGCCCATCGCGCTCGTCGAGGTGCAGGGCTACTGCATCGATGCCCGCCGCCGGATGGCGCGGCTGTATCGTCACCTGGGCCGCACCGACGAGGCGAAGCGCTGCACCAAGGCGGCGGTCGAGCTCGCCCGCAAGGTCGAGGAGGCGTTCTGGGATCCAGCCTCCGGCACGTACGCGATCGCGCTCGATGGAGCGAAGAAGCAGGTCAAGAGCGTCGCGAGCAACATGGGACACCTGCTCTGGTCCCGCGCCATATCGTCTGACAGGGCGCGGCGGGTGGCGAGCGTCCTCTTGTCCCCGGAAGGATTCAACGGCTGGGGGATCCGGACCCTCTTGCGCGGGCAGAAGGCCTACAATCCGCTCAGCTACCACAACGGGACCATCTGGCCGCACGACAACTCGCTCATCGCGATGGGCATGTCGCATTACGGCCTGCAGCGTCAGGTCCTGCAGATCCTGACTGGCGCCTACGACGCAGCTCGCAGCTTCCGGCACTACCGGCTGCCGGAGCTGTTCTGCGGGATGTCGAAGGGGGAGGGCGATCTGCCGGTCAGCTATCCCGTGTCCTGCTCGCCGCAGGCGTGGGCCTCGGGATCGTTCTTCCTCATCCTGCGCGCCTGCCTCGGCCTCTATCCGGACGCGCCGGCGAAGTCGCTGCGGATCGTGAACCCGCAATTACCCGCCTTCCTCGGCGAGGTCACCCTGAAGGGGCTGCGCATCGGCAACTCGCGGCTGACGCTGCACTTCACGCGGACGGGCGAAGGCTGCTTCGCCGCCGTCACGGAGACGGAAGGCGAGCCGATCTCGATCCGCATCGAAGTTGGCGCGCAAGGAAGCGCCCGCGCGGACAACTGACCGCTTCGTACCGGGCAGGCGGTACGCGCGGCACCCTACGTAGGGGAATCGCGTACGCCCGGTGGGAAACGGCGTTCCACCAAAGTCCAAAACCTGACTTGCGAATCGACACGCGCGCGCCGGCGCGCAGGACCGGGTCGGAAGATCGGCCAGGACCGGTCGGAAGACGGCCAGGACCGGGTCAGGCCGCCTGCTGCACGCGCACGAAGGCCGGCGCCGGCACGGGCAGGCGGCGGCCGAAGGGGACCTTCTCCCGGGCGAAGCTCAGGAGCTTGCGGCCCCGCTGGGTGCGCGTGGCGGCGCGGAAAAGCCACGCTCCGACGAGCGCGACGAAACCACCGGGGAGGACGAGCGCTGCGAGGACGAAGGCGATTCGACGATTCACGCCGGCGAAGAGTGCACGCAGAGTGCCAGTGCGAATCGGTTTGCGCAGTGCTAGAAGCCGCGCATGCCAGAGGCCGTTTCGCTCGCCAGCGTGCAAGATGCCGAAGCGCGGCTGCGGTCGGTGGGCTACCTGCCCTCGACGGAAATCGCCACCAGCGTGTACCTCGCCGACCGGCTGGAGAAACCCGTTCTCGTCGAAGGTCCCGCGGGGGTCGGCAAGACCGAGCTGGCCCGGGCCTTCGGCCAGGCGACCGGGCGCACGCTCATCCGCCTGCAGTGCTACGAGGGGCTCGACGAGTCGAAGGCGCTCTACGAATGGGAGTACGCGAAACAGCTCCTCTACACGCAGCTCCTCAAGGACAAGATCGCGGAGACCATCGCGGGGGCCTCGACCCTGCGCGAGGCCGCCGATCGCATCGCGGGATCGGAGGACCTCTTCTTCAGCGAGCGGTTCCTCTTGCCGCGGCCCATCCTCGCGGCGCTGCGCAGCGAGAAGCCCGCGCTGCTGCTCATTGACGAGATCGACAAGGCGGATCCGGAATTCGAGGCGTTCCTGCTCGAGGTCCTCGCTGACTTCGCGGTCACGGTTCCGGAGATCGGTACGGTGAAGGCCCTGACGACGCCCCGGGTGGTCCTCACGAGCAACGCCGCGCGCGAGCTCTCCGACGCCCTCAAGCGGCGCTGCCTGCACCTCTACATCGATTTCCCCACGCCCCAGCGGGAGCTGGAGATCGTGCGGGGGAGGGTGCCCGGGGTCTCCGAGGCCCTCGCGCGCAAGGTGGTAGCGGCGGTGCAAGCGATCCGGAAGCTGGACTTGAAGAAGCCGCCGTCGATCGCGGAGACGCTCGATTGGATCCGGGCGCTGGTGCTGCTCGAGGCGGCGACGCTGGACGGGCAGCTCGTGTCGGAGACGCTATCGACGCTATTGAAGTACGAGGCGGATATCGGGAAGGCCAGGGAGCATCTGGGGTATATCGCGGGCGCGGAGCTGCCGGCGGGGGTGGTCTAGTTAACCAACTCGTCCTGAGAAACGTCGACCTTGACGTGGTCGTTGACGTTGACGTGGTCGTTGAGGTTGACGGCGACGGCGACGTTGACGAAAGACCTTGACGTTGACGTAGTGGGTTGACGTTGACGGCCGTCAACGCCCACGTCCACCAACTACGTCAACGTCAACGCCAAGAGACGTCCACGTCGCCGTCGCCGTCAAGGTCAACGATCACGTCAAGGTCAACGTCAACGTAGGTCGGAGAGGGTCAACGGCCCTTTATCGATGCCGCCCATTGCGGATGGCCTCCGCCCTGCGCGCCTGGGCCTGCACCTGGTGATCCACCCACCCCGGATACGCCGCCCGGGCCTGCTCGCCCGCGGCCCTCCCGAGCCCGACGCCTTCCATCTTGTCGCCCACCAGGAACCCGTTGCGCGACTTGAACAGGAGGTACACCGCCGGATTCCCCGTGCTCATGCCTTGGTCGTCCGAGTGGTAGACGTCCTCGCCGACCGCCACCAGCACCACGCCCGCAGACACCTGGCGCGCACCGCGGAACTCGAAGGTCTTCAGCTGATCCGAATCGTCCTGCCAGGGCGCGAGCGCCCCGGGATCCTTCGCCTTCTTCCTCCCCGACTCGATCTTCGCCAGCGCCTTCGGATGGGTGAGCCGGCGGACGCCGTCCCAGTCCTTGCGGACGATGCGCGAGAGGTACTGCTGGAGGGTCGCTTTGGCGAGGAACACGTCCGCGCTCTCCTCGGAGAGCATGGACTCGACCGAATCGGCCGCCGCGCGGCTCGGTTCGGCAGCCGCCACGAGTGCCAGGAACAACGCCGTCGCCACCATCACGCCTCCCCCGGGAACATCACCGCTATCGATCTCGTCGCGGGGAAGATCTGGGCACAGCCAGGCTGCGGGGCAACCGTTCGCCAGAGGCAAAGCAATAAAACGGACTGTCGCGGATCGGACCCGAAACTCAAGCTGCGCCGCGGCCGGCGGGCGAGTGGACCGCGACGCGATTCCGTCCGGAATGCTTGGCTTCGTACAAGGCGTAGTCGGCCTTTTCGAGCAGGCCGGCGACGTCTACGGCGTCATGGCCGAACGCGGCCGCCCCGATGGAGACGGTGACGCGGATCGGCGCGGCGCCCGCGCCGGTCGAAAAGGCGGCGGCCGCCACGGTACGGCGGAGCTTCTCGGCCACGTCGATCGCCTCCTCCAGCCGGATGCGGGGCAGGACGACCATGAACTCCTCGCCGCCGTAGCGCGCCACCATGTCGACCTTGCGGACGTTGCGCTTGAGGAGCATCGCGACGTTGCGCAGCACGGTATCGCCCGCGGCGTGTCCGTGGCCGTCGTTGACGGCCTTGAACAGGTCGATGTCGATCATGAGGACGCTCACCTCGTCGCCGAAGCGCATCGATCGCGAAAGCTCCTGCTCCAGGCGGGCGAAGCGATCCGGTTCCCGGATGCCGGCCCTTGTAGTGCAGGTAGCGCGGGTCGCGCTCCACGTCCTCGACGTAGATGCTGCGCCCGTGCTGCGCGACCAGTCCGGCGATCCCCTCGCCGCGGGCGAACCGCACTCCGCGCATCGAGTCGGCGGCGTGCCCCACCGCCGCCTCGACCACCAGCCGCTGCAGATGGGAATCGAGGAGCATCGCGGTCCACTCGCGCACCCCGAGGGCCTGGCAGACCAGCGTGCCCAGCTCCTGGAGCTGCGCGGGCAACTCCAGCGTGCCGGTCACGGCGCCCGAGACGCCGAGGAGCAGCTCCATGTCGCGCACGTGCTCGGCGAGCTTCTCGTGGGCCGCCTGCAGCTCGCGCTTGAGGGCCAGCTCGCGCTCGAGCTGCTCCATCGAGCGGCGGGTCTCGATCTCCTTCACCGCCATATCGGTCACGCGAGCGAGCATGGTGTTGAAGGACCGCGCGAGGCGCCCGAGCTCGTCCTCGGTTGCCACCTGGGCGCGAACGAGGAAGTCGCCCAGCTCCGCGCGTCCCATGGTGGTGGCGATGCGCTGGATGGGCTTGAGCAGGAACCTTCGCGTGGTGAGCGCGACCGCGAGCGCGGCGAAGGTCAGCGTGAGGAGCGATCCGAGGACCGCGCCCTCCTTGAGCTGCCGGAAGGCGGCTCCGGGATTGACCTGCGCGATCCGTTCGGTGTGGGCGATCAGCGCGCCTAGGCCTACGAGCAGCACCAGCGCGGAAGGGATCGCGGAGGCCAGGATGAGCTTCAGGGCGATCGACTTCCTGATGCGCCGCAGCACGGACCTGATTCTAGCACTGTCCCCTTTTTTCCCAATGACCGGCCGCCGGGATAAGCGTTGGCGGTGCGCCCGCCACCGCCCGCCGCCTACCTCTGCGCGATCCTGGTCTCCGGCGCCGCCGCGGGCGAGGAGATCCGCATCGAGCTGTGGAGCGGGCATCCCGCTGCGCGCGTCGAGTCGGCGGCGCTCCTGGCGGGCGGTCTGCGCCTTACCGCTCGACATGGAAAATTACAGACAAGCCAAAGCGAAGCGCCGCCGCCCGTATCATTCGAGCCAGGGACCCGTCTCGACGGCCACCCAATCGCGGGGAAGCTCACGCTCTGGGCCGACGGCGACGGGATCTCGGCGGTCGAATCCGTCGATCTCGAGGAGTACGTCGCTTCGGTGGTGTCGGCGGAGGTTCCTTCCGCCTGGCCCAAGGCGGCCCTCGAAGCCCAGGCGGTCGCCGCCCGGACCTTCGCCATGGCACAGAAAGTGGCGCGGGGTCCCTCTTCGCGTTTCCACCTCCGCGCTTCGGTGCTCGATCAGGTCTACGCGCAGGGCGGCGCGACAGAAGCGGCAAAAGAAGCGGCCCGAGCCACGCACGGCGAGGTGCTGACCTTCGGCGAGGCCCCGATCGCGGCGTACTTCAGCGCCTCGTGCGGAGGACGGAGCGAAGCTGCGGAGGAGGCCTTCCGGCTCCCCGCCGGCGCGACGCCGTACCTCGCCGGCGCGCGCGAAGACGAGGGCGACCCGGACCGGCCCTGGACGGCGCGGATTCCGCTCCGGGAGATCTCGGCCGCGCTGCGGAAGGCGCGGCGGATCCTCGCTCCGGTCTCCGCCGTCTCCGTCTCGGAGCGCACCACGAGCGGCCGCGCCAGGGAGATCGCCCTCGGGACCAGCGGTGGAACGCGCCGGATCGGCGCATCCGAGCTGCGCCAGATCCTCGGATACGAGACGCTGCCCTCGCTCCTTTTCGAGGTGAACCTCGAGAAGGATTCCGCCGTCTTCCGCGGGCGCGGCAGCGGCCACGGCGTCGGCCTCTGCCAGTGGGGAGCGCGGGGGCGGGCTCTCCACGGCGACGGCTACCGGGCCATCCTCGCCCATTACTATCCCGGCGCGGAGATCCGGCGCATGTACTGACGCAGTTCCTCCATGGGAACGCCGTCCGCCGCGCTGCGGGCGCGCAGGTAGAGGATGGCGCTCAGGAGCAGTGGAAAGGGCAGGACGAGCGCGCTCAGCGCGGCGTCGACGAGAGCCGCGGGAATCGGGCGCAGCGTCGGGAACAGCCGGAAGACCAGCTCGTGGAGCCCGACGTCGATGCCCGCGGTCACGAAGACGAGGGCGACGAGCTCCGGCCAGACCCGTCCGAAGAGCCGCACTGACCGCTGCAGCGCCGCGAACCCGCCGTTCGGCTCCGAGACGGCGGCCGGAGCGGCGAAGAAAAAAACAATGGCGATCACGATCCCCGGCACGACAAGGCAGAGAATACCGACGGCGACCAGCGCGGCTCCGGCAAAAGCCGCGGCGCACACCGACCCGAATCGAGCGCCCACCGCGGCCCACGCGGCTGCCGCTCCGCCCTGGCCGAAGGCGAGCGGGACGATCGCGGCCTGGGCGAGGAGCAGTCCGGCGAAGAGGATGCCGATGGCGATCGCCTGCGTGATTCCCCGGCCAAACCGGAGCCGCAGCGGCTGGGTGGGCGGCGGGGTTCCGGACGCCTGGCGGAGGACCTCGCGCTGCTCCGCCGTATTCGCTTCCGGGCTCGCTGGCGCAGCGCGATCGGCGAGCTCGGCACGCCGGCTTCTCACCTGCTCCGAGCGCGTCGGCGGAGTCTCGGCCGTAATCCCGCGCGCCCCGACGTAGTCGACGGCACTGGCGAGCAGGTGCGCGGGCATGATGGCGAGCGCCGAGGCAGCGAAAATGGCGAGAGGGCTTCGCCGGACGGCGGCGAACGCCTCGGCCATGATGCCGGATTCGGAGGCCACGTCGTGCCGTTCGTATCACGCGGCGGCGCGAACCGCAGAGGCGTCGAGGGCCCGCCGATAGAGAGCGCCGTGCCCTTCCGCCATCTTCTCGAGCGTCAGCTCGCTCTCGATCCGGAGTCTTCCGCGCCGCCCCATCTCCGCGGCCGCCGCGGGATCGGAAAGCAGTTGGACCAGCGCCGTCGAGAGCGCCCGGGCGTCGCCGAAGGGGACGAGAAGGCCGTTCTCGCCCGGCCGCACCAGCTCCGGATTGCCGCCTACCGAGGTAGCGACGATGGGCAGGCTCGAGGCCATCGCTTCCATCAGCGCGTTGGAGAGGCCCTCCGCGCTCGAGCAGAGGCAGGCCGCCCGGGAGCGGGCGAGGATGGCCGGGATGTCGAGACGGTGGCCGAGCAGATGGACCGTCTTCTCGAGACCCAGCTCCGCGATGCGCTTTTCCAGGGCTTCGCGTTCCGGTCCTTCGCCCGCGCAGAGGAACTTCACCCGCGGGATCCGCGCCGCGATCTCCGCCGCCGCCTCGACCAGCGTCCGGTGCCCCTTCACGCGCCAGAGGTTCCCGATCACCGCGACGGGAAGGTCGCCATCTTCGATGGGCAGGGGGGCCTGCAGCGGCTGCCTGGCCAGCGCGTCGAAATGCGCCGTATCGAGTCCGTTGCGCACCACCACCACTCGATCCGGGTCGCATCCCTCTTCCCGGATGCAGACCTCGCGCACGGCGTCCGCGTTGGCGACGACGAGGTCCGCGTTGCGCGCGTTCCACTTTTCGGCCTCGCGGTGCCAGCGGCCGAAGCCCGCCCGCAGGTGCCCGAGGTCGAGGCGGCTCACGATCACCTTGGCACCGGTCAATTTGCCCGCCCCGAGCGCCAGCAGGTTCGTGTAGTAGTCCGTGGCGTGGACGATGCGGACGCCGTGATCCCGGATGAGCGCCGCCATGAGGGCGATCTGCTTGGCGGTGTTTGCTTGCAAAAGCGAGCCGTTGACCGGGAAAACCCAGGGTTCGTGCCCGAGGGCGCGAATCTGCGGCAAGAGCGGTCCGGAAAGCTCCAGGCAACCGACCAGCACCGAGAACCCCTTCGGATTGCGGCGCAGGCGCTCGACGAACTGGCGCTCGGCGCCGCCGATCCAGAAGCGATTCAGGAGGTGGAGGACAGGAATGTCCATGATGACCCCCAAGCTGTGCACTCGGTGCAGGGGCGGGGAGGCCCTTGACAGCGCAGGGGACAGGCAGGAGAAGCCGCGATTCCGTGCCCGAGCAAGCTGGCAAGCGACCGGTCGTTGCCGCGATCGACATGGGGTATGGCCACCTCCGCGCCGCGCTCGCGCTCGCGGACGCGTTCGGCGTTCCGCTGCACCGGATGGAGGAGCCGCCGCTCGGCGGCGAGACGGACGCGCGCTTCTGGGGACGCACGCGCAACTTCTACGAGGCGCTCACGCGGTTCTCGCAATTTCCTGCGGTGCGCGCTCCCCTCGGGGCGTTGGTAAAGGCCATTACCGCCATTCCGCCGCCCTGGCCGGCGCGGGATCGCTCTGGCCCCACTGCCGGGACGCGGTGGATGGTGCGCGCGGCAAAGTCGGGGGCGGGCGTGCAACTCGCCAGGCACCTGCGCGAGACGGGCGCGCCGCTCGTCACCACTTTCTACGCAGCGGCCATCCTCGCGGAGCTGCACGGCGCGACGAATCTGTACTGCGTGGTTACCGATTCGGACATCAACCGCGTCTGGGCACCCCCCGAACCGCGCAAGAGCGCCATCCGGTACTTCGCTCCCACCGAGCACGCGCGCAGGCGGCTCCTCAGCTACGGTGTCCTGGAGTCGAACTTGCGCACCACCGGGTTTCCGCTTCCCGATCACCTCGTCGGCCGCGACCGCTCGCGGCTGCGGACGCTGCTCGCCTCGCGCCTCGGGCGGCTCGCTCCCCGCGAGCATTTGCGGACGCGGGCGACGGCCGATCTGGGCACGCTTCCGTCCCCGTCGCGCCCGCCTCTGGTGGTCTTCGCCGTCGGCGGAGCGGGGGCCCAGATCCCGCTCGCCGTGCGCCTCATCCGCGGAATCGCCGCGGAGGTGAAGTCGGAGCGCCTGCAGCTCTCCCTCGTCGCCGGCCGTCGCGAAGCGGCCGCGCGCGCCTTCCGGGAGGCGCTCCGCGACGCGGGCCTCGAAGGCCATCCGGGCGCGAAGATTCTCTACGACCCGGACACGCTTTCCTATTTGCGGAAGTTCCACGACCTGCTCGCCGAGGCGGACGCGCTGTGGAGCAAGCCGAGCGAGCTCACCTTCTTCGCCGCCCTGGGCATGCCCTTCGTCTGCGCGCCACCGGTCGGCGTCCACGAGGAGCGCAACCGGCGCTGGGCGGAAGAGCAGGGCGCTTTGCTCCGGCAGCACGACCCGGCGACCGCGGGCGGGTGGCTTCGCGAATGGGTGGAGGACGGAACCCTGGCGCGCGCCGCCTGGTCGGGATACCTCCACCTGCCCGCGCTCGGCCTGTACGAGATCGTCGACGAGCTGGGGTAGAGCAGCCTACCGATGGACGTCGCGGCGTTCGACTACCAGTTGCCCGAGGAGCTCATCGCCAAGGCCCCGCTCCCCGAGCGCGACGCCTCGCGGCTCCTCGTGCTTCCCCGGACAGAGGGGGCGCCCGCGCACCGATCCGTCCGCGACCTCCCCGATCTGCTGCGCGAGGGCGACCTCCTCGTCGTCAACGACGCCAAGGTGATTCCGGCGCGGCTTCGCGGTCACAAGGAAGGGACGGGCGGAAAGGTGGAGCTTCTGCTCGTCGAGCCGCTCGGAGGCAGGGACTGGCTCGCCCTGGGAGGCTCGTCGAAGCCGCTGCGGCCCGGCGCGATCGTCGAAGCGCACGGCGCGAGGATCGAGATCGCCGCCGTCGGCGATGGCGAGGTGACGGTCCGGCTTCCCTTCGAAGGGGACGACCTGTGGCGGTATCTCGACGAGGCCGGGGAGACACCGCTGCCTCCGTACATCGACCGTCCCCCGGAGCCGAGCGATCGCGAGCGGTACCAGACCATCTTCGCTCGCGAGCGCGGAGCCGTGGCGGCGCCTACCGCGGGCCTCCATTTCACCGACGCCCTCCTCGAATCGCTCCGCTTGCGCGGCATCTCGCTCGCTCCCATCACCTTGTACGTGGGCCCCGGGACGTTCCTTCCCGTGCGCAGCCTCCGCACCGAGGAGCACCGCATGCACCGGGAGCGCTGCACGGTGCCGCCCGCGACGGCGGAAGCGTGGTCCCGCACCCGCGAGAGAGGGGGGCGCGTGATCGCGGTGGGTACCACGGCGCTCCGGACCCTCGAGGCGGCGAGCGAGGGCGGGCGGCTCCGCGCCGGACCAGGCGCGACCGATCTCTTCGTCTCCCCCGGTTACTGCTTCCGCGCCGTCGACGGGCTCTTCACCAACTTCCACCTGCCGCGCTCCACGCTGCTCATGCTGGTCGCGGCCTTCGCCGGCCTCGACCGCCTCCTCGCTGCCTACCGTGAGGCCGTGCGCCAGAGGTACCGATTCTTCAGCTACGGCGACGCGATGTTGATCGTATAGAGCATCTCAGTGTTGCAATTCACGGTTACCCATCGCGATGGCCGGGCGAGGCGCGGAAAGCTCGTGCTTCCCCACGGCACCGTCGACACGCCGCAGTTCATGCCGGTCGGCACGGCCGGCTCGGTGAAGGCCATCGCGCCCGATGATCTCGCCGCCATCGGTGCCCAGATCGTCCTCGGGAACACCTACCACCTGCTCCTGCGCCCCGGTCCCGAGCTGGTCCATGAAATGGGCGGCCTGCACCGGTTCATGTCGTGGGACCGATGCCTCCTCACCGACTCCGGCGGCTTCCAGATCTACTCGCTCGCCGAGCACCGGAAGATCGACGAGGAGGGCGCTGCGTTCCGTAGCCACCTCGACGGCAGCGCGCAGCTCCTGACGCCGGAGCGCGCCACGGGGATCCAGCTCCAGCTCGGAAGCGACGTGCTCATGTGCTTCGACGAATGCCTGCCGTCCGAGGCCGATCGGGCGCACCACGAGGAGGCGGTCGCGCGCACCACCCGCTGGGCCGCGCGGTGCAAGGCGGAGTGGGAACGGAGCGGTGATGACTCGGGAGCGCTGTTCGGGATCGTGCAGGGCGGCCTGCATCGCGATCTCCGCGAGCGGCATGCGCAACAGATCGCCGCCTTCGATTTTCCCGGGACCGCGCTCGGCGGCTTCTCGGTCGGCGAGCACCCCGCGGCGATGTGGGAAGGCGTCGAGCACGCCGCGCCTCTCTTGCCCGCGGACAAGCCGCGCTACCTGATGGGAGTCGGGACACCGGAGGATCTCCTCCGCTGCTCGCTCTCGGGGATCGATCTCTTCGACTGCGTGCTGCCGACGCGCGTGGCGCGCAACGGTCTGCTCTTCACCCGGCGCGGCAGGCTCCAGATCAAGGCCGCCCGCTACGCGCGCGATCCGCGACCTCCGGACGGTGAGTGCCGCTGCTACACCTGCCGCACTTTCACGAGAGCGTACCTGCGTCACCTATACGCGGCGCAGGAGCTTCTCGCCTACCGGCTGAACAGCCTCCACAACCTGACCTTCTATGCCGATTTGATGGCGGGTATGCGCGACGCCATCGAGCGCGGCCAATCCCGCGCCTTCGTTGACGGAGCGCTGGCGTCATTCCGCGAAGGAGTGGACCCCTCATCCGGCTGAACGGCTGTGTAGAATTGCAGTCGGCTGGTATTTTACCAGAGACTCCTTGCAGGGGGGATTCACCACATGCGGATCGCAACCGGCGCGTCGCACGCGCGCCTGCAGGTAGTCGTGCAACCACCGCCCGATGAGCGGATCGTCGACGGCTTTCACCGGGCCGAAGGGCGTCTCGTCGGCTGGATGGCGGCGAACGGCATCGCGCTCCTGCGCGCGAGCCTGGGCATCGTCTTCGTCTGGTTCGGCGCCTTGAAGTTCGTTCCGGGGGCGAGCCCCGCCGAGCATCTCGCCTCTGCGACGATCGCGAAGCTGACCCTCGGACTGATCGGCCCGCAGGTCGCGCTGCCCATCCTCGCCCTCTGGGAAACCTGGGTCGGCCTTGCCCTGCTTCTCGGCGTCCATCTCCGCATCGCGCTCGCCCTGCTCCTCTTGCAGATGGCCGGGACGCTGATGCCCCTCGTGCTTTTTCCCTCGCTCACCTTCGTCCGCTTCCCGTTCGCGCCGACCCTGGAAGGCCAGTACATCCTGAAGAACCTCGTCATCATCAGCGCCGCCATCGTCATCGGCGCGACGCTGCGCGGCGGAAGGCTCATGGGGCAGGGGACCGAGTGCTGCTGCAAGGGCGAATCTTGCGGGCAGCGCGCGGCCTGAGTCGGGCGGGGTGGGTGTAGGAGTTGCAGTGACCCCGCAAATTGCTACAAAGTGGTCTATGGGGGGTTTGCCGTGACCAGTCCGCTCCGTGCGGAGCACCCGCGGATCCGCGAGCTGCTCCAGCCAGACGTCCGGGCCGTATTGTGGGGAGAGCTCGCCTCCACCCATGCGACGGAGGTCTTCGACATCGTCGCCCAGGGTCGCAAGACGGGCCTGCTCCTCATCAGCCGCGACGGGATCGAGCGGATCTTCGGGTTCCACGAAGGCGATCTGGTGTTCGGATTCTCCACCGCGCTCGACGAGGCCGACGACGCACGGCAGGCGGTGCTCGGTCTCGTTCGCGTCGCTTCCGCGGGGACCTTCACCTTCCTCTCCGCGCCGGCGACGGCGATTCCGCAATCGGTGCGGCGGCAGAACGTGCAGGAAGTGGTGCTCGATGCTTTGCGCAGGTTGGACGAAGGAGAAGCGCCACCCGCGGCGGCGAACGGGTAGGCGCGCGCCCGGGGCAGGTCGGGGGGCCTGCTTCCGGGTGCAGCGCAGCCGGATTCCGCGACGGATCGCGAAGGCGCTTCGCCAGGCGAGAGGAGGCGAGCAACCGCTGCGGCTGTGGGCCGCGGCGGTTGCCGCCCCTTCCTCCCGGTGCTACAAGTGCCCGCTTTTTCGCGAAGGAGAATCTCTTGATCGCGCTGTTCGCGCAGGCTGCCGACGCGGGCGGGTCGCCGTTCGGCGGCTCGCTCAACATGGTGTTCCTGGTAGGGATCTTCTTCCTGATCTTCTACTTCATGATCATGCGCCCGCAGCAGCAGCAACAGCGCAAGCACAAGACGTTCATCGACGGGCTGAAGAAGGGCGACGAAGTGGTCACGAGCGGCGGCATCGTCTGCAGGGTTTCGGCGGTACAGGGCGACGTCCTCAGTGTCGAGATTGCGCCCAACGTGAAGGTGCGGGTCTTGAAATCCCAGATCTCCGGCGCCTATGCGGCCAAGGAAACGCCTGCCGCTCCCGCCGCGGAAGAGCCCGCCAAGAAGTAAGGCCCTGCCGGCGGCGAGCAGGCCGGGGCCGTAGCATCGGAGGATGTGGCATGGATCGATCGTGGTACTGGAAGGCCGGCTTGATCGTCCTCGTCGCCTTGGGGGCCGTCTACGCGCTCGTTCCAACCTGGACGTACTTCCAGCTGCCCGCCGACCAGCGCAACGAGGCCGGCGTCTTCGAGCAGCGGCGTCCGGGTTGGGCACCCAAGCGGCACCTGAACCTCGGTCTCGATCTGCAGGGCGGCATCCACCTCGTGATGGGCGTCGAGGTCGACCGCGCGGTCCGCGAGAAAGCCGTCCGCAGGGCCGAGGAGCTCGCCCTCGATTTCGACAGGCGGAGCATCAAGGGCGTCGACGTGAAAGGCGACCCGGATACCGGCATCGTCACCGTCACGGGGAATCCCGACGCAGTGAGCAAGGCGAAGGACGAGATCACCACGGGCTACACCGACATGTACGTGCGCCGCTCGTCGTCCGGTTCGTTCGAGCTCGCGATGAAGGACAGCGCCATCAAGCTGCTCAAGGAGAGCGCCGTCGACCAGGCGGTGAAGGCGATCCGCAACCGCGTCGACAAGTGGGGCGTCTCCGAGCCGACCATCGCCAAGCGAGGCGACAACGCCATCCTCGTCCAGCTCCCGGGCTACTCGAATCCGGAGAAGGCAAAGGAGCTTCTCGGCAAGACCGCGCAGCTCGAGTTCAAGATGGTGGACGACGCCGACAGGAGCCTCACCCAGCTCAAGGACCTGCCGCCGGGGGTCACCCTCGACTGGGATCGCTACGAAGGTCCCGGCGGCGCCGAAGTCCAGTCCCCGTATCTGCGCGGCAAGGACCGCAACCAGCTGACCACCTTCCTGCAGGGGAAGGCGCCCCCGGGCCGTGAGTTCGGCCTGCAGAAGGTCGAGGAGCGCGGGCGGGGCGAGGGCTACTACCGGACGTACCTGTTCGACAAGAAGGCCGGGCTCACCGGCGAGTACATCACCGACGCGACCATCGCTTTCGATAATTCTCCGGGCGAGGGCAACCGGCCCTACGTGCAGGTCAGCTTCAACCGCACGGGAGCGGACGTCTTCGGCAGGCTCACCGCGGCGAACGTGAAGAAGCGGATGGCCATCGTGCTCGACGACAACGTCGACTCCGCCCCCGTCATCCAGTCGGAGATCCCCGGCGGCATCTGCTCCATCCACCTCGGAGGTCTCAAGCCCATCAACGAGGTGCTGCAGGAAGCGAAGGACCTCGCGCTGGTGCTCAAGTCCGGCGCGCTGCCGGCGCCGGTACGCATCCTCGAAGAGCGCAGCGTCGGCGCCTCGCTGGGTCCCGAGCTCATCAGGCGCGGCACCAAGGCGGCCGTCGGTGGCCTCTTGCTCGTCCTCATCTTCATGGCTCTCTACTACCGGTTCAGCGGCTTCGTCGCGGACATCGCGCTGGTCCTGAACGGGATCGTGGTGCTGGCGGTGATGGCGCTGATGGACTCGACCTTGACCCTCCCCGGCATTGCCGGCTTCGTCCTCACCCTCGGCATGGCGGTCGACGCCAACGTCCTCATCAACGAGCGCATCCGCGAGGAGATGAAGGGGGGGAGGGCGATCGGCGCTGCCGTGCAGCAGGGCTACGACAAGGTCTTCTGGACCATCTTCGACGGGCACGTGACGGCGCTGGTCGCCGGGTTCGTCATCCGCGCCTACGGATCGGGACCGGTGCGCGGTTTCGCTACGACCCTCATCATCGGGCTGCTCGCCTCCATGTTCACGAGCATCGTCGTCACCCGCGCCATCGTCGAGTGGTTCGTCGGGCACGGCAAGCTCCACAAGGCGTTCTCGGTCTGATCGAGGTGGCGCGATGCAGATGAAGTACTTCGAGCTGATCAAGCCCGGGACGAATCACGATTTCGTCAAATACCGGCGCGTCGCGGTCACCGCGTCGCTCGTCGTCAACGCGCTCATCCTCTTCGGCGCCGTCGCCTGGCCCAAGCTCAACTACGGGGTCGACTTCGCCGGGGGAACCGAGCTGCAGCTCAAGTTCAACAAGCAGGTCGATGCGTCGGATGTCCGCGACCAGGTGAGCAAGGTCGGATTCGGCGAGCCGACCGTGCAGGTCTACGGGAACCCGAGCGAGAACCAGTTCCTCATCCGGGTCGAGCGCATCGCGCTCCTCACGCCGGAAACCGCCGCCAAGGTGAAGGACGAGGTGTCGCGCGAGCTGTCGACCTCGGAGCCCTCGGGCTTCCATTTCGATCCCGAGGTGGGCGACAAGCTCGACTTCTCCTTCAAGAAGCCGGTGGACCCGAAGGCCCTGCAGGCCGCGGTCGAGAAGGCGGGCGTGCAGCCGAAGGAGGTGCGCACGCTCACCTCCCGCGAAGGCCAGATCCAGGAATACACCGTCATCACGCAAGGACCCGGCGACAAGATCGGCGCGGCCTTGCGCGAGCGATTCGGCCAGGAATCCGTCGAGGTGGTGCGGACCGAGTACGTCGGCCCGCAAGTCGGCAAGCAGCTGCGCAACGACGGCATCCTCGCCGTCCTCTACGCGATGGGGATGATCCTCATCTACGTCGGTTTCCGCTTCGACTTCCGTTTCTCGCCGGGCGTGATCATCGCTCTCATCCACGACGCCATCGTCACGCTCGGCTACTTCGTCGTCACCCGCCACGAGTTCAACCTCACCTCGGTGACGGTGATCCTGACGGTGGTGGGCTACTCGGTGAACGACACCATCGTCATCTACGACCGCATCCGCGAGAACCGGAAGCGCTTCAAGGGCACGGCCTTCCGCGACCTCATCAATCTCTCCATCAACGAGATGCTCGGGCGCACCATCCTCACCAGCGGCGCCACCGCGCTCTCGCTCGTCGGCCTCATCGTCTACGGCGTCGGGACCATCCAGGACTTACGGCGACGGCGACGTGGCCGTGGACAAATCACCGAGGGGTCCGTTCACGGCCACGTTCACGTCGCCGTCGCCGTCTACGTTCACGACCACGTCGACGTCAACGTCAACATGAGCCAGGGGGCGGAAGGAGCGCGGGCCGCAACCGGGCGGACCGCGCTCCTCGCCTCTTCCGGATTCATCGGAAGCCGCCGGCGCTGGCTACCGGCAGGCTCCTTCCTACCCGCCGCCCTTCAAGCCAGCCCCCATCTCACCTTGCCTTGCGTGAACAGCGCGCCCGCGCGCGCCGCCTCTTGCATCCGGATCCGCTCCGCCGCACGCTCGAATTCGTTTCTGCACTTGTCCGAGCAGAAGAAGTACCAGCGCTTCTTGTACTCGCTCTTCGGAACGCCCAGTCCTCCCTCTACGCGTACTCCGCAGATGGGATCGTAGGACTTCCCGGAAACCTTTTTTCCCTCGCCCGAGTTCACTCGCCGCCCCCCACACCATCCGGATCGAAAAAGCCGTGCGGTTTCCTCAGCCGCAGAGACGCGATTGTGCAAGCGGGGAGCCGCAGCGGGCGCCGTTCGTCGCCGCCTCCGTTCGCCTCAGCCTGTGCCCGAACGCCTTCCTCGCGTGGGAACGCGCTTTCCCACTCCGGGCCTTCTTTCCGTCTCGCTCGCTTGCCCCCTTGACGGCCCGAGGAGCGGCCTCGGCGGGCGGCGTCCGCTCGGGAAACATCTCCGCCGGATGCGCCCGCGGGGCCCGAGGAGCCGGTTCGTTCGACCGTAGCGCCGACTGGGCCCGAAGGAGGAGCCCGGCTCCGAGGAGCAGCGCGCAGGTAGTCTGGCCGGAAAGAAAGAAGCGACCCATGGCACCTCGAGACTTGTGCAACCGGGAAGCCAACGGCTGGGTCCGAGAGGCTGCAGCATCCAACGCCATCGCCGGTGGAAGTCCAGTTCCCTATTTTCCGTGCCCGTGTTACCGAACCGGCCCCTGAAAGGCCGCAGCCCGTATCGGAGGCACCGTGGCGGAATTCATCCGCGAGCTGAAGCGCACGAACTCGTGCGGCGAGCTCACCTCGCGGGACGTGGGACGCGAAGTGGTCCTCTTCGGATGGGTCCACCACCGCCGCGATCACGGCGGCGCGGTGTTCATCGACCTGCGCGATCGCGCCGGCATCACCCAGGTGGTGTTCGAAGAGGACGTCGGCAAGGAGCTCTCCGATCTCGCCCACGAGCTGCGCCTCGAGTACTGCCTGGGCGTGCGGGGCAAGGTCGTCTCTCGCGGCGCGAACGCGAATCCCAAGCTCGTCACCGGCGAGATCGAGGTCCACGCCATCCAGGCGCAGATCTTCAACCGCAGCGAGACCCCGCCGTTCCTCGTCGAGGACCGCACCGACACTGCCGAGGAGAAGCGGCTCGCCTACCGCTATCTCGATCTGCGCCGTCCCGCCGCGCAGCGCCCGCTCCTCATCCGCTCGCGGATGAACGCCGCCACCAGACGCGTCCTGCACGAGAGGGGCTTTCTCGAGCTGGAGACGCCGTTCCTCGTCCGCTACACGCCCGGCGGCGCCCGCAACTTCCTCGTCCCCTCCCGCCTCTCGCCCGGCAAGTTCTACGCGCTCGCGGAAAGCCCGCAGCTCTTCAAGCAGCTCTTCATGGTGTCGGGGTTCGACCGCTACTTCCAGATCGTCAAGTGCTTCCGCGACGAGGACATGAGGCTCGACCGCCAGCCGGAGTTCACCCAGATCGACCTCGAGATGTCGTTCGTCACCCAGGACGACGTCTTCGCGGTGGTGGAGGAATTGGTCGCCACGCTCTGGAAGGAGAACCACGGGATCGAGATCCCGCGGCCCTTCGCGCGCATGACCTACGAGCACTCGATGCGCGAGTACGGCAACGACAAGCCCGACCTGCGCTTCGACATGAAGCACGTCGATCTCACCGACATCGTCGCCGGGCACCGCGGGGCGGGGATCCCCATGTGGTCCTCGTTCGCGGAGCGGCGGCCCGGTCAGATCGTGAAGGCGATGCTCGTCCCGGCGAGCGCGGGCCTCTCGCGCACCGAGACCGACAAGCTGGAGGAGATCGCCAAGGGCATGGGAGCGAAGGGGCTCGCCCGCGCCAAGGTCGACGACCAGGGCAACTGGACGCAGAGCCCGCTCGCGAAGAGCATCGCTCCCGAGGCCCGTGCCGCGATCAATGCCGCGGTGTCGGCCAAGCCGGGTGACCTCATCCTCTTCCAGTTCGGCAAGGAGAGCGCGGTGCATACCGTGCTCGCCAACCTCCGCCTGCACCTCGGCAAGCGTCTCGAGCTCATTCCCGAGTACGGCACCGGCGATCCCAAGGCACCGGCGTCCTGGAGGTTCCTCTGGGTCGTCGATCCGCCCCTCTTCGAGTACGACGAGGAGTCGAAGAAATTCGTCGCCGCCCACCACGCCTTCACCCGGCCGCACGACGATCACGTGCAATACCTCGAGACCGATCCGGGACGCGTCCTCTGCTACCGGTACGACCTGGTCCTCAACGGGTTCGAGATCGGCGGCGGATCGATCCGGCTCCACGATCCGCTGGTGCAGCAGAGGGTCTTCGCGGCGATGGGCATCGGGCCCGAGGAGGCGGAGAAGAAGTTCGGCTTCCTCTTGCAGGCGCTGCGCTTCGGGGCGCCGCCGCACGGGGGAATCGCGCTCGGAATGGACCGGCTCGCGATGCTCCTCTCCGGAGCGGAGAGCCTGCGCGACGTGATCCCGTTCCCCAAGACGCAGAAGGGCACCGACCTCATGACAGATGCGCCCAACGAGGTCGAACCACACCAGTTGCGCGAGCTGCACGTAGCTACAACCGTGCGCAAGCCAGAGTAACGACGGCCTGTTTTCGTTCGTGCTGCGCTGCGACAACGTCCTTGCGCAAGACCGCCCCCGCCTGTCAGGATCGGCGCAGTGACATCTTACGACCTGCTCGTCATCGGTGGGGGGGTCAACGGAACCGGCATCGCGCGGGATGCCGCGATGCGCGGGCTCACCACCATGCTCGTGGAAAAGAAGGATTTCGCGGCGGGTTCTTCGGGCGCGAATTCCGGAATGATCCACGGCGGCATCCGGTAT
>VBKL01000115.1 GCA_005879805.1 Deltaproteobacteria bacterium | reverse complement strand
CGCGATCCGCGTCGGGCTCGTTCGTCCGGAGCCGTGATCTGGTAGTTTCCCGGCATCGCGCGCATTCCCCGACGTCAAGCGTGTGCCGGCACCTTCACCCACTGGTGCAGGACGCGCTGCAGATCCTCCGGATGGACCGGCTTGCTCACGTAATCGTTCATGCCCGCCTCGAGACAGCGCTCGCGGTCGCCGGCCATCGCATTCGCGGTCATCGCCACGATCGGCAACGAGGTCTGCGGTCCGTGGCCGCGGCGAACCTCGGCCGTCGCCGCGAATCCGTCCATCTCCGGCATCTGCACGTCCATCAGCACCAGGTCGTAGGGGATGCTGCCGATCATCTCCACGGCTTCCCTGCCGTTCGCGACGACGTCCACGGTGCAGCCGAGGTTCTGCAAAAGCCTCGCGGCGATGCGCTGGTTGATGATGTTGTCCTCTACCACCAGCACCCGCGGGGAATAGTCCTTGAAGAGGGACACGGGTGCGGACGCCGGATTGAGCCGCCGTTCGGGCTTCGGCGGGGTGGAAAGTTTCTGGTTCCGCGAGGACCAGGCGGCAGCGAGAGTGTTGAGGAGTTGCGACTGGCGCACCGGCTTGGTCAGGCAAGCGAAGATCCCCGCCTCGCGTAGCGCGGCCGTCTCGCGGGTCTGCCCGACCGAGGTGAGGAGGACCACGACAGTCTCGCCGAGCTTCGGATCGGCCTTCACCTGCCTGGCGAAGGCTTCGCCGTCCATGTCGGGCATCTGGAAATCGGCGATCACGATGTCGTAGGGATCGTCCTCGTCGACCACCTGACGCAGCGCCCGCAGGGCCTCCGATGCTGAGCCATACGAGCCGTTGCGCATGCCGACGGTGGTGATCTGTTCGTGCCCCACTCGGCGGTTCACCTCGTTGTCGTCGAGCACCATCACACGCAGCCCGACCAGGTCGACCATTCTCGGCGCCGCCCCGGGCGCGCGGCGGTCGACGCGCAGCGGCAACAGCACGGTGAAGGTCGATCCCTTTCCCACCTTGCTGGAGACTTCGACCCGTCCACCCATCAGCTCGGTGAGCTGGCGGCTGATGGCGAGGCCCAGCCCGGTGCCCCCGAAGCGGCGGGTGGTCGACGCGTCCGCCTGCGTGAACTTCTCGAAGATGTGCGGCAGTCGATCGCGAGGAATGCCGATGCCAGTGTCGGTCACCGCGAACCGCAGCAGGGCCTCGGAGTCGGTGCTGGAGGCAATTTCCACGTCGAGGAGCACGTGGCCGTGCTCGGTGAACTTGATGGCGTTCCCGATCAGGTTGGTGAGGATCTGGCGGATGCGGCCCGAGTCGCCGACTACGCGCTCGGGCACCTGCGGCGCCATCCGCAGGACCAGGTCGATACCCTTGCGCTGCGAGGCGAAACCGAGCAGGTCCAGCGTCTCCTCGAGGGCCGGCCGCAGATCGAATGGGAGCGGCTCGATCATCATCTTGCCGGCCTCCATGCGGGAGAAGTCGAGGATGTCGTTGATCACCGTGAGGAGCGCTTCCGCCGAGCTGCGGACCGTTTCCGCATACTCGCGCTGCTCGGCGCCAAGGTCCGTGTCGAGGAGGAGCCCGGTCATGCCGATGACCCCGTTCATCGGCGTGCGGATCTCGTGGCTCATGTTGGCGAGGAATTCACTCTTCGCCTTGGTCCCCGCCTCCGCCGCTTCCTTGGCGGCGCGAAGCTCCTCGGCGGCGCGGTGCCGCGCGGCGAGCTCGGCGCGGAGCTTCTGGTCCGCGTCCCGCAAGGAGGCCACCATCCGTTCCAAGGCGCGGCCGAACGCGTCTGCCGGTCCCCGCGGCCGCACCTCCACCGAGAGGTCACCCGCACCGATTGCGTTGGCGACCCGCACGTTGTCGCGCAGGAAGTCGAGGAACCGGTTGAACGCCCGGCTCATCTCGCCGATTTCGTCGCCTCGCCGGTCGTAGGCGAGCTTCACCCCGAGATCACCCTCGGCCGCCGCCGTGGCGAGCTTGGCCGTATCGGTGAGCGGTCCGACGAGGTTGCGCGTCACCACATGAGCGGCGAAGGCACCGCCGATGGCCATCGCGGCGACGAGAACGAATGCGCTGGCCACCGCTAGCCGCGTGGCGCGGGTGACCTTGTCCATAGCCGCCGATTTCAGCGAATCCGCCGCTGCCTCGACGCTGTCGATCAGGTCGACCTGGCGGGCGCGGATGGGCAGGTACGCCTGGTACTGGATGCGCGCCTCCTTGTCTGCACCCTGGGCCGTGAGCGCCATGATGTGCTCTTCGAGCCGGTCGAGGATGTCCGCGTCCATCCGTTCGGCCGCCTGGACGCGCGCGGTCAGCTCGGGAGGAGCGAGGGCCTTCATCTCCGCCACGTCTCGGGAAAAGTCGCGGTCGGCCTCGAGCTTGCGTTCATGCTCGCTCCGGTCGTGGGGATTGAGCATGTAGCCGCGCATCCCGTCGCTCATCAGGATCATGTCGAAGCGAAGCTTCAGCGACTTGAGCTGGAGCACGTCGTAGACCTTCACGATCTGTTCGATCCGGCGGACGTTCTCGACCGCGAGGCCGACGAGCGCCGCGCCGAGCAACGTGCCTGTGAAGAGCAGACTGAAGAAGGAGAAGCGGAGCTTTTGACGGATGTTCATCGGGATACCCGCTCGTCACGCTGCAGGGGCGACGGCATGAGGCCGGACCACGCGAATGCTCGAGTGTGCCACTGCCTTTCTCGCTGCGCATGCCTGCGCGGCGGGCGAGCGCCTCGTTGTAACTTCGAGCTACTCGCCAAGCCGCCGAGCGCCCGAGAGCGGCAGCGCACCCTCTACGTCGTCGTCGCAGGTCCACTGCTCGACCGGCTGGTGCAGCTTCCGCGTCCAGCTTTCGAATTTCTCGGGCGTGACGCCGGGAACGTTGACCGGCTCCTCTTCGCCGAGGAGATCGTCGAGCGCGATCCCGACCAGACTCGCCGGCGTACGCTCGAGGAAGGCGTGGACCGCGGCGCGGACCTGCGAATCGTCGGAGTCGCCCGGCTGCAGGAGTCCTTCGTTCGACAACCTGCGGAACAGCTCGCGCTTCTCGCGCCGCCTCTCTTCGCGGGCGCGCTTCGCGTCTTCATCCGAAGCGATGAGCCCCACCTCGCGCTTGATGTCGATGTCCCGGCCGCGGAAGAAACCCTCCAGGGTCGGCATGTCGTGGGTGTTCGCCGTGGTGAGCGAATCGCGCTCGTACTCCGATGCGCGCAGGAAGCGACCGTTCGCGTCGCGCTCGAAATAGAGGACCCGCGAGGAGAGCACGCCGCGAGCGTGCAGAGCGGACGGCACCTCGGCGGGGACCGTGCCCAGGTCCTCCCCGACGACGATCGCGCCTTGCCTGCGGCTTTCCAGCGCGAGGATGCCGAGCAGGTCGTCGGCGGGAAACCGGACGTACGCGCCTTCCTTGCCGGATAGTCCTTCGGGGATCCAGAACTGCCGGAACAGGCCGACGGCGTGATCGATCCGCAGCGCCCCGGCATGGCGGAGCGCGTTCTTGACCAGGCGGATGAAGTATCGATACCGCCCGGCGCGGAGCGCTCCCGGGTCGATGGGCGGGAGCCCCCAGTTCTGGCCGTCCTTCGAATAGCCGTCGGGTGGCGCTCCGATGGAGGCGCCCGTGACGAACAGATCCGGAAATGCCCAGGTGTCGCTGCCGACTTTTGCGCTGCCGATGGCGAGGTCCTGGTAGATGCCGAGGCGTAGCCCGGCCGCCCGGGCCTTTTCCGCGACGAAGGCGAGCTGCCGATCGATCTCGAATTGCAGGTAGCGGTGCAGGTCGACTGGCAGCTCCGGATTGGCCCGCGCTTGGAAAGAGACGAACGCCGTCAGCTCGGGGTCCTGCTCGGCGACAAAGGCGCGATAGGCACGCCACCGCTGGGACCCTTCCGGCAGCCTTTCGAATGCGCGGTGTAGCTCGGCGAGGATCGACATCTTCAGCGCCTGGACGCGCTCGTACTGCACGCGGTCGGTTGCGCGCAGCTGGGCGATCTCCTCTCGCGACGAGCGCAGCAAGGCCCGGGCACGCTCGCTTTCGCGGAGCTCGGGAATGGCCTCGACGTCGAGGTAGATGGGGTTCTTGAACAGCCGCGTGATGGGGCTGTAGGGGCTGATCTCGCCGGCGATGTTCCGCAGCGCATGGAGCGGGTTCACGCCAACGAAGGAGGCGCCGCGCTCGCCCGCCCAGCGCGCGATGGTGGCGAGGTCGGTGAAGTCGCCGATTCCCTGGTTCCGCTCGCTCGCGACGGAATAGAGCTGCAAGGTGATTCCCACGCCGCGCTTGCCGGCGAGCACTTCGGACGGATGCACGCAACGAGCGGGCGCCACGATCCGGAGTTGCTCCGCTTCGCGATCGCGGAGCCTCAGCTTGAGCGTGTGGTAACCCGCCGGGAGCGAAGCGAGTGCGATCGCGCCATCGGCGCGCAGCCGTCCCGACGAGGTCCGGGTCTCGCCGCTCTCGAGGGCCAGCACCAGCTCGTACGGCACATCGCGGAAGATGTCGGGAGACGACACCAGCAGAGGCGTTGCCCCTTCCGGGACCACCGCGACCGGCGCCAGCGGCGTCTTGCGTTCCTGTTCGGCGCGACGGGCCAGCTCCGCCTCGCACGCGGCCTCGCTGCTCGCGTCGATTCCGAGCGCCCGGAGAATGGCGATGCGGGTGCGGTCGGAGGTGATTCGCGTCTCGGTGCCCGACTGATCGAGGTACTCCGGCAAGATGCCGGCCTGCTCGGCGAGGCGCGACAGCGCGGAGGCAGACATCGCCGGACGAAGGTAACTAGCGGCGCCGCACCTGCACAGCCGTGCTACGAAGGAGGCGTGGAAGTCGCGCTCTTCATTCCCTGCTACATCGACCAGCTCTACCCGCAGGTGGCGATGGCCACCGTCGAGGTCCTCGAACGCCGCGGGTGCAAGGTGGTCTTTCCCGAGGACCAGACCTGCTGCGGGCAACCGATGGCCAACTCAGGCTTTCAAGAGGAGGCACGGCCGCTCGCCGAGAAGTTCCTCCGCGTCTTCGAAAAGTACGAGCACGTCGTCGCCCCCTCGGGAAGCTGCGTCTCCATGGTGCGCAATCACTACCCGGCGCTGATCGGCGACCGCGCCGATTCGATGCGCGGACGCGTCTACGAGCTTTGCGAATTCCTCCACGATGTCCTCAAGGCCCCTGCACGGGGACGCTTCGCCCAGAAGGTCGGCTTCCACCGCAGCTGCCACGGCCTGCGCGAGCTGCGCCTCGGCTCGGGCAGCGAGCGATTCGTCCCCTCGCAGGACAAGGTGCGGGCGCTGCTCGTAGGGATCGAGGGCCTGGAATTGTGCGAGACGGCCCGGCCGGACGAGTGCTGCGGGTTCGGCGGCACCTTCGCCATCGACGAAGCAGCCATCTCCTCCCGCATGGGCAGGGACCGGATCGGGGAGCACGAGAAGAACGCCGTGTCGCTCATCACCGGGACCGACACCAGCTGCCTCATGCACCTCGAAGGCCTCTTGCGCCGCGACAACAAGCCCATCCGCGTGCTCCACGTTGCGGAGCTGATCGCGCAGGCGGAAGCGGCATGAACGAGCACGCGCAGAAGGCAACGGTCTTCCTGCGCGACGAGGCCCGCAGCGCCTGGCACGACAATGCGGTCTGGTGGGTACGGCAGAAGCGCGACCGCGCGCAGCACTCCGTTCCGGAATGGGAGGAGCTGCGCTCGCTCGCGCAGCGCATCAAGGCCCACGCGCTCTCGCGGCTCGCGGACTACCTCGAAGAGTTCGAGCGGAACGCTCGTGCTCTCGGCGCCCACGTGCACTGGGCGCGCAACGCGGACGAGCACAACCGGATCGTCCACGGGATCCTGCGCGACCACGGCGTCCAGCGCCTGGTGAAGAGCAAGTCGATGCTCACCGAGGAATGCCACCTGAACCCCTACCTCATCGAGCGGGGGATCGAGGTCGTCGATACCGACCTCGGCGAGCGCATCGTCCAGCTCCTGCGGGAGCCGCCCAGCCACATCGTGATGCCCGCCATCCACCTCAAGAAGGAGGACATCGGCGAGCTGTTCCACGTCCAGCTCGGAACGCCGAAGGGCGTCTCCGATCCAAAGGCGCTCACCGAGGCGGCGCGGCACCACCTGCGCTCGAAGTTCCTCGCCGCGCAGGCCGGGCTCACCGGCGTGAACTTCGCCATCGCCGAGACAGGTGGCCTGGTCGTTTGCACCAACGAGGGAAACGCCGACCTCGGCGTCGCTTTGCCACCCCTCCACATCGCTTGCATGGGCGTGGAGAAGATCGTGCCCCGCCAGCAGGACCTCGGCGTGTTTCTGCGGCTCCTCGCGCGGAGCGCCACCGGGCAATCGATCACCACCTACTCCGCCCACTTCCACGGGCCGCGCCCCGGCGGGGAATTGCACATCGTGATCGTCGACCACGGGCGCTCGAAGCTTCTTGCGCGAAGCGAGTTCCGGCGCTCGCTCTCGTGCATCCGCTGCGGGGCGTGCCTGAACACCTGCCCCGTCTACCGGCGGAGCGGCGGGCACAGCTACGGCGTCACCGTGCCGGGGCCGATCGGCTCGGTGCTCGCCCCCAGCATCGATGCGGAGAAGCACGCAGCCCTGCCGTTCGCCTCCAGCCTGTGCGGCTCGTGCACCGACGTCTGTCCCGTGCGAATCGATCTGCACCACCAGCTTCTCGCCTGGCGCGGCGAGATCGCCGCGCAGGGGCTGTTGCCGCCGGACAAGAGCATCGGCGCGCGCGTCGGACGGATCGTCCTTTCCCATACCTGGCTCTACCGGATGGCGGGCTCCCTGGCGCGGTTCGCGCTGCGCGTCCTGCCTCGCGGCATCCTCTACTCGCGGCTCAACGCGTGGGGGCTCTCCCGCGAGCTTCCCGTACCGCCCGCGAAGAGCTTCCGCGCGCAATGGAGGGCCCGTGGGAAGCCGTGAGGACATCCTCCGCGCGATCCGCGAGGCGTCCCCGCCCCCGGCGCCGCTGCCCGACCTCAACGGCCGGCGTGGACAGAAGTCCGGCGATCTCGCCGCTCAGTTCACCCTTTCCGTCGAGGAGGTAGGCGGACGCTGCGTGCGCACCGACGAAGCGTCGCTTCCGGAGGAGCTGCGAGCGCTCGCGCAATCGCTGGAGGCGAAGATCATCGGATCGATCGTTCCGCAGCTTCCCGGCATCGATCTCTCCGCCCACGTCATCCCGCACACCCTCGCAGGCGTGGATCTCGCCGTGCTCCCCGGAGAGCTCGCGGTGGCGGAGAACGGAGCGGTGTGGATCACCGAGGCCGGGCTCAAGCATCGGGCCTTGTTCGTGCTCGCGCAGCATCTCGCGCTCGTCGTTCCCGTCTCCCGGCTGGTCAACGACATGCACGAGGCCTACGAGAAGGTCCGCCTCCCTCGGCCGGGGTACGGCTGCTTCGTCTCCGGTCCCTCGAAGACCGCGGACATCGAGCAGTCCCTCGTCATCGGCGCGCACGGAGCACGGTCGTGCACCGTGTTTCTCGTCGAGTGAGCAGATGCACCGCGCTCCGGACGCTGATGCGCCACGGCGCATCCTGTCCTGCGCGGCGTTCCGAGCCCCGGCGAGGGGCCGCCCATACTTGCGGTTCGAGGTAGCTTCGCATCGCCTGGCGATCTTGACCGCGAACAATGGGGCTGGGGATAGTGCCTGGGCGGGGGTGCAGCCCTCCCGCCGAAGCAGACGCACCGCGCTCCGGACGCGGATGCGCCACGGCGCATCCTGTCCTGCGCGGCGTTCCAAGCCCCGGCGAGGGGCCGCCCTTACTTGCGGTTCGAGATAGCTTCGCATCGCCTGGCGATCTTGACCGCGAACAATGGGGCTGGGGGATAGTGCCTGGGCGGGGGTGGGCAGGCCTGCCCCCACCCTCCGCCACGCCCTGCCAGTTCGGATAAAGCTCCCCATCGATGGCCGATCTTGATTCCGCGTACATGTCGCGACGGCGCGAGCATTTCCGGTTTGTCCCCAACACCGGAAGAGACGTGCCGAGCCGACCTGTAGCGGACTCCCGGATCGGCGCGCAGCACCAAACGATCCTTTACTAACGATCGCCGCAAGTACGGGATGCGCCGTGGCGCATCCGCGTCCGGAGCGCGGTGCGTCTGCTCCGGCGGCAGGCCTGCCCACCCCCACCCAGGCACGCGTCCTTTCGCGGACGACCACTAGCCAGGTTGGCCGCGATCGGGGGTACGGCAACAGAACGCCGCGCAGGACTGGATGCGCCGTGGCGCATCCGTCCGGAGCGCGGTGCATCTCCTTCGGCGACAGGCGGTCACTTCCAAGGCACTTCCGCGGGCGTCCAGTTCGCCGCCCGGCGCTGATTCCGTGCCTCTACCGTTTCCGCGTCGTAGTCCACTGGCTCCGCCCTCGCCGCGAACTGCCCCGCCTCCTCGAACAGGTTCACATTCATCGTCATGTACCTGCGGCCTCCAATCGTCGCGACCGCCCCCAGGTAGCCGCCGCAGTCGCGGCAGACGAGGAACTCCGCGGTGTGCCGGCCCCAGGAATATCGGCTCAGCTTCCCCGGGTCGCGCACCGAAACGAGGGCGCTGCCTTCGCGATCGATGGTGGTTCGCGCACCGTGGCGGGTGCAAAACGAACACTGGCAGCTGCGCAATACCAGCTCGCCGGGTGCTTTCGCCGTCTCGAATCGGACCGAGAGATTGCCGCAGTGACAGCGGCCGGAGAGCACGTTCATGCGCGGGGGAGCACGACGGAGAAGGTCGCGCCTCCCCCAGGGGTCTCGTGGACCCCGATGGTCCCGCCGTGGGCCTCGACCACCTGCCGCGCGATGTAGAGCCCGAGACCGAGGCCGCCGTAATGGCGCGAGGGCGCGGCGCGCTCGAAGCGGTCGAAGATGCGCGAGAGGTCCTCGGCCCCGATCCCCGGCCCACGGTCCTGGACCTCGAACGACGCCTCGCCGTCGCGGCCGGAGACGCGGATGGTGACGGCGGAGCCTGCGGCATACTTGAGGGCGTTGCCGACGAGGTTCGCGAACACCTGCTCGAGCCGGAGTGCGTCCCAGCTTCCGCGAACCGACGCGTCCCCTTCGAGCAGCACTTCCGAGCCCACCCGCCTCGCTTCGTCCGAATAGCGATCGATCGCGTCGCGGGCAAGCTGGACCAGATCGACGTCCTCTTTCGACAGCTCCAGCCGGCCGGTGGCGATGCGGGAGACGTCGAGCAGCATCTCGACCAGGCCGGCAAGCCTCCGCGCGCTGCGCAGCGCAGGCCCTGGGGAGCTGCGCTTGGCCTTCTCCATCGACTGGAGCTGGAGGAGCAACGCGGTCAGCGGGGTGCGCAGCTCGTGTGCGGCGATGGAGAGGAACTCGTCGCGGAGCCGGACCGCCTCCTGGGCCTGGATCAGACGGAGGCGCTCCTCGTCGCCCTTGCGGCGCTCGGTCAGGTCGCGGACGACCTTGGCGTATCCGCGCAGCTCGCCGTTCGCATCGCGGATGGCGGTGAGGATCGCGTTTGCCCAGAACCGGGTGCCGTCCTTGCGGATGCGCCAGCCCTCCTCCTCGAAACGGCCGGTTTCGCTGGCCACCCGCAATTCGAGGTCGGGCTTGCCCGCCCGCACATCTTCGGGCGGATAGAACCGCGCGAGGCTCGACCCGATGACCTCCTGGGCCGAATACCCATTGATGCGCTCGGCGCCGACATTCCAGGAGGCGACGCGGCCTTCGGGATCGAGCATGAAGAGAGCGTAGTCGCGGACGTTCTCGACCAGCAGGCGAACCCGCTGCTCGCTCTCCCGCAGGGCCTCTTCGCTGAGCCGCCGCTCGGTGAGATCCCGGGTCACCTTGGCGAATCCGAGAAGCCTCCCGGTCGCATCGCGCACCGCGGTGATGATGACGTTGGCCCAGAACTGCGTCCCATCCTTCCGGACACGGTACCCTTCTCCCTCGAAGCGCCCTTCCGCGGAGGTGACCGCGAGCTCGTACTCGCAGATTCCCGTCTTGACGACCTCTGGAGGGTAGAAGACCGAGAAATGTTTCCCGATGATTTCGGAAGGAGCGTAGCCCTTGATGCGCTGCGCTCCGTCGTTCCAGCTCGCGACGACGCCTTCCGGCGTGAGCATGAAGATGGCGTAATCGCGGACCGCGGAGACTAGCGCGCGATAATCGATGTCGGCCCCGACCTCGGGCTGTCGGACCTGCGTCCCCAAGCCCTGGGCTTCGGTTTCGTGCTTTGCCATCGATCCGCGAACGCCTACCTCGGGCAGCAAAACGCTGCAACCTGGGTTTTGCCCGTCCGCCGAAGGCTCGAACCGGCGCCTCGACGCCCGCCCTGGGCCGGCGGGCGGTCCTGGGGAGCGGTTCCGCCCGCCGTTGACAACCGTACGGTGGCCCGGACTACAAACGGAGGGGCCTTACAGACAGAACCGGGCGGAGGTCTTGCGGGTTGAAGCATTGGCGCGAGACGGGTGCGATCTTCGATCGGCTGGCGCGGGTCGCCGAAACCGGCCGCCACGCCGCCCTCGCCACCGTCGTCGGAATCGACGGCTCCGCCTATCGCCGCCCCGGCGCCAAGTTTCTCGTCGAGGAGAACGGCGACACGACTGGCAGCGTGAGCGGCGGATGCCTCGAGAGCGACGTCCGCGCCTACGCCCTGGAGGCGATCAAGACCGGTAAGTCGCGCCTGCTCCGCTACGAGACGGGCTCCGACGAAGAAACCGTCTGGGGGATGGGCCTCGGCTGCGAGGGCACGGTCGAGGTGTTCGTTCAGCGCGCGGGTGCGGAGCTCTTGCGCGATGCGGGCGGCGCGGCCCGATCGCTCTGCGCGCAGGACGTTCGTTTCGGCCTCGGCACCTTCCTCGCCGGACCGCACGAGGGAAGGACGCTCGCCGTCGCGCGCGGGAAGATCCAAGGCGGCTTCGACCCCGGCGGGGACGCGCTCGCCGTTGCGAGCCGCAGGATCGAATCGGAAGACACCGGCATCGAAAAGATGGGCGATTCGCGCCTCTTCGTCGAGGTCCTCGATCCGCCGCCCCACCTGTACATCTTCGGCGCCGGCGATGACGCCCGCCCTCTCGCTACCCTCGCCTTGCAGGCAGGTTTCGAGGTCACGGTGGTCGATCACCGCCCCGCCTACTTGACCGCGGAACGGTTTCCCGCCCCCGCGCGCCTCCTCCTGCGGCGGCCCGAAGACGGCGTCGCGGGGCTCGGGCTCTCGCGCAGGCATTCCGCGGTCGTGCAGACCCACGCGCTCGTCCACGACAAGACCTGGCTCGAGGCGCTCTTCAAGGAGCCGGTCGGCTATCTCGGCCTGCTCGGACCTCGCGTCCGCCGCGAGCAGATCTTGCAGAAGATCGGCGTACCCGCCCCCGAACGTCTCTACGCGCCGGTGGGCCTGGACGTCGCGCCCGACGGCGCCGAGCAGGTCGCGGTCAGCATCGTCGCGGAGATGCTCGCCGTCCGCGCAGGACGGCCCCCGATGCACCTGCGCGACAAGGCCGGAGGCATCCATGACCGGTGAGGCACCTGTCGCCGGCATCGTGCTCGCGGCCGGGCAGTCGACCCGCATGGGGCGCAACAAGCTCCTCCTGCCGCTCGGCGGCACGACCGTCCTGCGGCGAGCGGTGGGAACCGCGCTCGAGGCGGGCCTCGATCCCGTCTTCGTCGTCCTCGGACACGAAAGCGACCGCATCCGCGACGAGCTGAGCGGCCTTTCCTGCAGGCCGATCGTGAACGAGGACTACCTGCTCGGGATGAACACCTCGGTGCGGAAAGGCTTCCGCGCCGTGGCAGACGATGCCTCCGCCGGCATCGTGCTCCTCGGGGACATGCCCTTCGTGGTGCCGTCGATGATCGCGGAGCTGATCGCAAGGCACCGCGAAGGCGCCTCGCTCGTCGTCTCGACCTACGACGGCGTGGTCGCGCCGCCCATCCTCTACGGGCGCTCGCTGTTTGCGGAGCTTCGCGCGCTCGAGGGCGAGGGCTGCGGAAAGCAGGTGGTGAAGCGGCACCGCGGCGAGGCCACCTACGTGCCGTGGCCGCGCGCGGCGCTTTCCGATCTGGACGTTCCCGACGACTTCGAACGGGCCCGCGCCCGCATCAAGGAGGCATAGCGGACATGCGCGCGGAACTGTTGCAGCTCGCCGCCGATCTCGCCCGCAAAGGAGAGCCGTTCGTGCTCGCCATGGTGGTGCGCAAGCAGGCGTACAGCTCGGCGCAGCAGGGCGACATGGCCGTGATCACGGCCGACGGCGGCTACCACGGCTGGCTTGGCGGCAATTGCACGCAGCCCACCGTGAAACGGGAAGCGCGGCGCGCGCTCGTCGAGGGTACGCCGCGCCTCGTGTCGCTTTCGCCGGAGCCGCAGACCGAAGCGCGCCCCGGGGTCCTCGCTCTGCCCATGACGTGCCACAGTGGAGGCACGGTGGACATCTACCTCGAGCCCGTGCTGCCGGCGCCCCGGCTGCTGCTCTTCGGCGATTCACCGTGCGCGCGCGCCCTCGCACAGCTTGCCAAGGCAGTCGGATGGTCGGTCGATTCGGTCGCCGCCGATCCCGTCGCGCATGCCGACCGCGGCTACACGGATTACGCAGCGCCCGAGATTGCCGCACTGGCCGCCGCCAACGCGCGGAAGTTCGCCGTCATCGCCACCATGGGCGAAGCGGATGAGGACTCGATCGTGGCGGCGCTTTCCGCCCGGCCCGAGTACATCGGCATCGTCGCGAGCCGGCGAAGGTTCGCGGAGATCCGCGAGTCGCTCCTCGGCCGCGGCGTGTCCGCCGAAGCGCTCGACCGGGTGAAGAATCCGGCTGGCCTCGACATCGGAGCGCGCGTTCCCGAGGAGGTGGCGCTCAGCATCCTCGCCGAGATCGTGCAGCTGCGCAGGTCGCCGGCGGAGGCCGCGCAGCCGGAACCGCCCCCCACCGAAATCTCGGCGCTCGATCCCGTCTGCGGGATGACCGTCGTCGTCGCCCGGGCGCGGCATCGCGCCGAGCACGAGGGCCACCCCTACTACTTCTGCAACGCCCGCTGCCGCGAGCGTTTCCTCGCCGAACCCGCCCGCTACCTGGGCGCAGCCGCAGGGACCTGAGACATGGCCTTCGAGATCACCAAGACGTTCGTAGTCAAGGCGCCCTCCTCCCATGTCTGGGAGTTCCTCATCGATCCGCGGCGCGTCGCGACCTGCCTGCCGGGAGCGGCGATCGGCGACAAGATCGACGACAAGACCTACACCGGGACGATGACGGTGAAGGTCGGTCCCGTCTCCAGTAGCTACAAGGGCAAGGTGGTCTTCGAACGGGTCGATGCCCAGGCCCACACCGCCGAGATCGCCGCTTCCGGCATGGACGTGCGCGGCAAGGGCGGCGCCGACATGCGGCTCGTTTCCAGCCTCAAGGAGATCGGCCCTGGCGAGACGGAGATCACTGCCGTTTCAAAAGTGAACGTCACCGGGCTGCTCGCCCAGATGGGCCGCGGGATGGTGCAGGACGTCAGCGACGAGCTGTTCAAGACCTTCTCGCAACGTGTCCGCGCCACCCTGGAGCAGGACGAGGTGGCGCCCGCCTCGTCGACCGTCGCCGTCGCGCCGGCAACGCCTCCGCAGTCCGCCGCCGCGATGATGTCGGCAGCGGCCGCGTCTGCCATGATGCCGGCCGCGGTCACCGCTCCGCCTCCCTCGACGGAACCCGAGGCCCTCGATCTGGGTTCTCTGGGCGCCAGGGCCGCCGGACGCGCGGCGCGCCGGGCCGCTACCCGCCCGGCCGTGTGGGCCGGCATCGCCGTCCTCGCAGCAATCATCTACGCGTTCTGCCGCTGACCAACGACAAGGAGGGGAAACCGTGATCCCGTCCAGCTTCGACTACCACGCACCAGCCACGCTCGCGGAGGCGGTTGCGCTTCTCGGGAAATATCCCGAGGACGCAAAGGTCCTCTCGGGTGGCCAGAGCCTGTTGCCGCTCCTCAAGCTCCGCCTGGGTCAGGCCGGTCACCTCATCGACATCGGCAAGATCCCGGGCCTCGAGTACATCAAGGAAGAGGGCGGGATGCTGCGCATCGGAGGGCGCACGCGCGAATCGGCGCTGGAGCGTTCCGAGATCGTGCAGAAGCGCTATCCGATCCTCGTCGATACCGCCAAGGTCATCGCCGACCCGATCGTGCGCAATCTCGCCACCGTGGGCGGGAACCTGGCCCACGGCGATCCGGGTAACGATCATCCCGCGACCATGCTCGCCCTCGGCGCGCAGGTGGTGGCGATGGGAAAGAGCGGCGAGCGCGTCATCCCCATCGACAAGTTCTTCCTCGGCCTCTTCCGTACGGCGCTCCAGCCCGACGAGATCCTCACCGAGATCCGCATTCCCGCCCCGGTGGAGGGGAGCGGCGGGGCCTACGTAAAGCTGGAGCGGAAGGTAGGCGATTACGCGACGGCCGCGTCCGCGGCCTACGTGGTGATCGGCACGCAAGGCTTCGTCGAGCGGGCCGGGATCGGCCTCACCAACCTGGGACCTACGCCCATCAAGGCCACCGCGGCCGAGAAGTACCTCATCGGCAAGAAGCCCGAGACAGCCGCTCTCGCCGAGGCGGCGCGGATCGCGGCGCAAGCGACCGAGCCTAGTGCCGATCGCCGCGGCGCCGTCGAGTACAAGCGGGAAATGGCGCGCGTGCTCACCGGCCGCGCCCTCAAGAAGGCCGTCGAGCGCGCGGGAGGAAAATAGCCATGGCCACTCATCGCATCCAGATCACCGTCAACGGCGAGGCCAAGGAGGGGCAGGTCGAGTCGCGCCTGCTCCTGGTCCACTTCCTACGCGAGAACCTGCGCCTGACCGGAACGCACATCGGCTGCGACACCTCCCACTGCGGCGCGTGCACGGTGCTGCTCGACGGGCAGCCGGTGAAGTCGTGCACCTTCCTCGCGGTACAGGCCGACGGGCATCAGATCACCACCGTCGAAGGCCTCGAGCAGAACGGCAAGCTCCACCCGGTGCAGGAAGGCTTCTGGGAGAAGCACGGCCTGCAGTGCGGCTTCTGCACGCCGGGAATGATGCTGACGAGCTGCGCGCTCCTCAATCGCAACAGGAACCCGAGCGAGGCGGAGATCCGCGAGGCCATCTCCGGGAACCTCTGCCGCTGCACGGGATACGTGAACATCGTCAAGGCCGTCCAGTACGCCGCCGAGAAGCTGCAGAAGGAGGAAGCCCATGCCTAAGACGAGCGCCGAAGTCCAGGGAATGGGCCATTCGATGAAGCGCAAGGAGGACCCGCGCTTCCTCCGCGGCAAGGGCAATTACGTCGACGACGTGCAGCTTCCCGGCATGTTGCACATGGACATCGTGCGCAGCCCGTTCGCGCACGCGAAGATCAAGTCGATCAAGACCGAGGCGGCGCTGAAAGTGCCCGGCGTCCTCGCGGTAATCACCGGCGAGACCCTCGCCAAGTACAACCTGCACTGGATGCCGACCTTGATGTCGGACACCCAGATGGTGCTGCCGGTCGAGAAGGTCATGTACCAGTCGCAGGAGGTGGCCGCGGTCATCGCCACCGATCGCTACGCGGCCGCCGACGGCGTCGAGGCCGTCGAGGTCGAGTACGACCCGCTCCCCGTGGTGATCGATCCCTGGGAAGCGATCAAGCCTGGCGCTCCGGTGCTGCGCACCGACAAGAAGGGCAAGGAGGACAACAAGATCTTCCACTGGGAGGTGGGCGACCGCTCGGGCACCGACAAGGCGTTCAAGGACGCCGAGGTGACCGTCAAGCAGGACATCTACCTGCCGCGCATCCACGTAGCCTCCATCGAGACCTGCGGCTGCGTCGCCGACTTCGACAAGGTGAACGGCAAGCTCACCGTCTACATGACGACGCAGGCGCCCCACGCCATCCGCACCGTCTTCGCGCTCGTCGCCGGCCACGTCGGCCTCTCCGAGGAGAAGATCCGCATCATCGCGCCCGACATCGGCGGCGGCTTCGGCGGCAAGGTGCCGGTGTATCCGGGGTACGTGATCGCGGTCGCGGCGTCGGTCGTCATCGGCAAACCGGTCAAGTGGGTCGAAGATCGGATGGAGAACCTCCAGGCCGATTCCTTTGCCCGCGACTACCACATGACCGCGGAGCTTGCGGCGAAGAAGGACGGCACCATCACCGCGCTGCGCATCAAGACGCTCGCCGATCACGGCTACGCGGACGCCGCCGCGAATCCGTCGAAGTTCCCGGCCGGCCTCTTCTCCGTCTGCACCGGATCCTACGACGTGAAGAAAGCGTTCGCCGAGGTGGACGGCGTCTACACCAACAAGCCGCCCGGCGGGATCGCCTACCGCTGCTCGTTCCGCGTCACCGAGGCCGCCCACGCCATCGAGCGGATTACCGACGTGCTCGCGCAAGAGTTGAAGATGGACCCGGCCGACCTCCGGATGAAGAACTTCATCAAGAAGGAGCAGTTCCCCTACAAAGCTGCGCTCGGCTGGGAGTACGACAGCGGCGACTACCACGCCGCCCTGAAGAAGGCGATGGACAAGATCGGCTACGCGGAGCTTCGCAAGGAGCAGGCGGAGAAACGCGCCCGCGGCGAGTTGATGGGCATCGGCATCTGCAGCTTCACCGAGATCGTCGGCGCCGGTCCCTCCAAGCACTTCGACATCCTCGGCATCAAGATGTTCGACTCCGCCGAGATCCGGGTCCATCCCACCGGGAAGGCCATCGCTCGATTCGGCACCAAATCGCAGGGACAGGGGCACGAGACGACGTACGCGCAGATCGTCGCCGAAGAGCTTGGCATCCCGGCCGCCCACGTGCAGGTCGAGGAAGGCGACACCGACACCGCGCCCTACGGCCTCGGCACCTACGCGAGCCGCTCGACTCCGGTTGCGGGCGCGGCTGGAGCGCTGGCGGCGCGGAAGATCCGGGAGAAGGCGAAGAAGATCGCCGCCCATCTGCTCGAGGCGTCCGAGGAGGACCTGGTGTGGGAGACGGGCAAGTTCTCGGTGAAGGGCGCGCCCGGGCGGTCGAAGACCATCCAGGAGATCGCGTTCGCGGCCTACACCAACCATCCGCAGGGGATGGAGGCGGGCCTCGAAGCCATCTCGTACTACGACCCGCCGAACCTCACCTTCCCCTTCGGCAGCTACATCTGCGTCGTCGACATCGACCGCGGCACGGGCATGGTGAAGATCCGTAGGTTCGTCGCCGTGGACGACTGCGGGAACATCATCAACCCGATGATCGTCGACGGGCAGATCCACGGCGGGCTCACCATGGGGATGGCGCCGGCGCTCCTCGAGGAGATCACCTACGACGAGAGCGGCAACATCCAGGGCGGAAGCTTCATGGACTACCTGGTGCCCACCTCGATGGAGACGCCGAGCTGGGAGCTGGACAAGACCACCACGCCCTCGCCGCACCACCCGTTCGGGGCGAAGGGCGTGGGCGAGTCGGCCACGGTGGGCGCGCCGCCGGCCATCGCCAATGCGGTGGTGGACGCGCTCTCGCACCTCGGGGTGAAGCACATCGACATCCCCATCACGCCCGAGAAGGTGTGGAAGATCCTCAAGGAGAAGGGCGTGGCGGAGTAGCCTTTCGTCGTCCGCGAGGAGCGCAGAATCGCCGCGCTCCTCGCGCCGCACGACGGTGCAACGGTCAATCGCGATCGTCCCGATCCTTCGGGCACGCCGGTAGCTGCGGCGGCACGCTGGAGGCGAAGCGGTTCCGCGACCAGCAGTTGCCCGTACCGGAGCCGTCCCAGACCAGATCGCCGAGCAGCGCGTCGAGCGGCGTGCCGGTGGGAACGGTCGCATTGCCGGTGACGCGGTTCCCGACGATGCGGTTGCCATCCGGGTCCGGATTCACTGGCAAGTCCGCCGGACACCCCGGCTCGCCTTGGAGTACGAAGGCGAGGCAGAGGCTCACGACCGCGATCCCGGCGAACTGGTTGCCATGCACGTCGTTGAGGGTCACACGCGTCGTATCCGCGCCCGAGAGCAAGATGCCGATGCCGGGCGGCAGGACGGCGATGATGTCGCCCGGCTCCGCGGTGTTCTCGCGGTTGTTGTCGTGTACGCGGTTCCCGGCCACGACGGTCCGCTCCTGCGTGAGCCTGATCTTGTCGGGAAGGATGTCGACGATGATCCCGAGTGTGTTGCCGGTGAGCTCGTTTCCGAAGACGGAGCAGTCGCGGCTGTTCTCGACCTCGAGTCCGAGCAGGTTGTCCTCCGCCCGGTTCCCGGCGATGACCACGCGGTCGCTCTGACCGACGTAGATGCCGGCGTCCTTGTCCGAGCCGCGCACCACGTTCCCGGACAGGATCCCGTCGCGAGAGAGCACCGGGAAGAGCCCGTAGACGTGGTTCCCTTCCGAGACGTTGTCCTCGATGCGGAAGCGCTCGACGCAGGCGAGGTGCAGCCCGTGCTGCTCGAATCCGCGCACCGTGAATCCCTCGAGCGCGAACCCGCGGATGGTGGAACCGTCGAGGCCGCAAGGCGGCTTCTCGGGATCGGCCTCGGGACCTGGTCCCGCCGAGTTGGCCGGGCTCACCCAGATGCCGAAGCTCTGGCCTCCGGCGTATTCCAGCACTACGCGGCGACCCGCGCGTGTTTTCCCGATGAGCTCGACCCCGTCGCCGGTGATTCTCAGCGCATTCAAGTCGCCGGGCCGGCCCTCGTGATAGACACCCGGCTCGACCTCGATCCTGTCTCCCGCGCGCGCCTGCGCGATCGCGTCGCGAATCGATTCTCCGCTGCGAACCACGTGCTTGCGCGCCTCGGCGGCGGCGGCGGTGCAAAGCACGGCAATCGCCGCGGCGATTCCCCCGACTCGAGCGGTCATGGATCCCTCCCTTGCTGCCGCGGACCGTACACCTCCGGAACCGATCGAGCGAGACAGGCGTACCATCGCGGACGAGGCGCCTCCGGCGCCGGGAGGACCGCGATGCTTCCGCTCCTCGTTGCAGCGGCGACGCTAATCGATCTGTCGTATCCGTACGACGCGAAGACCCTCTACTGGCCGACCGGCGGAGGCGACTTCCAGCTCAAGCAATTGCACTACGGCAAGACAGACGCTGGTTATTTCTACAGCGCGTATTCCTTCTGCACGCCGGAGCACGGCGGCACGCACATGGACGCCCCCATCCACTTCGCCGAGCACGGGCTCACCATCGACAAGATTCCGGCCGCGAGGCTCGTCGGTCCGGCGGTCGTCGTCGACGTTCGCGAGAAAGCCCGGGGCGACCGCGACTATCGCGTCACCGCGCAGGATCTTGCGGGCGAGGAAAAGGCGCGCGGCCGGATTCCCTCGGGCGCCATCGTGATCCTCAGCACTGGCTGGGCCAGCCGCTGGCCGGATCGGAAGGCCTACTTCGGCGACGACAAGCCGGGGGACGCCTCGAACTTGCACTTCCCGGGCCTCTCCGAGGAGGGCGCGCGGCTGCTCGTCTCGCGGAAGATCGCCGGCGTCGGCCTCGACACTCCCAGCATCGACCACGGCCCCTCCAAGGACTTCATCGCCCACCGCGTCCTGATGGCGGCCGACGTCTACGCGCTGGAGAACCTGGCCGCCCTCGACGGCCTTCCAGCGCGGGGAGCGGTCATCTACGCGCTGCCGATGAAGATCGGCGGCGGCTCCGGCGCGCCGGTGCGCGTCCTCGCGGTGCTGCCGGAACGCTGACGGCTACGGTCGGCGACTGCTGTTTCTTGCCTCCTGCAGCGCAGTCCAGCGCTTCCCTGGCGAGCTTCGGCCAGCTCGTTCTGTCCGCGTAGCCGAAAGCGATCCACTCCTTCATCAATCTTCCGTGGCCCGGGTCGAAGCGCTCGCCCTTCCCCTCCAAGAGGAGCGTGTCCACCCGAGCCGCGGGAAGCTTCACGACCAGCCTCCCCTTCGAGTGGAAGGCGAAGAGCCTGCGCTCGACCTTCAGGCCCTTCGAGCCGAATCCCTTTGCCCGCGCGGCCTCAGGTCGATCGACGCGCGGATCCATGGAGATCGCTTTGGCCACGCGCGCGAACTCCAGCTCGCTGTCCTCGGCCCGTCCTGGCATCAGCGCCCCTCTTCTTGCGCCCACCGCCGGTGGCGCGGTTCCGTTTCCATCAGATAGGACACCCGCCCCGTCCGCGGTACTTGTGCACGCGAGCAGGTCTTCCAGCCGCCCCGGTTGGCAGTGGGCATGCCTCGAGAAATCACGAAGCGGTGTCCCTCCGCTAGCAGGTGCCGGCAGCCGTCGCTACCACCTTGCTGGCATGCAACTACACGGCCTGAAGCCTCCGATC
>VBKL01000054.1 GCA_005879805.1 Deltaproteobacteria bacterium | reverse complement strand
CATATCCGCCGTTGGCGCTCGCCGACACGACCAGTTGCTCGCCCGCGATGGGCTGTACGGAGACTCCGGTTTGCGCGCTGCCCCGGGTACCGTCGGCGCCCGGAGCGCTCGCTTCCGCGAGATGCACCCCAGCGTTGGCGGAAAGGGCATCGCTCACACGCTGAACGTGGGAGGCGCTTCCTTCGCGCTCCGCGGTCAAGCCGGCGAGGTCGACCCCCGTGTGCCGCACCT
Source organism: Deltaproteobacteria bacterium (assembly GCA_005879805.1). GTDB lineage: Bacteria > Myxococcota > Myxococcia > Myxococcales > 40CM-4-68-19 > VBKO01. The sequence continues at coordinate 49,375 of VBKL01000054.1, read as the reverse complement.
CGCTCGCCGCCACGAGCGTCTGGTGCTGGGAAGAGGTCCAGGCCAGGTTGCCGGAGCGCGTCTGGAAGGTTCCGGCGTCCACGCGCTGGTCGTCGTCGAGACGCAGCGTGAGGTTCAAGAGCTCGGCGCCATACGATTTGAACGCCGTGGCCGCAGCCGTGCGCCGCACGTCGCTGAGCGGCTTGTCCGCGACGTGCGAGCTGCGATCCTCCTCGACGTCGATGCGGAGCCCGGGCAGCAAGGTGCCCGGCTCGAGGTTGAGCTGGCCACCGTAGGCGAGGCTCACCGCGCCGCCGGTCGAGGCGAGGATTCCCGGCGGCCCGTCGACGACGCTCCCGCGCGTGAAGATGCGCAGTGGATAAGCGCGCCGCGGAAGGAAGGCGGCCGACAGATCGAAGGAAGTCGCGCGCCCGTGCAAGCTCTGGCCGTTTCCCATCGCTCCATTGATGTTGGAAAACCCGCCGCCCAGCGTGACGAGCGCGAAGGCGGGTCCGAACGGGAGCCCCGCGTAGTGCACAGAGACGTTTTCCTCGAGCAGCGACGCCGTGGTCCCTTGCGAGGTGCCGTTTCCCGTGTCACCGAACGTGCGCACGGTCTGCGACTGCACCTCCACGTTCCCCGTCACGATCGCGTTCGCGGGGAACGCGATCGCGCCGAGGACCGCGAAGGTGCAAGCCCGACCGTGCGCCGCTCGCATGCTCATTTCTCCGTCACTTCTGGTGGCACGACAGGCACAGCTGGCTGCCGCTCTTCGTCACCCTGAGGAAGAACGTGTTGTCGGTTCCGTGCGGGTCGTGGCACGACGCGCACTCGATGCCTGCCGCTCCCGCTATCGGAGCGCCGCCGCCGCCCGCGCCGAAGATCTTCGGGCCGACCGGCCGCGCGACCCACTGGGGAAGGCGGACGTCCGGGCCGGTGGTGATCCCGTTGTAGGTGGACGCCTGCTGGTCGTAGCTGTACGGCACGCCCACCGGATGGTTGCCGGCGAGATTCGCGCCCGTCGCCGCATCGGGAATGATGTAGGCGGGGTTGTTGATGCTCCCGGCAGCGCTGGCGTCGGGGCCGGTGATCCCGACGAGCGGAGTGGGCCCAGCGTTGGCCCAGTACAGGGCGCCGACGCTGACCGTCCCGTCGTGGCACGACAGGCATTTCGCGGTCGAACCGGTCCACGTTCGCAGGTTGGTGGGATACGACGTGCCGCCGGTGGTCTTGCCGCCCGTGACGTCCACCCACGAGTACTGGTTGGCGGAGAACTGGTGGTTCCACAAGAGCAGCGACGAGGCGCCCTTGTGCGGCGTGTGGCAGAACACGCACAGCCCGTCCTCCGCTTGCCCGGTCGCGACGTGCACGTTGTTGGTTTGCAGCTGGAAGTTGTGCTTGGTCGTCGTGATCGAGGCGGCGTTCGCGCTCGCCGCGAAGACGAAGAGCGCCAGAAACCCCAACCAAGGACCGTCCCTCGGTTTGCGATACAGCACCGTCATTCCCCTCTCTGTGCCCAGATGGTCAGTTGGCCGCCGGTGCGGAGCCCTGGGCCTGGCTGTCCGCCGCCGACGTGTTCACGAGCTGGTAGACGTCGACACGGAAGTTCAATCCGTTGGCGACGTAGATGCGGTTCTGCGCGTCGATCGCGATCCCGGCCGGATTGGCGAGGAAGCCGGGCGAGTCGCCGGGTCCGGCGAAGAAGAGCAACAGCTTCGCTTCCCGGTTGAAGATCTGGATGGCGGAGAAGAACGAGTCGACGACGTAGAGGTTGCCGAAGCTGTCGGTAGCGACGCCCTTTGGCTTGTCGAACTGCCCGAACCGGTCGCCGCGCTCGCCGATCTGGCGGACGAACTTTCCTTGCTTGTCGAACTCGACCACCCGCGCGTTCATGGTGTCGGCGACGAAGACTCCGTCCGCCGAGACCGCCACGAACGTCGGGAAGAAGAGATCGCCCTGCCCGTCGCCCTTCTGGCCGAACTTCGCCTTGTGCTCGCCGCCGGCGAGAGCGTGCACGTGGACCGCGTGACCCGCCCCGTTGGTCGAGGAGGTGTCGGTCACGTAGGCGAGCCCCGCCTCGGAATCGATGGCGATGCCGGTCGGGCGCTCGCAGTCGGTGAGCTCGAGGGCGGCGAGCGGCTTGCCGTTGCGATCGAAGGAGAGCGCCGCCTTGCGATCGGGGACCACCACCCAGATCGCTTCGCCCGCGATCGCCACGCCCATCGGCGGTCCGCCCAGCGCCTCGCGCGGCACGGTGCGCAATTCGCCGGCGGCGAAGTCGAAGAGGAAGAGCGATCCGATCGCCTGGTCGCTGACGGCGAGGAGATCGCCCTTCGGGGTCACCGCCACGCCGACCGGGTGATAGAGCGACACGGGCGCGTCGACGCCCGCCACCTTGCGCCAGGCGCGCGCGAACGATCCTTCCAGGTCCGCGGCGCTCGAATAGGTGCGAACGAGCCGGATGCGCTCCTTGGCCGGGGGTGCCGGCCAGGCCGGCACGTTGTGATTCGCCGTCGCGCAACCGAAGGTCCCGAGCACTGCCGCGGCGAGGATTTTTCCTGCACCGCGCAAAATTGGCCGTCTCATGGACGACCACTCTCTTCAAGGATAATGCCGCTTCGAAACGATACCCACACGAGACGGAGCGGAGTTCCTGCGCGTGGCGCGGGATGCAGGAATTGCGCGCAAACGGCGCGCTGGCGCAGTCGTTGCGCAAAGGTACGTGTTCCGCCGCGGGAGGTGGGATGGTCCGCGGTTTGCTCTCGCCGTGATCCCGTACGCCTTCAACCCAATCTTCGGAGGTATCGATGCTTCGCTTTCGTTTCCTCGCCGGTCTCACGCTCGTCGCATCGCCCGTGTTCGCGGGCGGCGCCATCACCGGGGCCGTCAACTATTCCGGGCCGCCGCCCAAGCAGGAGAAGATCGATCGCAAGGGCGACGCGGCCTGCACCAAGAGCGACGCCTTCGACGAGTCGATCCTGGTCTCGAAGGACGGCAAGGGTTTGCAGAACGTCGTCGTCCGCCTGAAGAACGGCCCCGCGGCGCCCGCCCCGGCGACGCCGATCAGCGTCGAGCAGGACGGCTGCCTCTACCGCCCCCGCGTCCAGGGAGCCGTCGCGGGACAGAAGATCGAGATCCGCAACACGGACCCGACCCTCCACAACGTGCACGGGTACCAGGGCGCGAAGACCGTCTTCAACCAGGCGCAGCCGCCCAAGGCCGCCGCCCTTTCCAAGACCGTCCCGGCCGACGCCGATATCATCAAGCTGAAGTGCGACGTGCATTCGTGGATGGTGAGCTACATCGTGGTCTCGAAGAGCCCCTTCTTCGCCACCTCGGGCGCCGACGGCCGTTTCGAGATCAAGGACGTCCCGCCGGGCAAGTACACGGTCGAGGCGTGGCACGAGAAGCTCGGCACCAAGACCGCCGAGATCACCGTCGAGGAAGGCAAGACCGCGGATCTCCCGCTCGCGTTCGCTTTCGCCGCCAACTGACCATTTGATCGGGGGGCCGGGTGCGCCCGGCCCCCGTACCCCCACAGGCGTCCGACGGAGGTAATTGCAAAATGGCGTCTCGCAAAGAAGCCCTGACGCGCCGCACCCTGCTGACCTCGGCGGCGGCCGCCGCGGCTTCCACCCTGCTCCCGCGCCGCTCGGCGCACGCGACGAGCAAGGCGAAGCTGAAGATCGGCCTCCTCCTCCCCTTCTCGGGCACCTACGCCGCGCTCGGCGCGAGCATCTCCGACGGGATGAAGCTCGCTGCCCGCGATCATCAAGACAGGCTCGGAGGCCGCGAGATCGAGTGGGTCGTCAACGACGCCGAGTCGGATCCCACCAAGACCAAGGCCAAGACTCGCCAGCTCGTTTCGGTCGACAAGGTCGACATCCTCACCGGGCCGGTGCATTCCGGCGTCTGTGCCGAGATGCTCGCGGTGGTCCGCGAGACGCACACGCTGACGATCGTGACGAACGCGGGCATGCAGGAGGCGACCGGGTCGCTCTGCGCGCCGCACGTCTTCCGCACCTCGTTCTCGAATTGGCAGACTTCGTATCCGTGCGGGCGGGTGGTGCTCCGCGACGGCCACCGCAGGGTGGCGCTGATGTACTGGGACTACATCTTCGGCATCGAGTCGATGCGCGCGTTCAAGGAGTCGTTCCAGGACGGCGGCGGCACGATCGTGAACGAGATCCCCATCCCCTTCCCGAGCGAGGACTTCGCGCCGTTCCTGTCGCGCCTGGACGTCTCCCGGCCCGAGGCGAACCGGCCGGACGCGGTGTTCGTCTTCTTTGCCGGTCGCGGCGCCGCGAAGTTCATAGAGGCCTACGCGGCTGCCGGGCTGCGCGAGAAGATGCCGCTCTACGGCAGCGGGTTTTTGACGGAGGGCGTCCGACACGTCGGAGGATCGGCAGCGGAGGGAATCAAGACCACGCTGCACTACGCGGACGCGCTCGACAACCACGTGAACCAGAAGTTCCGGGCGGCCTTCAAGAAGGCCTATTCCCGCGAGGCCGACGTGTATGCCGTCCAGGGCTACGACACGGTCAATCTCCTCGCGCAGGCGCTCGACAAGGTCCAGGGAGACACCGGCGCGCAGGGCGAGCTCATCGCGGCGCTGGAGAACGCGCGACTGCACAGCCCGCGCGGTCCCTTCCGCTTCTCCGCCGCGCACAATCCCATCCAGAACGTCTACCTGCGTCAGATCGTCGGTGGCCGCGAGCTCTTCCTCGGCGTGGCGCAGCAGGATGCCGAAGATCCCGCGACCGGGTGCAAGATGATCGCGGCGCGTTGACGCCGCGCACTTCTTGCGCGCCGTCTTTTTTCGGGATCCTCCGGTTTCCGGGAGCCTGAGCCTCGCGCTGCATTGGCCGGGACCATGCAACGGCAAGGAGGCGGCGCCGCGGCGACGAACCGCCGGCGAAGGGGGAAAGAACATGCAGACCGCGAATGACGGACACTCCGACCGGATGCGCCTCATCTACCGGGTGCAGGTCGCTTACGAGGATCTCCGCGACACGATGCAGGATGGCGGCGGCCGGGCGGCGGTCGCCGCGGCGAGGCGGAAGTTCTCGCTGCTCAACCGCGCCATGGCGATGATGGCAGCCGAGGGAAGCTAGGCCTCCGGTTCGGAGCGATCCTCCGGCTCCGGTTCCCCGCCGCCATACTCCTTGAGGCGGTACTGGATCTTGCGCACGCTGATGCCGAGCACTTCTGCGGCGCGCGAAGTCGATCCATCGACGATCTCAAGCGTGCGCAGGATGGCCTCCCGCTCGATGTCGTCCATGGTCGCGCCCGGAATGAGGCCCGCGACGGAGCGTCCGCTGGGCCGCGGACCGCGCAGCGTCGCCGGCAGATCGTCCGCGGTGAGCTGGTTGTCCTTGCAGAGCACGACCGCCCGTTCGATGGCGTTCTCCAGCTCGCGCACGTTGCCCGGCCAGTCGTGGCTGAGGAGCGCGTTCAGCGTTCCGGGCGCCAGACCCTCGACGGTCTTGCCATAGCTCTTCGCGTACTTGTCGATGAAGTGCGACGCCAGCGCGGGAATGTCTCCCTTGCGGTTCCGCAACGGCGGAAGCGTCACCGCCACCACGTTCAGACGATAGAAGAGATCCTCGCGGAAGTGGCCCGTCTTCGCCTGGGCCGCGAGGTCGCGGTTGGTCGCGGCGACGACGCGAACGTCGACCTTGATGGTCTGCGTGCCTCCAACGCGTTCGAACTCCCTGGTCTGCAACGCGCGCAAGAGCTTGACCTGCACGGTCGGGGAAATCTCGCCGATCTCGTCGAGGAACAGCGTCCCGCCGTCAGCCAGCTCGAAGCGGCCCTCCTTGCGCCCCACCGCGCCGGTGAACGAGCCGCGCTCGTGACCGAACAGCTCGCTCTCGAGCAGCGTCTCGCTCAGCGCCGCGCAGCTCACCTTCACGAACGGCTTGTCCTTGCGCGGCGACAATTCGTGCAGCGCCTGGGCGATGAGCTCCTTGCCGGTCCCCGACTCACCGAGGATGAGGACGGTCGCCTTGGTCGGAGCGGCTTGCCGGACGACGTCGTAGACCGCGGCCAGCTCGGGCGACTCGCCCACCATCCCTTCCAGACGGAATCGCTCGCGGACGCGCTCGCGAAGATTTGCGGCTTCCCGCACCAGCTGGCGTTTCTCGAGGGCCTTGCCGAGGAAGACGAGGACCGCGTTCACGTCGAGCGGCTTGACGAGGTAGTTCTCCGCACCCGCCTTCACCGCCTCGACGGCGGTCTCGATCGAGGCGAAAGCGGTCATCATCACGAAGGTGGCGTCCGAGCCGCTCTCCTTCGCCTTGCGGAGAAGCGACAGCCCGTCCATGCGGGGCATCCGCACGTCCGCGAGAACCAGGTCGGGACTCCACTCCTGCAAGCGCGCGAGTCCCTCCTCGCCGTCCGCCGCCTCGGCGATCTCGTAGCCTTCCTCGGTGAGGATGGTCCGCAGCGCCGCTCGGGCGTTCTGCTCGTCGTCGACAACCAGGATGCGCGGCTTCGCCATGGAATCCTGGACAGCAACCTACATGCCGCCGCGGGCGCGGGAAAGGCCTGGGCGCGCACGACCTGCGCGGACGCAAGATCTGCACGATCATCCTTGCGCGGAAGCTGGCCTGCGGCTTGCTCCAGCGAAGGGCATGAGAAACGTACTCGTCGGAGTGGACGGCTCGGCCGAGTCGGAGCGAGCGGCGAACGTCGCGGCCGCGATCGCTCGCGCCACGGGCCGCGGGCTCGTCTTCACCCACGTGCTGCCCTCCTTCGGCGTGCTGCCCGGGCCGCTCGAGCTGGTGAGCTGGCATCGCGAGCGGGAGGTGCAGGCCTTTCGCGACCTCGAATCGCTCTCGCAGCGCCAGACTTCGTTTGGCATCGAGCCGCAAACCGAAATCCTGGTGGGAAGCCCCGCCGAGGTGCTGGCGGACAGGGCCGCCGAGAGCGACGTGGACCTCGTCGTGATCGGACACCGGGGCCGCAGCGCCGCTGCCCGCGTCCTTCTCGGGAGCGTGGCCGATCGACTGATGCAGATCTGCGGAAAGAGCGTGCTCGTCGTCCGCTAGGAGGTCATTCCGAAGCATTTGCGCGGCTACGCAACTCTTGCGCGAAGGAACCGCGCGCCTTGCGTGGCTTTCCGCGGAGGCGGTAGCGTCGCCTGCATGGGGGAAACGATCTTCGAGGAGCTGAAACGGTACGTCGGCTTCGGCGACGAAGATGCCGTGGCGCTCCGGACCCTGTATCCGGTGGCGGCGCCTCATTTCGAGCGCATCTCCGTCGTGTTCTACGATCGCATCCTCGCGCACGAGGGGGCGCGCAAAGCCCTCGAGGGCGGCGAGAGCCAGGTCGGACACCTCAAGCACACCCTGGTCGGGTGGATGGGCGAGCTGTTCCACGGCCCCTGGGACGAACCCTACTTCGAGGTCCGCGCCCGCATCGGGCGCAAGCACGTCGCCATCGCGCTCCCGCAGCATTACATGTTCGGAGCGATGAACGTGCTGCGGCAGGAGCTGAACGCAGTGGTCGACGACGCCTATCTCCGGGAGCCGAAGAAGCTGCAAGCGGCGCGAATCGCGGTGGGCAAGATCCTCGACCTCGAGCTCGCCGTCATGCTGCACACCTACCGCGAGGACCTCCTCTCGCAGCAGGCCCGCGCCGAGCGGCTCTCGACCTTCGGGCAGCTGGTGGGATCGATCGGACACGAGCTGCGCAATCCGCTCGGCGTGATGGAGAGCTCGCTCTACATCCTCAAGGGGCGCATCGGCGAGGACGCTCGCGCCAACAAGCACGTGGAGCGGATCGGCGAGCAGCTCGGCATCGCCAACACCATCATCAAGGATCTCCTCGACATGATTCGCGACCGTCCGCTCTCCGCGCAGCGCTTGCGGATGAAGGACGTGCTGGAGATGGCGGCGAACCAGCTCCATCTCAGCCTCGGGCTCGAGCCGCTCGCCGCGCTCCCGGAGGTCGAGGGTGATCCGAACCAGCTCCGCCAGGTGTTCGTCAATCTGCTCGACAATGCGAGCGACGCCGCCGGCGAGACGGGCTGGGTCCGGGTGGAAGGCTCGGTGGAAGGCGGGCGCGTGGCGGTTGCCATCGAGGACAGCGGCAAGGGCGTCGACGAGACGACGCGGCGGCGGCTCTTCGAGCCGCTCGTCACTACCAAGCAGAAGGGTATCGGGCTCGGGCTCGCGCTGGTGAAGCGAATCGTCGAGCGGCACCAGGGCACGGTCTCCTACGAGCCGCGCGGCAACGGAGCCCGCTTCGTCGTACGGCTGCCGGAAGCGGGGGGAAATGCGTCGCTACCTGATCGTGGATGACAACCAGGCCTTTGCCGAGAACGTGGCGGAGATCCTCACCGACGCGGGGGCGGAGGTGACCATCGTTGCCGGCGGCCCGCAAGCGCTCGAGGCGGCGCGGTCGAGGAGGTTCGATGCCCTCGTCACCGACATGCGCATGCCGGTGATGAGCGGTGCGCGCCTCGTGCACGAGATCCGCGCCGTCGATCCCGGGCTGCCCGCCATCGTCGTGACCGCCTATACCGGCGAGGACGATCTGCTGGCCGCGCGCGACGAGGGCCTGCTCGCCGTACTGCCCAAGCCCGCGCCCATTCCCCGTTTGCTCGAGCTGCTCCGCAATGCCCGGCGCGACGGCCTCGTCGCGCTGGTCGAGGACGACCCCGCCCTGGCGGACAACCTGGCCGAGGCGTTGCGCGACCGGGGCTTCTCCGCCGTGACTGCGCATTCGGTCGCCGAGACGGGAAGGCTCGGCGGCGTGAGACCGTTCGCAGCGCTGGTCGACATCCGCGTCAAGGGAGGAAGCGACGGCGAGGCGCTGCGGACCGTCTTGCGGCAAAACCCGGGCCTGCCGGTGCTCGCCATGACCGCCTTTCCCGATTGCAAGCACGCGGTGGAGGCCATTCCCGTCTTCGAGAAGCCTTTCCACACCGGCAAGCTGCTCGACGCCATCGAGGAGGTCCACGAGGCCCGCCAATGACGACCCATCGGGCCCGCGTGCTGCTCGTCGACGACAACGAGGCGCTGGTCGAGAACCTCGCCTCCATCCTCGACGACGAGGGCTACGAGGTGCGCACGGCGCCCACCGGAGCAAAGGCGCTCGCGGCCGCCAGACCCGGATTCGACGTGGCGCTCCTCGACGTGCGCCTGCCCGACGCGGACGGGACCGAGCTCGCCGAAAAGCTGCGGGAGATCTCGCCGGAAGGAGCCATCGTGCTCCTCACCGGGTTCGCGACCCTGGAGACGGCGATCGCCGCGGTGCGCGCGGGCGCCTTCGCGTACCTCGTCAAGCCCTGCTCCACGCCCGATCTGCTCCTCACCATCGAGCAGGCGCTCCGGCAGGTGCGGCTGCACGCCGAGAAGCGCGAGCTTTCGCGCCGCGCCCAGGTGGCCGAGAGGCTGGCCACCGTCGGTACCATGACGGCAGGGCTTTCCCACGAGATCCGCAACCCGCTCAACGCCGCCGGCCTCCAGCTCGCCGTGCTCGAGCGGCGCGTGAACAAGCTGTCGCCCGCCGATCAGCCTCCGCTCCTCGAGCCTTTGCGCCTGGTGCGCGACGAGATCGGCAGGCTGGAGCACCTGCTCGAGGATTTCTTGCAGTTCGCGCGCCCTCGCGAGCTGAACATCGCCCGCGTCGACGTGGCGAGCGCGGTGGAATCGGTAGTGGGATTCCTGGCCGGCGACGCGGAGCAAAGGCAGATCACCCTGGAGCAGGCGGTGGCGCCGGGGCTTGCGCAGGCGGCCGCGGACCCCGAGCGGCTGCGCCAGGTCTTGATGAACCTCGCCATCAACGCGCTCGACGCGACGCCGGCCGGCGGCCGGGTCCGCCTGGAGGCGCGGTCGGAAGGGCGCGAGGTGGTGTTCCTCGTCGACGATTCGGGTCCCGGTATCGCGCCCGCCGCGCGCGATCGGCTCTTCGAGCCGTTCTTCACCACCAAGCCGACCGGCTCGGGTCTCGGGCTCGCCATCGTGCACGCGATCGTCTCGCAGCACGGCGGATCGATCGAGGTCGACGTCTCGCCTCTCGGCGGAGCGCGCTTCGCCGCTCGCCTTCCCCAGGCTTGAGCCGCCGGCCCGATCTCAGGCGGCGGCGCGAAAGGATGCCAGGGCGCGGATCAATGCGGTTTCAAGCAAGCCGTATTCCATGTCGCGCGAACCTCCGGCGCGGCACGGTTCATGAAGCGACTGGACGGGACGGGCCCGGCATCGGACGTGGAGGAGGCCGCGATGATCTCGAATGGGGAACGCAAGGGGCTGCTGCTCACCCAGCACAGGCACCTCCGCCCCTTGCTCATCGCCCTCGACAAGGAAGCCAGCGAGGTCCTCTCGTCCGCCAGCGAAACCGAGGGTCACGAAGTGCAGATCCTGCGGGAACGGATCGAGTCCTTGCACCGCGAGTTGCTCGATCACTTCGAGGCGGAGGAAGCGCTCTTCGAGCGCGAGCTCTGCGAAACCGACGAATGGGGCCCCTTCCGCCTGGCCCGCCTGAGAAATGCCCACTCGCGCCATCGAGCCCTGCTCGCCGCGCTCCGCGCCGAACCTCCCCTGCTGCCGCCCCATTCGCTCGCGCACGTCGCCTCCGCGCTGACCAGCGAGGTGCTCGGCCAGATGGTCGAGGAAGAGTGCGAGCTCGCCGCGGGCGGGACCGTGCAGGAGGATTCCGCTCTCGCGATCTAACCGGAGCGCCGCATGGGTTCCGCGGCGGACCCGGGATCCGCTTCCGCTTCCAGCTCGTGGGTCCTGTGCAGGTACTTGCGCGAGTTGATGGAGAAGCGCCGTAGCGTGCGCTGGACGCTGGTCCTGGAGATCCCGAGGAGCTTGGCGACTTCCGCGTGCTCCATCCCGGCCACGTAGACTCCCACCACCACGACCCGGGTCCTGGCATCGAACCGCGAGAGGACCTTCTGCGCGAGCTGGCGGTCGGCAATGAAGTCGATGGCGCCGCTCGTTCGCGGCTCCGCGGCGGCCGTCATCGGCTCGCAGGAGCGCCGGGCGCGGTTCCGGATCAGGTGCAGGCAGTGGTTCACCGACACCCGGTACATCCAGCGGATCGCCATCTCGCGAGTCTCGAGCTTTCTGACGTTGCCGAGCAGGCGGATGAAGACCTCCTGGGTGGCGTCGTTTCCTGCTTCCTTGTCGCCGAGAAGACGCAGGCACCGCCGGCGTATGGCGGGGCCGTATAGCTCGTAGAGCTCGACGACCTTTTCGCGCTCTGCATCGCTGGCGGCGACGCGCAAGATTCGTCCCCCCTCGTTCCGACCGCGAAAGATTCACAAGCAAGCCGCAGTCCATGGGAGAGCGCTCGCGCAGGGCGCTTTATCGAGCGCTTGGGGCACGGTTCTTGCGAAAGGACTGCGCGTGGACCATGCCATCGCCCTCGAGACGCAGGGATTGCGCGCCGGCCCCAACGAGTTCCCGAAGGTCTCCGACGCCCTCCTCCGGAAGCTCGACGTTCCCGTGCCGCGCTACACGAGCTATCCGACCGCTCCCGTGTGGACCGAGGAGATCGGACCGGGCGCTTACGCCAGCGCGCTCGCACGGGCGGGACAGAAGGACGCGCCGCTCTCCCTCTACGTGCATATCCCCTTCTGCAAGGAGCGCTGCTCCTTCTGCGGTTGCAACGTCGCCATCGCGCGCAGTTCCAGCACCGCCGATCCCTATCTCGCGTCGCTCCTTCGCGAGATGGACGCGGTGTGCGACCTGCTGGGAAGCCGCCGCTCGCTCTCGCAGATCCACTGGGGCGGCGGCACTCCCACCTTCCTGGACGAGCGGCAGATCGCGCAGCTCTTCACTGCCATCTCCTCGCGTTTCGGGATCCTGCCCGACGCCGAGGTGGCGGTGGAGATCGATCCCAAGGTCACTTCCCGCTCGCAGCTCGAGCTGCTCCGCGCGCTCGGCTTCAACCGGCTCTCGATGGGCGTGCAGGACCTCGATCCCGCCGTGCAGGAGGCCATCTCCCGCATCCAGACGCCCGAGGAGACCCGGGCCATGCTCGACGCCGCGCGCGAGCTCGGATTCCGCGGAATCAATTTCGACCTCATCTACGGATTGCCCCGGCAGACGCCGCGGAGCTGGTCGCGCACCATCGAGCAGGTCCTCGAGATGGGACCCGACCGCGCCGCCGTCTACGCCTTCGCCCACGTCCCGGACGTGCGGCCGAACCAGAAGCGGCTGCCCACCGTCGACCTGCCGCGGGGACTCGACAAGCTGCAGCTGTTCCGCATCGCCTGGGAAGCGTTCACGAAGGCGGGATATCGCCCGATCGGGATGGATCATTTCGCGCGTCCGGACGACGAGCTCTCCCAGGCGCAGTCGCGCCGCACCCTGACCCGCAATTTCCAGGGCTATTCGGTGCGGGCCGCGAGCGACGTGGTCGCTGTCGGGGTCTCGGCGATCAGCGACGTGGGCGGCGTCTACGCCCAGAATACGCATTCGATCAGCCGTTACGGGAGCGCGGTCGCCCGCGGCGAGCTCGCCACCGAGCGCGGCGTTCCGCTCTCGGCGGACGACGTCGTCAGGCGCCGGATCATCACGCAGATCATGTGCAACTTCTTCGTCGATCTCGGCCCTTCTGCAGAGGAGGAATTCGCCGGCGAGCTGTCCCGCTTGCGCGAGCTCGCGGGCGAAGGGCTCGTCACGGTGAACGGTCCGGAGGTGGAAGTGACGCCGCTCGGGCGGATCTTCGTGCGCAACGTGGCGTCGATCTTCGACGGGTATCTCACCGGGCACGGACGGCCGTTCTCGCGCGCGGTCTAGCAACGGAGATGCAAACGGCGGCGCCCGGGGGCGAGCGCCGCCGCATGGCCGCCAGGATCCCGCAGGATCACTTGAGCGACTTTACGTATGCGACGAGCGAGTCGATCTGCGCCGGGTCGAGCTTGTCCTTGAAGGGATCCATCTCCTGCTTCTTGCCGGCCTTCTCGCGTGTCACGCCGCCTTCGATGCCCGACTTGACCTGCGCATCGGAATGCGCCTTCTGCCAGGCAGGATCGGTGTAGTCGGCGATTCCCATCTTCTGGCCCTGATCGGTCTGCCCCTTGCCGTCCGCGCCGTGACAGGAGGCGCACTTCGCCTTCCACAACCGCTCGGTCTTCTTGTCGGCCTCGGCACGCGCGGCGAGCGGAACCAGGACAGCCACCAGAAGGGCGATCAACGTCTTTCGCGTCATCGTAGAGCCTCCGCGCAGCTGCGGCCGCGCCTGACACGTTGTGCCGCAATAACCGTGCCCGCGAGTCGGATGCTGCCGAAGGCGCCGCGATTTGCGGCCCCACACGACGCGACGCAAATCGTGCGCGAAAAAGTGGCGTTCGAAGGCGAATCTGGTGGCGAAGATATTGCAGCCCTGGTCGGTAACGAATCGGAGGAATCATGCGTATCGCAGCAGGCATCCTGATGGTCCTGGCCGCGGCCTGCAGCGCTGCCAATGCCGCTCCCACGGCACCCGCCGCGGCACCCTCCGCCGATGGAAACCTCCGCGGCAAGCTCCTCGAGCGCGTCGACGCGGGAAGCTACAGCTACCTGCGCATCGCCACTCCTTCGGGCGAGACCTGGGCGGCGGTTCCCATCGCCGACGTCGCTCCCGGAACGCCGGTGACGATCGAGTCGCCGATCTGGATGCAGGACTTCGAAGGAAAGGCGATCGGCCGCAAGTTCCCCCGCATCGCTTTCGGGACCCTGGCGGACGACAAACATTCCGTCCGCCCTGCGGGAACGGCGGCAGCCGCGCCTGCCATGCCGGCAAGTTTCGTCCATCCGCCCGGCGCCGCGACGCCCCCAGCGGGCAAGGTGCAGGTCGAGCGGCTCTCCGGGCCCTCCGGCCAGACCGTCGAGCAGGTCCACGCCCGGCGGACCGCGCTCGCGGGCAAGACCGTCGGCGTGCGCGGCAAGGTGGTGAAGGTCAATTCGGGCGTCCTGGGCAAGAACTGGGTGCACCTGCGCGACGGCAGCGGTGCGCCCGGCAGCGACGATCTGCTGGTGACGACGCAGGACGAATGCTCGGTCGGCGAGGTCGTCGTGGCCCGCGGGATCGTCCGCACCGATCAGGATTTCGGCGCGGGATACAAGTACGCGGTCCTCGTCGAAGGAGCGCGGCTGGAGCGCTGAAGAGTTCGTGGCGCCGATCCTCGCGCGCTCGCCGCAGCCGGCAGGGCCGGCCGCGCGCGGGCGCATTTGCTTCGAGCGAGCAATCCGCAGAGACGATCCGTGACCGAGGCGCCGATGCGGCGCGGAAGGACGACTCGTCCTTTTGCGTCATGGGTCCCGCGGCTCCGCAAGTCTTGCGACCCCGCTTCTTGCCGACAACCAGTAACAACTCGAAACGATAATCGAATATCGGGGGCACATTCCTTGCGAGGGTTACTTGGAAAATTCCGGAGGAACCCATGCGGGCAACAGCCATTCCGTGTAGCAGAGTGCTCCGAACGTGCAGAGGCGCCGTCCTCGTCGCTCTGCTTGCGGCCCTGGCCTGCAGGGGTCCGGAGGGCCAGCCAGGACCCGCCGGTCCCCAAGGCGACACGCCCGACGCAGGCGCCGCTGCGGCTCCGGCCCCCATCATCGACTACGGGATCCTCACCTCGGGCGAGCTCCAGATCGCGAAGATCAGCGCCGAGCTCGTGAGCGTCCTCGTTCCGGCGGACGGCAGGCCGGTCGTCACGCTGAAGGTCACCGAGCGCCATGGCAGCGGCGTGCGCGGAATGTCCCCCACGGCGGTCGCCTGGCGATTCGGCCTCGTCAAGCTCACCGAGGGCGTGAACGGCGCCGGCAACGACAGCTGGGTGAGCTACATGGCGAAGGACGATCACAGCACCGCTACGCTGGAGAAGCCCGACCCCGCGGGGTTCACCGACCTGGCGGACGGCACCTACGAGTACCGCTTCACCCAGGTCGTCACTGCCGGCCCGCGAGCAGCGGGGACGGCGTACGAGCCGTCGAAGGTCCACCGTGTCATCATCCTGCTCTCCGCGACCGGCAACCCGTTCTCGCCGGTCAACGTGATCAAGGATTTCATCCCCTCGACCGGCGAGGACGTCACCGGGAAGAACGAAAAGGTCGACGTCGGTGACGGAATTACGCGCCCCGGGGCCTGCCTCGAGTGCCATACGCAGTTCCGCGCCACCACCGACAGCACCGGCGAATTGGGGACCGGCCAGTTCCATGGCGGCGTGCGCTTCGACATCCGCTCGTGCGCCGGCTGCCACAACAACCAGATGCGATTCGCCGCGACCGAGACCTCGCCCGACTTCCCCGCGGTAGCCGCCGATCAGACTTGGAAGGGCGACCTGACCGTGATCAACAACGAAGCGGTCCTGAACCTCCCGGTCTTCATCCACAAGCTGCACATGGGCGAGAATCTCAAGCTGACCGGAGGCACGTACCGGGGCTTCCAGAAGCCGTACGAGATCACCTACCCGCAAGACGTGCGCAACTGCGTGAAGTGCCATCGCAGCCCGGCGCCGCTGGCGGACAACTGGAAGAACGAGCCGAGCCGCCGCGCCTGCGGCGCGTGCCATGACGACATCAGCTTCGTCAGCCCGGCGCCAAACGGCCGCAGATTGCACACCGGCGGTCCCGTCAACAGCGACGCCATCTGCCTGCTTTGCCACTCGGCCGGCGCCCCCGCTGGCGACATCGCCTCGAGCCACATTCCCATCTCGCCGCCCAACCCCGGCAACATCTACGCGCAGCCCGCCACCGGCAGCTCGAACACGAACGCGGCCTACGTGGCGGCGGTCGGAGCCGTCCCCGCGGGTGCGCAGGTCATCACCTACCAGGTGAACAGCGTCTCGACCTGGACCGACACCGCGGTCACGCCGAACGTGCTGCGGCCGCAGATCGTCTTCAAGTTCCAGATCGCCGACCCGACCGCGACTCCTCCCGTGGCCGCGAAGGACGTGGTCTTCGACTCGACCAGGAAGCCCGAGCTGGGCATCCCCGGCTTCGTCGGCTCGCCGAGCGCCTACTTCGTCTACTCGGTGCCGCAGGACGGCGTCACGGCCCCGGCCGACTTCAACGTATCCGCGAGCGGCTACATCCGGAACATCTGGAATGGGAGCGCGACCGGTTCCAGCGTCGGCAAGATCGCCGGCCCTGACGCGAAGGGCTTCTACACGGTGCAGCTCACCGGCGTCGTGGTCCCCGCCAATGCCGTGATGCTCACCGGCGGCATCGGCTACACGTACAGCCTGGGCAGCGTCGCGAAGAATTTCAGCGACCACAACCAGCCGCTGACGCAGATCAACCTGCTCAGCTACCCCTACACTCCGAACGCCAGCGGGTTCGCGGGCCAGGGTGGCCTCGTCGTGCCGGCGCCGGACGTCTGGAAGGTGGCGACCGGATTCACGGGGCGCCGCATCGTGGTCGACAACTCCAAGTGCAGCTCCTGCCACGTGACCCTCGGAGTCGGCCCTGATTTCCACGCCGGACAGCGGAACGATTCCTCCAGCTGCAACTTCTGCCACCGGCCGAACCAGTCGAGCAGCGGATGGGCCGCGAACCAGAAGGACTTCATCCACGCCATCCACGGCTCCGAGAAGCGGACGGTGCCGTTCAACTGGCACGCCAAGTCGGCTACCGACGGTTACTACAAGGTCACCTACCCGGCCGTGTTGAACAAGTGCGAGATGTGCCACCTGCCGGGCACCTACGACTTCAGCACGCCGGCGGCGCAGGCGGCGCTCCCCAACATGCTCTTCAGCACCGTCGGCCAGGGACGCTTCAACGGCAGCGCGATTACCAATCCGGCCGGCTACTTCTCGCTCTCACCCTACGTCGATAGCAGCAACGCGACCGATTACGGATTCGGCTTCGCCACCTCCTCGGTGAACGCGTCGCTGCCCGACGGGATCAGCGGCACCCAGGGCGCGACGATCTGCACCCCCGCCTCGCCCTGCATCTGCAACGCGGCGAATCCGTGCAGCGTCGACGTGAGCGCGCCATACACGGTCAACAACGTGCCGGTGGCCTTCTCGCAGAAGATCGGCGCCGTCACCACCGCTTGCGCGGCCGGAACCACCTGCGCCTGCACGACGGCGCAGCCCTGCACCGGAACGGTCGCCACCTGCAGCGTCGCAGCCCCCTGCCAGGCGCAGGGCACGACGCTCGTGAAGTCCCCCATCGCCGCGGCATGCTCCGCTTGCCACGACACGCCCGTCGCCATCGACCACATGCAGACGAACGGGGCCTCCTTCTACGAGCCCCGGAGCGTCGCCTTCTCCAAGCCGCAGAAGGAGGAGTGCATGATCTGCCACGGTCCGAACCGGATCGCGGCGATCAGCCTCGTCCACAGCGACCGGACGCCCTGAGCGAACGGCCGATGCGAGTCCGGAGGCGGTGGCACCGCAGAGCGCGGGGTCACCGCCTTCTTCCGGCTTCGGGCGCACAGCGGACCAGCAGCCATACGAGGCGGATCCCGCCTTGGTGATCTAGGTAATCCGCTTGCGTGACGAGCTCGAGTCCTCGCCTGGCGCAAACCCTGGATACGAGGCCCGAGGGCAGCTCGATGCGGCAGGACCTCGCCGAGCGACCGGTGTCGTGTCCTGATTGCGCGACTACGAGCGCGAGCGCGGCGGCTGATCAGGGACGCGCAGCGTCACGCGATCATGAGGGGGTCGATGCGGAATGACGTGACCGTCGCCGTCCAGGTTCACGGCTGCGATCACGTCGTGCTCATTTGATCATCGCGCAGTTACGCCGCCGCCGTGCTTCCTCCCGGCGGGGCGGGCTCCTCATCCTCGTGCGGCAGCTGCTCCGTCTGGCGGTACTCCTTGAGCCGGTACTGCACCTTCCGCGCGCTGATACCGAGCATCTTCGCGGCCCTTACGGTCGAGCCGCCGGTCAGCGCGAGCGTGCGCAGGATGGCGTCCCGTTCCATCTCCCGCAGCGTGGTACCCGCAGCGATGTAGCTGGAGGTAGGAACGCGGGCGCGAGCGCCGCGGAGCGAAGAGGGCAGGTCCTCGAGGGTCAGCTCCCCTTCGCGGGAGAGGACCACGGCGCGCTCGATGGCATTCTCCAGCTCCCGCACGTTGCCCGGCCAGTCGTGGGCGAGAAGCGCGGTCAGGGTTCCGGACCCGAGGGCTCGGATCGCCTTGCCATGGCTCTTCGCGTACTTGTCGATGAAATGGCTGACCAGCGCCGGGATGTCGCCCTTGCGCTTGCGGAGCGGCGGCAGCGTGATGGTCACGACGTTGAGCCGGTAGAAGAGTTCCTCGCGGAACCGCCCGGTCTTCACTGCGGTCAAGAGGTCCCGGTTGGTGGCCGCGATGACGCGCACGTCGACCTTCAACGTTTCGGTCCCGCCTACCCGTTCGAATTCGCGTTGCTGCAGCGCGCGCAGGAGCTTCACCTGGGTCGAGAGCGGGATCTCGCCGATCTCGTCGAGAAAGAGCGTCCCGCCGTCGGCGAGCTCGAAGCGGCCTTCACGGCGGCCGATCGCGCCGGTGAACGACCCGCGCTCGTGGCCGAACAGCTCGCTTTCGAGCAGGGTCTCGCTGAGCGCCGCGCAGCTCACCTTGATGAAGGGCCGTTCGCGCCGCGGCGACTCCTCGTGCAGCGCCTGGGCGATGAGCTCCTTGCCGGTGCCCGATTCCCCGAGGATGAGCACCGTCGCCTTGGTGGGCGCGGCCTTCTTCACCAGCTCGAAGATCGCTTGCAGCTCGGGCGATTCCCCGACCATGCCGCCCAAGCGGAAGCGCTCGTGCACGCGCTCGCGGAGGCTCGCCGCGTCGCGCTCGAGCTTCCGCTTCCCCACCGCCTTGGCGATGAAGAGGAGGAGCGCGTCCACCGAGACCGGCTTCGTCAGGTAGTTCTCGGCGCCGGCCTTCATGGCCTCGACAGCCGATTCGACGTCGGCGAACGCGGTCATGATGATGAAGACCGCGTCCGACCCCTGCTCCTTCGCCTTCTTCAGGAAGGTCAGGCCGTCCATCCGCGGCATCCGCAGGTCGGCGAGGACAACCCCGGGAGCGAAGTCGCCGATGATGCCGAGCGCTTCCTCCCCGTCCTTGGCCTCGCCGATCTCGTAGCCTTCCTCGGAAAGGAGGCTCTTGAGAGCGCTCCGCGCGTTCTGCTCGTCGTCGACCAAAAGGATCCGTTCCGCTCCCATGGGCGAATCTCCACTGCCGGATTTTGTGGTTCCTCGTGGTGCAACCCGTGGGCCGTCGCAGCGACGGTGAGGGAGGGCGAAAGTCCCTGCAACAATTGCGCTTCGGGGGCGAAAGGCCCTGGCGAGTGCACCCCTTGCGTCTCGCTATCGAGTCGCGTGGACCTTCGACGTACACTCGATGCAGAGGCGCACCGCGGGCAGCGCCAGGAGTCGCTGCCGGCCGATCGCTCCGCCACACCCGTCGCAGCGTCCGAACCTGCCTTGCTCGATGCGCGCGAGTGCGGCCTCGGTCTCGGCCAGCTCCCGGGCCGCGGCTGCCTGGTGCATCGACGTCCCTTTGGCCAACGACTGCCGCAGCGCCGTCCGCCGCTGGAGGAGCCGAGCCTGCGTGACCGTCGCCAACGCCGTCATGCCAGGAGGGTCGATACAAGAAGGATGCCTTTGCAAAATTCTCGCGGATCCTCCCCGATGAGAGAGAAGGACCGGCACCGGAGCGACCTTCCCGCACGCATGGTTTTGCGCAATGCGAATGCCCTCGCGCAAATCTCGCGTGAGAGCGGCAGGCGGGGCGCCGGCGCGGGCCGCGGCGAAGGCGGGCGCCGGCCGTCGCGTGGGCCGGGACCATCGAACCTCGACCAGTCATTGCGTGCGGGCCTCGCACCCGGGACCCGTTCCGCATCGCGCGCGGCGGGCCGCCGCAGGCCCTGTGCGGTACGCCACTTGCTGAGACGGTTGGTATGCAATGGCGCTCGCGAGGAGTCTCGACGGCCACGCCAAGAGGGGTCGTTGATGACGATCTCGGCTGATGGCGAATTGCATCAGCTCCTTTGCCAATTCATCGAATCGCGCAGGTTTTGCGCGATCGTTAATTTCCGCGAACTTTTTGCCACGCTCACCCTGACCGCACTGGCAACCTTGTTGTTGTGCTCCTGCTCGAAGGCCCGTCCCGAGCAGGGGCGCCTCGCCCAGCCAGTGAGCTGGGAGGAGGATATCGCGCCGCTCTTCGCGGCGCAGTGCAACTCCTGCCATTCCGGCCCCGCGGCCCCCTTGGGGTACCGGACCACCTCGTACCTGGAGGCGCTCGGCCCGACGGCCGCGCCGGTCGCCGTCGCGGGCGACGCGGGGTCCTTGCTCCTACGCACCATCGACCCGGCGGGGGCCGACGCGGTGCATGCGCCGGTATCCGGAGCGTTCGAGAAGACCCGCGAATGGGTGGTGGACGGCCAGCTCTCCTTCTTCCGCTCCCTCGTGCACGAGGGCGGCATCCTCAACCCGAACGATCCCGACTTCCATTCCAACCTGGTGCGCGACCGGCACTGGAACTTTGGCGACTGCCAGCTTTGCCACGGCACCGACTTCGCCGGCGGGAAGGCGGCCGTCTCGTGTCAGGAGTGCCACGCGCTGAAAGCCGCCGCGGACGGGACCGCGAACTGCTCCTCGTGCCACGGTAGCGACCAGACGCCGGCCCCGCCGCACGACCGATTCGGGAACACCAGTCCCTCGGTGCGAGGAGTCGGCGCCCACCAGGCGCACGTGCTCGGCAAGACGCTCATCTCCGGGACCATCCCCTGCACTACCTGCCACGTGGTGCCGCCGCAGATCGAGAGCCCCGGGCACATCGACGTCGGCCAGCCCGCCACCGTGATCTTTACCGGACTGGCGCTCGCCGACGGCGCGAGTCCCGTCTGGAACGGGACCTCCTGCTCGGGCGTCTACTGCCATGGCGGCGGACAGAACATGGCGCGCGACACGAGCTTCCAGCTGCGCACGCCGGTGTGGACGCTCGGGACCTCCCAAGCGTTCTGCGGGTCGTGCCACGGCATCCCGCCGAGCACGCCGGCGCACGCCGGCATCAACGTCAACGACTTGACCAGATGCGCCGACTGCCACGCGAACACGGTGACGAGGACCGGCTCCATCATCGTCTCCGGCCCTCCTGGGGCGCGCACGAGCGCGCACATGAACGGTACCATCGATGTCGTTCGCTAACGGGTTGCGGCTCGCGCGGGCGGCGGGGTCCTTGCTCGCGCTCGCCGGCGCGGGAGCGGCACGGGCCGACGGAAGCGCGACGACGCTCCTCGATTCCCGTCCTTACGTTCGCGACGGCGGCCATCAGGAAACGCCCCTCTACGAGAGCTTCGCGCTGAGCGCGCGCTCGGACGGCGGCGACGTCCTGCAGGACGTGCGCATCGTGGCGCGCGCTTGGGGACGGCTCACGCTCGGGACGCCGTTCGACGAGCACCGCACCGCGGGAGACGTCGATTCCCTCTTCGTCGAGGGCCGGGTCTTGAAGCGCCACCTGCTCTTGCGCGTCGGCCGGCAGCTCGCGGTGGGCGGCGCGGTGCGGGCCACGCAGCTCGACGGGATCGCCGCGGACGGCGTCGTCCGCAATGGAATCGGCGCGCAAGCCTGGGCCGGTGTCCCGGTGCAGCCGCGCTTCAGCCAGGCCGGCGGCGACTTCCTCACCGGAGCGCGGGTGTTCTGGCGCCACGCCTTCGACTCGGAGGTAGGAGCCTCGTTCGTCTACGCCTTGCGCAAAGGCTACATCGCTCGCCGGGACGTGGCGCTGGAGGGGAGCTGGACGCCGATCCGGGCGGTCACCGTCAACGCCCTGGGGCAATGGAGCCTCGAGGAAGCGAGGCTCGCGGAGGCGCGGCTGCAGGGGCTCTGGCAGGCGAGCCCGAAGCTCCAGCTCGTCGCCGACGTCCAGCGCACCGCGCCGGACCTGTTCCTCGACCGGACCTCGATCTTCTCCGTCTTCTCCGAGGAGCGCAGGGACGAGGCGGGCGGCGAGGTCGTCTACCGCCTCTTGCAGCCTCTCTCCCTCGAAGGCGACTGGCACTTCTTGAAAGTGGAAGGCGGAAACGGCCACCGCGGCGGCGCGCGCGCGACCTTCCGTACGCCGACGGGTGGCTCCTTCGGCGCGGAGGCGCGGCTTCTCACCGAGCCCGACAACGGCTACAAGCTTGCGCGCCTGTTCGGCATCCGCCGGTTCCCCCGCAACGTCACGGTGACCCTCGATCTCGACGCGTACTGGCTCGAGCGTCAAATCAACGCGGAGAAGCGATCGTTCGTCGCCACCCTGACGGGCGGCTGGGCGTTCTTGCCCGGCTGGGAGGCGATGCTCGCCGGCTCGTTCGGGACCACTCCCTATTTCGAGCGGCGGACCGAGGTCATCGCGCGCGTCGCCTGGCGGTTCGGCGTCCCCGCGCGCCTGCCGGGAGGGTTCCGATGAAGTACCTGCTCGTGCTCGCCGCCGCCGTGGCGGCCTGCGCGACCGCCGCGACCGTTCTCGGAACGAGCGCCGGCGGCGACGAGATCCTCTTCCCTCACGCGCGCCACAAGCAGGCGAACGTGGACTGCATCACCTGCCACGAGCCGGTCTGGGACGCGAAGACGCTCGCCGGCGATTTCCTGCCGAACGAGGCGAAATGCCTCGAGTGCCACAAGGCGAAGAAGGCGGCGGGCGAGTGCGCCATGTGCCACAGCGACGTCCGCCACGCAGGGCCGTGGCCGAAGCGCCCGCCGAGGTTGAATTTCGATCACGCGGCTCATCTCGACAGAGTGAAGGAGGACTGCTCTGTGTGCCACAAGCAGCTCGCCGAGCCGCGCAAACCGGTGATGATCACCGCCGGGCATGCCGCTTGCCTCACCTGTCACAACCATTCCAAGCAGTACGACGACGCGCAGTGCACCACCTGCCACCTCGATCTGGCCTCCTACCCGCTGGTGCCGGTCACCGAGGTATCGCACCAGGGCGACTTCCTGCGCCGCCACGGCAACGTCGCGCGCGCATCGGGGAAGTCCTGCGCCGCCTGCCACGAGCAGAACTTCTGCCTCGACTGCCACGCCGAGAAGACGGTGATGGTGCCGGTCGAGACCAGGCTCGTCGATCGTCCCGATCGCAGGTTCATCCACCGCCAGGACTTCCTCGGCCGCCACTCGATCGACGCGAGGTCCGATCCGGCCCTCTGCCAGCGCTGCCACGCGGTCAGCTCGTGCGAGACCTGCCACCAGCACGAGCGGATCTCCGCCGGGGCGAGCGCTCGCAATCCCCACCCGCCCGGGTGGGTCCTCCCCGGCTCGCCGCAGTTCCACGGCACCGAGGCGCGCCGGAACATCTCGAGCTGCGCGGCGTGCCATGATCAAGGGGAACAGTCGAACTGCGTGAGCTGCCACAAGGTGGGCGGCATCGGCGGCGATCCCCATCCGGCGGGCTTCCGCACGCGGCACGACATCAACGAAGCTCGCAACGACGGACGTTGCGTCGCCTGCCACTTCTGACGCCGTACAACCGCACTTCCCCCCGAGGAGAGACCCCAGATGCGAATGCTTCCGACAGCGATGCTCCTTGCCTTCACTCTCTGCGCCGTTTCGGCCCATGCCCAGGAGGACAAGAAGACCGCCCGCAACTGGAAGGCGAAGTGCGCCTCCTGCCACGGCGCCGAAGGCAAAGGAGACACCGAGCAGGGCCAGAAGGCGAAGCTTTCCGACTTCACCAAGCCCGCCTGGCAGAAGGCGAAGAGCGACGCCGACATCAAGAAGGCGATCGAGACCGGCGCCACCAAAGAAGGCGTCGAGATGGAGCCTTACAAGGACAAGCTGGAGCCGGCCCAGATCGACGCGCTCGTCCAGTACATCCGCGCGTTCAAGTAATCCGCCGTTTCCCGATCTCGCGCAGCTTGAGCGCGATCCCCGCGGCGATCAGGCTCATGAAGCCGATCGCCGCGAGCAGTCCGCGGGTGCGGAAGCGCGCCTCGCGGCGTTCTTCCGCGATCAGCTCGCGTCCCTTGGCGATCGCGTCGTTCCCCGGCTGCGCGGCCGCCTGGAAGCTCGAGAGATCGAAAGTGTGGACCTTGCTGCGGGTCTGCACCAGCGCCTCGTCGAGGTCGCTCGCCGTCCGCGAGAGCGGCTCGACGTCGAGGCCCCGCTCGGCGAGGCGCTCGAGAGGAGCGGTGATCTCCGCGCGTCCCGCGACCAGCGTGTCGAGCGCGTTGCGGAAGCTCACCGCCGTCGCGGCGCACTGCTGGTTGTCCTTCGCATACTGCGAGTGGCAGTCGGGGGGCATCGCGGCGTGGCTTCTGTGGCATCCGGTGCAGGTGGGAGCTCCCAGATCGCCCTTCACGAGCAGCGCCTTGCCGTGGACGCTCTCCTTGTATTGCGCGACCTGGTTGGTCGGAAGCGGTGTGCCGTCCGCGAGGCGGAAGCCTTCCATGCGCTTCGCGTCCGAGTGACAGGCGCCGCAGGTATCCGGAATCCGCTGCACGTGCACCGAGGACAGCCGGCTCCTGGAATTGCGGATGCCGTGAACGCCGTGACAACTCACGCACTGGGCGGCGCGGGAATCCTTTTCTTGCAGCAGAAGGATCCCGTGCTGGCTCGTCTGGTACTTGGCGAGCTGGTCGGTGGGGAGGGTGGGATTGAACCCGCGCATGAAGTTCGAGTCGGCGTGGCAATTGGCGCAGAACCCTGGAATCCAGCTCCGGTCCGAGTGCCGTACGTCTTCCTTCGGCCAGCGCGCGTAGACGTCCTTGGTCATCATCTCGTCGCTCGGTTTGCCGCCATGGCAGCCCGAGCAGGAGAGCCCGCGCCGGAAGTGCACGTCGGAGACGAATTCCTTGAGGTTGAGGAGCGGATTCGACTTGCGCGCCGGCGGATCGGTGGCGAAGAGCGTCTTGCCCTTCTGGTTGCCGGGATCGCTATGGCAGAGGATGCAATTGTCCTGCGCGACCAGCTCTAGAGCGGCGGGAGGCAAGTCGAGGGAGAGGAGGATCTTGAGATGCGCCGCGCTTCCCAGGATGACGCTCTCGGCCGCCGCGCCGAGCAGATCGCGGGTGTGGTCGGGCAGCGCGGCGAGCGCCTTGCGGTCCGCGTCGCCGAGCACGGGCGAGCCGTCCTTGTTCTTCGCGGCGAGGAACTCCTTGAGCGGCGCCGGGTACTTGCTCTCGTCCGCGGGCGCCGCGAGGAGGAGGACGGCGCAGAGGGCGATCATCGGGGCGCTCCTCCGACCGTCGCGCGCGCTGCGTTGCGCGAGCGGAGCATGCGAACCCCGAGCGACACGGCGAGCAGGAGCACGGCGATGGCGCCCGCCGCGAGATAGGAAACCCCGAGAAAGCCGTGCAGGACGATCTGCAGCGCCGCCGCCGCGGTGAAGTCGAAGAATCGCGCGCTCCCCATCGCGAAGCGGAAAACGACCGTCGCGGCGGCGACGACGAGGCCCCAGTACGCGCAGGCCCGCGCAACCGCGCGCACGTCCGGCAGCGGGCCCTCGCCGCCGCCGATGTCCCAGGCCTTCAAGGTGAGGTAGGCGAGGAAGACGAGCGCCGCCATCGCCAGATCGGTGAATGCCGGCGACGCACGGTTCGAGCGCGCGTCGCGGTCGAGCCAGGGAACGAGTGCCCAGACGGCGAAGAGGACGGAGACGAGCGCGATGGCTGCCTGCGACCCTTCCATCCCGAAGAGGTGGGCCGGGAATTCCTTGAGCAGCTGGTAGACCCAGAGGAAGTACCACTCGGGCTTGATCCCGGGATAGGCGGGCGCGAGCGGGTTGGCCTTCTTGCCGAGCTCCCATTCCATGCCGGGGATCCCGGGCCCGTAGGGAAGGAAGACGGCCAGGGAAGCGAGAGCGATGAGGCAGACGAGCCAGAGCAGCAAATCCCGCAGCGCGAAATCGGGGAAGAACTTCATCCCCCGGCCGGGCTTGTCGTGCGCCATAGGCGCGGCCATTCCCTGGCGCTGGATGAAGATGAGGTGGAAGGCCACGATCCCGACGGTGAGGAGAGGCAGCACCACCACGTGGAGGGCGAAGAAGCGGTAGAGCGTGTTGATGCTGACGTCGGTCCCGCCGCGCATCACCTGCAAGAGCCACTCGCCGATTCCGGGGACGGCCTTCATCGAATCGGTGCCGACCGCGGTGGCGAAGAAGGCCAACTCGTTCCACGGCAACAGGTATCCGGAGAATCCGAATCCTAGCGCGAAGGCGAAGAGGAGGAAGCCGGTGATCCAGGTGAGCTCGCGCGGCGGCCGGTACGCCTTGAGCACCATGGTGCTCAGCATGTGGGTCACGAGGGAGAGGATCATGAGATGGGCGCTCCAGCAATGCATGGAGCGCACGAGCCACCCGAAGGGCACCTTGGTGGTGATGAAGCGGATGCTCTCGTAAGAAGTGGACTCGCCCGCCTGGTAATAGGCGAGCAGGAGGACGCCGCTCACGAGCTGGATGGTGAAGAAGAAGAGCGTGATCCCGCCGAGGTAGTACCAGATCATCGAATGGCTGCCGATCGGGACCTCTTTGTGCTTGAGGAACTCGATCAGCGGTGTGATGCCGTAGCGGCGATCGAGCCAGGGGTAGAGCCCTTTCGCCTCGGGATGCGTGCCGCCGGTGGGCGCGCTCATGCCGCCTCTGGACCGCGGCCGAGCTGGACGACGACGGAGCCGTCGCTCTCCCGCGTGCACGAGTACTTCTCCAGCGTCCGCGGTGGAGGCCCGGCGAGGACGCGACCGTCGAGATCGAATCGCCCGTTGTGGCAAGCGCACCAGATCACCGATTCGCCCGGGACGTACTGCACCGTGCAGCCCTCGTGCGTGCACTTCGCCGAGAGCGCGCGGAGCTGCTGCGTGGAATCCTCGAAGACCACGATGCGGGCCGCTCCCGCCCTGACGATGACGGAATGGTCCTTCTCCAGCTTCGACAGCTCCTCGCCCTTCAGCTTGATCGGTCCGTTCTGCGTCTGCACCCCGAGCGGTTTGAGGTAGCGCAGGACAGGGAAGAGAACGCTCGCGAGCCATCCCACGACTCCGATCGCGAGCAGCACGTCGAGCAGGCTTCGTCGATTGATCTTCTCGCCTACCGGCGGCACAGGACCTCCTCGGGAAGGCGTCTGCATGCGTATGCCCTTTGCGACACGGATCGCACCATTAGCGGGTCGGCTCGCGCAGCGACTCGACCAGCCGGACCCGGCGGCACGCCTCGCAGAGGACCAGCACGGGAAGGAGCCGGATCTGCCCCGTCCCGTCCGTCAGCTTGCCGCAGGCATCGCAGCTGCGCGCCGAGGCCGGGTGCGCGAGGCGTCCGATCATCCAGGTCAAGAGCGAAGGTCCAGCGCGTTTCATGGGTGGGTGACCTCCGCCTGGTATTCCCGGGAACGCTCCGTCGCCTGCGCCGCCGCGTCCCCGCGGCCGCGGCGCTCGTAGAAGACGGCGACCACCGGCACGAAGCGCGTGAGGATCATGGTGAGGAGCACGAACGCCGCGAGGCAGCCGGCAAAGGTCGCGATCTCCACGGCGGCGGGCCGGTAATGGCCCGAGCCCGGTAGCGGCATCCGCGGGTGCTCGAGAACCGGAACGAGCTCGGTATAGAGCTGCGCCCACGATCCCACGAAGACGGCGAGGGACGCGGCCACGACCCGCCCTGCCGTCCGCCAGCTCTTGCGGGTGAGGAGCGCGACCGGTGCCGCGAACAGCCCCCCCACCGCCATCCAGAAGAGCAGCGAGAACCGCCCGGAGAGCTTGGTCGCGATGATGGCCATCTCGTCGGGCTCGTTGCCATAGGAGACCGTGAGCAGCTCGGACACCATCAGGTATCCCCACACCACCGCGCAGAGGACGAGCACGAGGCCCAGCTTGTCGAAGTGGACCGGCCGGATGACGGCGGAAAGGCCGAAAGCGCGCCGCATCGCCGCGAGCAACAGGGCGAGCACCGCCGCCGACAGGAAGATCGCTCCGAGGACGTACATCGGCCCGGTGAGCGCGCTGTGCCAGAGGGGCTGCAGGGTGAGCGAGGTGATCCACGCGACCACGCTGCGCACGATCACCGCGACGAAGACGACGAGGATCGCGAGCAGGCGGTTGGCGCGGTCGAGCGCCGCCACCTGCGCCGCCGAGCCCGTCCAGCCGAAGGAGAGGAACCGGTAGATCGGCTTGCGGAACCCGCCCACACGCTCGCGCAGGAGCCCGAAATCGGGGATGAGCGGGAGGAAGAGGTAGACGAGGCAGGTGATGAGGAACGTCATGATGGAAGCGACGTCCCAGAGGAGCGGCGACTGCATGCGGCCGGAGGCGTAGACCTTGTGCAGGTGGTCGAGGCGGCCGAGGTCGAGCAGGATGTTCACCGGGCCGACGATCATCGCGAAGACCGCTCCCATCGCGGCGAGCCGCTGCCCGGCGCGGCGCCAGTCCGCGCCCGCGAGACGGAGCACCGCGGAGAGGAGCACGAGCCCGTAGGCGATGCCGAGGAAGAAGTCGAAGTCGACGATGTACATCCCCCAGAACACCGGGCGCCCGAGACCGGTCACCGCGAGGCCGTACCGCAGCTGCAGGTACCAGCAGTAGCCGGCCCAGGCGATCACGGCGACGAGGGCGAGGGCCGTGGCCCAGGTCCGCGCGCTCCAGCCGGCGAGCACCGGCGCGAGCAGCCTGCGCTCGATGGGGTCGGGCACGGGATCGAAGCGCTCGCCATTCTCGCCCCGGCCCAGGGCAACGAAGGTCCAGGTGAGAAGCCCGGCGAGGAGGGCGAAGCAGGACGTGACGGCGATTCCCATCACCACGGCGGGCTTCCAGGCGTCGCCGTACCGATGGAGCCAGCGCGCGCTCCAGGCGAACCAGCCCGCGGTGACGAAGGTGAATCCCCAGATGAAGAGGAAGAAGGCGATCTGGACCCGGAAGGCCCCTCCCCGGCCCGGCCTCATGAAGTCTTCTCCTTGAGGTAGATGACCTTGGGCATGAGTCCCAGGTCCTCGAGGAGGGTGAAGGCACGCTCGTTCTCGCGCACCCCTTCGAGCTCTCCGTCGAGGTCGCCGAAGCGGATGGCCTTCGTCGGGCACGATTCCTGGCAGGCGGTCCGGTACTCGCCCAGCTTCGGCTCGCGCCCCTCCTGGGCGGCGGTGTCGCGGACGACTTGCAGGCGGTGGTAGCAGAAGTTGCACTTCTCCATGACGCCCGCGTTGCGGACCGACACGTCGGGGTTCAGGCCGCGCTCGAACGGCGCGGGGAATTCGGGTCGCGACCAGTTGAAGTGCTTGCAGGTATAGGGACAGGCGTTCACGCAGTAGCGGCAGCCGATGCATTGCTCGTAGATCTGCGGGATGAGGCCCTCGACGTTGCGGTAGGTGGCGTACACCGGACAGACCCGCGCGCAGGGCGGCTCGCGATCGCAATGCTGGCAAGGCGAGGGGGCGAGGCGCGCGCTCACCTCGGGATACTTCCCCCGCTCCGCCGGCAGGATCTCCATCCAGCGGATGAGCTGATCGGGCCGATCGGGATTGCCGAGCGCGACGTTGTTCTCCTGCGCGCAGGCGACGGTGCAGGCGCCGCACGCCGTGCAGCGATCGAGGTCGACGGCCATTCCCCAGCGGCTCATGTGGCCCCCCGCACGCGCACGAAGGCGGGCTCGGCCGACTCGACGAGGTCGAGGGGATTCGTTCCCCGTTCGGCGGCGAAGGCGCCGAGCGCCTTGCGACCGAGCCCGAGCGCGAGGCCGGCCGAATCGGGACGGATGCCCTGGCGCAGCCGCAAAACGGCCTGGATGCTCCCGCGGGCGGAGTCCACCCAGACCGGCGCGCCTTCGGGGATGTGAAGGGCGCGCGCCGTATCCGGATGCAGCTCGACGACGGTTTGCCAGATCTCCCGGCCGCTCACCTGCGCGATCCCGTGCAGGTACGGCAGGTGGGCTCCCGAGCCGCCGAGGAACGCGAGCGGGACATGGACGGCGAGCCCGAGCGGAAAGGCCCCGGGCCCCGGACGCGAAAGCGCCGAGCGGACCGTCTCCGCGGCCCACGCTCCCGGATCTGCCGGGAGGGACGGCGGCGCTGGATCCTGCTCGAGGGACTTGAATCCCCCCTTCTTGAGCAGATCCTGGGCGGAGAGGGCCTCCGCGGCGGCGGCGAAATAGGCCCCCGCATCCTTCCAGGGGAGCTCCACAGAGAGCGCGCGGCCGACGCGCAGGAGCGCTTCCGGCCATTCCAGCGTGTCGTAGAGCGGCTTCACCGCCGCGGGCCCCGCGGAGACGAAACCGCGTCCATCGAGCGTGCAGCCCCAGGTGAGATTCCGCGACTCGAGCGGCGTCGAGACGGGCAGCACCAGATCCGCCCGCTCCGCGGACTCGTCGAGGAACGGCGAGAGGCTGACGACGAAGGAGGCGCGTGCGAGACCTTCCCGGAAGCCGCTTCCCGCGAGCGCAAGCTGGACAGGATTGGCTGCGGCGAGGATCACCACGGGTGCGGCACGAGTCCGGGGAAATTCCCCCGTCTCGCGCGCCTGCGGCTCGCCCAGACCGGCCGGGAGGGGCGGAAGCGCCGCCGCGACCACGCCGCCCGGGCGACCGATGGCTCCCGCAACCAGGTTGAGCGCCATCCCCGCCGCCTCGATGCCCCGGTCGGCGCCGTCGACCACGACCACGCCGCCCATGCCCAGCCCGCTGGCTGTCCAGTCGATGAGATGGGGCCGGATCCCGAGACGCTTGCCGGTCTCGGTCGCCCCGAAGCGCGTCTCGCCGGCGAGAGCGGCGAAGGCAGGGGACCTGGCGGCGACGGCGGGACTCATCCTCACCATCGCGTGCGCAACGGAGAGCGCGAACTCGGGAAGGTGGTGGCGGGCGACGGGGAACCAGTCGTTGCTCCGCGCCGCCGTCACGGAGAGACGGGCGTCGGCCGTGACGACGCATGCCCGGCGAGGACCCTCGCGCATGGCCCCGAACGCGCGTTGCGCTTCGACCGGCGAGGGGAAGGACTGCAGCCAGTCTGCCCCGAGCGAGAGGACGAAGGTGGCGCGCGGAAGATCGAAGCGCCACTCGCCGGATCCGAGCATCTCCCGCATCGCCTCGACCGGGGCAGCACCCCAGGGAAGGCGAGCGTCGACCACCGCGGCCTCGCGCCGGGCGGCGATGCCGCGGAGCAGCTGGCGTTCGCCCCGACCCAGATCGCCCGCCCCGAAGACCACCTCGGAACCGCGAGTCTTGTCGGCGAGCCGCTCGAAGGCTTCCGCCCAGCCGATGGGCTCGAGCTTCCCGGTCGCGGGCAAGTCGTCTGGACATTCCGCTCGGGCCCGATCGGCCGCCTCTCGCGCTCGGCGCAACCCTCGACGGCGACGGCAGCGCCGGCGATCCCGGCGAGCTGAAATAGGGTGCGTCTCGACAGCCCGTTCTTCTCGTCGCTCATCGATGACACTCCAGGCAGTCGAAGCGCGCCCGCGTCGCTCCGGCGCTTTCCGGATGGCGCGCGTGGCACCCCTCGCAGGCGTACATCGACATGCGGCGGGTCCGCGGAGGCTCGGTCGCGTTCACCACCTCGCCGTGGCAGACGGTGCACTCGAGCTTCGCCACGTCCACGTGCCGCGGATGCGAGAAGAAGACGTGGTCCGGCTGGCGCACAGAAGGGACCGGCCAGCGCGGCTCGGCGCCCTCGGCCGCGAGCCGCGCGAGGGCCTGCTTCCCGGGATTCGCGCCGGGAGCATCCTTGTGGCAGCCCGTGCACGTCTCGAGGAGCGGGAGCCTCGCCTCCGCCGGATCCATCACGCCCAGGTGGCAGGAGGTGCAATCGATCTTCGCGCGGAGATGCGCGGCGTGGTTGAAGCGGATCCCGGACGGAGGGCCGGCCCAGGTCGCGACCGCCACGGCCCCGAACAGGCCTGCGGCCAGGGCGCCGAGAACGGCGGGACCTGAGACGGGGGCGCGCATGGGTTTCTCAGCGCGGTACGGACCGGGCGATCTCCGTTGCGGGGTGGACGAGCGCGGCGTTGCCCTGACGGCTTCCGATCGCGGCGCCGAGCAGCAGGATGGTGATCCAGGCGAGAATGGCGGCGCTGGCGTGCCGGCGCGTTCGCGTCGTGCCTGCCTCTGTGGTGCCGGTCGGATTCAAGGTGCTCTCCCGCCCGGCGGAGATCGCCGGTCGACCGTTTCCTTCCGCAAGTTCCGTGCCCTGGACGTGCGGGGCGGACTTCGCAGACTCCGGGCGAAGCGAGCGCCGTCGAGGCTGAGGGGAGCGCAATTCTTGCGTTCGGATCCCTCGACGCGCAGATCGGGGGCGATGCCTGGTCAGCTCGAGAGCGCTTGCGCCCGGGCGATCCCGAGCGAGGCGGAGAACCGCCTGGCGAAATGCGTCAGCGCTTTCCAGTCGGTGTACTCGTAGTCGCGAGAGATGTCGGTATCGCCTCCGGCCAGGCGGGAGATCAGGCGCATCACCAGACGGAGGAAGAAGCCGTACTTCGTGTAGAAGAGCGCTCCGGCGACGGGGAGGATCGCGTCCGGGCGAAAGCGCGTTTCGCGGATGAAGCGGGCGACGGTCTCTTTCACCTCCCGCTTGGCGGGTTCCGACTTGCGCGCCGCGGAAAGGCTCACGGCGAGGAAGGCCGTTCGCTTGCGGTGCAGGACGTCCCGCTGCGCGCGCACCACCTCGACGAGCCGGCGCTGGAACTTCCCCATCCGCACCGAGCCGGCGACGATGGCGGCGTCGTATCCGTCGAGGGGCGGGCACGAGGCGTTGTCGCCGACCTCGATCGCATCGACCGAGTGGGCACCGCGCCGGAGGACGTCCACGACGTGCTGCGCGACGCGTGCGGTCTGCCCGCTGGTGGTGGCGAAGATGACGGCGATCCGGGCCATGGTCCTTCCTTTCAGGCGAGCCGCTGCACGAAGATCTGCCTTGCCACCTCGGCTCGAGGGCGACCTCCGTCTCGCCCCCTCGGAAGTCGCTGGCAGTCGGGCCGGCGGCCCTCCCGGAACGGAGGCAGACAGCGCACACCCGCGCGCCCCCCGCCGCGACGGGCTCCAAGGAGCACCGCCGTTCATGTCGGATGGAATCCGCGGCGCGTCGCCACGCGGCACTCGATTCGGCATGAAACCTGGGTCTTGCGCAGCCTCCGCCCCGGCGAGGGCCGCCGGGGTCCGTGAAGGGGCTCCGCAAGACCCGTGCCCTGGCTGCGGCGCGGCCGCACGGGTTCCGGTCGTTCATTTCACCTACCGCATTCCCGTTCCAGCGCACGAATGTTGCGCCGTTCTGCACCTTTTGCGCGCGCGGATGTCACAAGAGACGATTCTCGCGCGCGCGGCGCAACAAGTCTTCGCGTGCTCGGTCACGATCATGTCGACGTGCGCGCGAGTCGTCACCACGCCGGCGCCCGGAGAGAGCATGGCGACGATGCGCGATCGGCTGCCTCCCATCGCCGTGGAAGGACGCAGTCTTTGCGCGCGGCGGCAGGCCCCTCGCAAAACGTGCGACGCGGCGCTGTGCCGTACCTCGTGAACCTATTGGCACGCCAGCAGCAATACCGGTGTGCAAGAGAGGAGAGAGAGGCGGCCATGGCGATCTGCGGAGTCATCACCACGAAAGAGGTCCTGCGGCACTCCGCAACCATCGTCCGTGAATTCGGCGCCGCCGCCTACCTCCGCTGCTGCAAGGCGATCCTGCTGGGCCGCCGGACGACCTTCCTGAGCTGCGTGTTCGCCCCGTAACCGCGGGCGCGCTTCCTGCAGCGGATTGCCCCATGAGACATCTGGAGCGTAGAGCGATGCTGCTCGCGCAGCACAAACAACTGCGCGAGTCGATCGTCGAGGTCGGCGAGGCCGCGGCGAACGTCCTCGCCTGCAGCGACGGCGAGCTCTTCACGCATCATCCCGAGCTGATTCGCGTCGTCGATGCCTTCACCGACGAGCTGCGCGTGCATCTCGCCGCCGAAGAGGAGCTGCTCGCCCCGGTCCTCGAGCGCATCGACGCCTGGGGACCTCTGCGGCTCGATCTCCTCCGCTCGGAGCATTCCCATCAGCGGGCGGTGCTCCATGCGCTGCACACCGATCGAAGGCTGGGTCCACGCGAGATGGCGCGCCGGGCGCGGTCGCTGGTGGCGGACGTATTGCTCGACATGGACGCGGAGGAGCGGGACCTGCTCTCCGAGCGGTTGCTGCGGGACGACCCGATCGTGCTCGACGCCAGCGACTGCTAATCAGCGGCGGCTCCGGTAGAACCCGCTAGCTCTGCGCGAACAGCTCCAGGATCCGCTCCCGTGGCAGCGCGCCTTCCGACATCTTCTGCTGCCGCTCGCGCATCAGCGAATCGAGCGTCGGCGAAGGATCGGGGTTCCGGTAGAGGACGCCGGTGTACAGCTCGGTGCCGTAGTCCTGGGCGAGGCGGAAGGCGTTCACCAGATCGGAAGGATCGTGGCCGAGGCTTTCGAGGGGCTTCATGCGCGCCTTGTGCGCCTTGATCTGCTGCTCCTCCTCGCCATACGTGACGCAGGGCGACTGCACGTTCACGAAGGCGAAGCCGGGATACCGGATCGCCTGCTCGATGACCGCGGCCAGCGCGGGCAGGTCCGCAGGCGTTCCTTGCGCTACGAAGGGCGCTCCGTACGCGAGGACGTAGGAGAGCGGGTTCACCGGGTTCTCCAGGCTGCCGAAGGCGGAGCTGACCGTCCGCAGGCCGCGCGGGCTGGTCGGAGAGAGCTGCCCCTTGGTGAGACCGTAGATCTGGTTGTCCATGACGATGTAGGCGAGGTCCACGTTGCGCCGGATGGCGTGGGGAACATGGCCGCCGCCGATGGAAAAGCCGTCGCCGTCGCCGCCGGCGGCGAGCACCAGCAGCTCCGGATTGGCGATCTTGATCCCTTGCGCGATGGGTAGCGCGCGTCCGTGCACGCTGTTGAAGCCGTAGGCGGTGGTGTAGCCGGGGATGCGCGACGAGCACCCGATCCCGGAGACGAAGGCGATCTGGTGCGGAGGCCGGCCGATGGCCGCCAGCGCGCGATAGATGGCCTGCACGACGCCGAAGTCGCCGCAGCCGGGGCACCAGATCGGCTTGAGGTCGCTCTTGAAGTCTTTCGCGGTCAGCGTGCAGAGGGAGGTCATCGGTTCATTCCTGTGGTTGGCGAGCGTCGCCTGCTTGCCGCTGCAACGAGAGCGCTATGTCCCGCAGGGCCGCCGCGATCTCGGTCGGGCGGAACGGATTCGCCCCGGCGCGGCAGAGCGGCTGGACGCCGGCGGGAACGTCGGTGAACATCTTCAAGAGACGGTAGAGCTGGCCCTGGTACGATTGCTCGACGACGAGGCCGCCCTTCACCGAGGCGAAGAAGCTCCGGTACACGCCGTCCGCGACCGGATAGAGGAGCCACGGCACGAGCAGCTTGACGGAGAGGCCGTCGGCGCGCGCGAGCCGTAGCGCCTCGCGGCACACGCCGGCGGTCGATCCCCAGCTCACCAGGGCGAGCCGGGCGTTCGGGTCGCCCTCGATGCGGAAGAGATCCTCGCGCGTCTTGAGCGGCGCGAACTTGCGGAACCGCTTCTCCATCATCTTGGCGTGCGCCGCTCCGCCCGCAGTCGGCTCGCCCCTCTCGTTGTGCTCGATGCCGGCGGCGAGGTAGTTGCCGCCCTTCATCCCCGGATGGCTGAGGGGGCTCACCCCGCTCTCGGTCTGGCGGAAGCGGACGTAGGGCTCGAGCTCGGCGCCACGGGGGCGCACGCGCTCGACGATGGTGAAGCGGGAAGTGTCGATGGGATCGATGACTTCCTTGCGCTGCGCGATCTCCTGGTCGGAAAGAACCACCACCGGCGTCTGGTAGCGCTCGGCGAGATTGAAGGCCTCGACCGTCACCGCGAAAGTGTCGGCGACGCAGGTCGGCGCGAGCACCGGACGGATGACGTCGCCGTTCGCCGAGAAGACGGCCTGGAACAGGTCGCCCTGCTCCGACTTGGTCGGCATGCCCGTGGACGGCCCGCCGCGCTGGACGTCGACGAGCACCAGGGGAAGCTCGGCGATGCTGGCGAGGCCGAGGATCTCCGTCTTCAGCGACATCCCCGGGCCCGAGGTGGCGGTCATCGCCTTCTTCCCGGCGAACGAGGCGCCGAGCGCGGAACCGATCCCCGCGATCTCGTCCTCGGCCTGCAACACCGCGCCGCCGTACTTCCACAGCTCGCGTCCGAGAAGCTGCATCACCTCGGTAGAGGGAGTGATGGGATAGCCGCCGAAGAAGTCGCAGCCGGAGAAGATGGCCGCCGCGGCGCAGATGTCGTTGCCGTCGACGATCAGCTTCTTCGTCGCCTGGCCCGGGCGATCGATGGTGCGCGGGGAATCGAGCGGGTGCGCGGCGGCGTAGTCGATCCCGCTCTGGAACGCCCGCTCGTTGGCGGCGAGGACTTCGGGTCCCTTCTTCGCGAGCTTCTTGCGGATGCCGCGCAGGATGCCGTCGCGCGCGATGCCGAACCAGCCGGCGAGGAGACCGAGCACCACGGTGTTCTTCGCCTTCTCGGTCCCGGCGGACTTGCGCGCCATCTCGCCGATCGGGACGGCGAAGACGGCGGCGGGATCGATGCCTTCCAAGGGCAGCGCGTCGGGGGCGATGCCGGTCGCGGAGTCGTAGACCACGACCGTGTTCCCCGCGACTGGCAATTCCGAGCCGAACTTGAGGAAGTCATCCCAGTTGAGCGCGACGGCGACGTCGAGCGCGCCGCCGGGATTGAGCACGGGCGCGACGCCGAGGCGTACCCGGCAGGAAGACTCGCCGCCCCGGATCTGCGAGCCGAAGCTCTTCGTCATGAGAGCGTGGTAGCCCTCCGCCGCACAGGCGGCGATGAGCGACTCGCCCGCGCTGACGATTCCGTCTCCTCCGGAACCCGCCATTCCGATGACCAGATCGCGCAAGGGTGCCTCCGAACTTGCTGGAGGGACCTTGCAGGGTTCGCGCCGACCTTCCGGCGAGGGGCCATCCCGCGGGGCGCCATGGCGAGGGCGCCGTTCCCCAAGCGGGCGATGGACCTCGAGCAGTGCGGGGAATGCGCCGACTTCGTGGGCACGAACAGCGACGCGGAAGAGACCTGGAAAGAGGTCGGGTGCCATCGCCTCACTCCCGTGGGAGCGATGCCCGATACCTCGGAGATCCTCGCGCGCGACTCGCTGCAGAACACGCCGATCTCGCTCTTGATGACCCGGCACGTGATCTGCGTCGATCCCGACCTGCGCCTCGAGGAAGTGCCCGCACTCCTCGCTTCCCACCGCATCGGAGGGATGCCCGTCGTCGACGAGCAGTTCCACCCGCTCGGGATGGTGACGCGGACGGACCTCCTCCGGCGGGGCTCCAGACTTGGAAGCGCTTTCGACGCGATGACGCGTCCTGCGATCTGCGTCGACGAACGCGACTCGCTCCTCGACGCGGCGAAGACGATGGGCGCGCGCGAGGTCCACCGCGTGGTGGTGACGGGCCGGGAGGGTCGCGTCGTCGGCATCCTTTCTTCCAGCGACGTCTTGCGCTGGATCTCCCGCGAGCTTCCCGCCGGCGAGGGAGTGGCGGGCGTCCTCGAGACGGGCTAGGCCTATGCGAGGCTCATGACGCTCGCCTTTGTCTCGCATCCGGATTGCCTGCTGCACGAGATGGGCGAAGGACATCCGGAGCGGCCGGAGCGGCTCGGGGCGATCGAGGATCGGCTGCTCGCCTCGCGTCTCGACTGGCTCGTCTCCCGCTTCGACGCGCCGGAAGCGACGCGAGCCCAGCTTCTTCGCGTGCACGAGGAGTCGTACCTGGACTCGCTCGAGAGCATCGCCCCCCGGGCCGGTCTGGTGGAAATCGATCCGGATACCGCCATGAATCCCCAGACGCTCCGCGCGGCCCGGCGCGCTGCCGGCGCGGCGGTCCTGGCGACCGATCTGGTGATCGGGGGAAAGGCCAGCGCGGCTTTCTGCAGCGTCCGGCCGCCCGGCCACCATGCCACCCGTTCCCGGGCGATGGGGTTCTGCTTCTACGACAACGTCGCGGTCGCGGCCGCGCACGCGCTCGAACAGCACGGCCTCGCTCGCGTCGCCATCGCGGATTTCGACGTGCACCACGGCAACGGAACCGAGGACATCTTCCGGAACGACCCGCGCGTCCTGATGGTTTCCACCTTCCAGCACCCGTTCTATCCGGAGAGCGGCATCGAGGGCCGCTCGGAGCGCATGGTCAACGTTCCGCTCGGCGCCGGCGCCGGCGGAGCCGTGTTTCGCGAGGCGGTGACGCGAGAGTGGCTGCCGGCCCTCGATCGTTTCCAGCCGCAGATGATCTTCGTCTCGGCGGGCTTCGACGGCCACCGCGACGACGGCATGGCCATGTTGCGGCTGGTCGAATCGGACTACGCCTGGGTGACGGAGGTCATCCGGTCGGCTGCGATCCGATACGCGGCGGGCCGCATCGTCTCGGTCCTCGAGGGCGGGTACGATCTTTCCGTCCTCGGGCGCTGCGTCGAGGCCCACCTTCGCGCGCTCCTCGGCCCATGAAGTTCAACGAAGGAGGAGCGTCGCACCGGTCTCGGCTTCGAAGGTGAATCCGAGACGGCGGCAGATCTGCCGCATGGCAACGTTCCCGGGAAGGATCTCGGCGACGATCCGATCGAGCCCCCAATCCCGGCCGACCTGGAAGAGCCGGGTGAGGAGCGCCGTCCCGAGGCCCTGCCCCTGCAGCGCGTCCGAAACGAGGAGCGCGAACTCCCCCGCGCGAGTGCCGGAGAGGCGCACGAGCCGCGCCACCGCGACGATCTCGCCTCCCCGCTCCGCCACCAGCGCCATCTGGCGGTCGTAGTCGAGGAAGCACATGCGCGATAGCCGCTCGTGGACGACCCTCGTATCGAGCCGCATCACCCCCGCATACCGGTTGTAGACGCTCTCCTCGGAAAGCGTCCCGTGGAACCGGACCATCTTCGGCTCGTCCTCCGGGCGGATGGGACGGATGGAGACCGTCTCTCCATTTTTCAGCTTCGCGCTTCCCACGTATTCGACAGGGTACGGCCGGATCGCCGACCGCGGGAGCCGCTCGGCAGGGACGTCGGGCCCGTGCAGGACGATGCGCGCGTTGCCCACGAACAAGCGCTCGGCCGAGGCGAAGAGCGGGTCGATCTCGATCTCGCGGATCGCGGGCTGCTCGAGGACGAGCTGGCTGAACCGGACGAGCAGCTTCTCCAATCCGGTCAGATCGGCGCGGGCGCGGGCGCCGGCGTTGCCGGCGAGCACGCCATGGATCCGGGTCTGCTGCATCAACCTTCGCGCCAGGGTGGTGTTGAGGGGTGGCAGCGCGAGCGAGCGGTCCTTGTAGGCCTCGCCGACGACGCCGCCCGCCCCGAATGCGATGACCGGACCGAACTGCGGATCGACGGTGCTTCCGACGAGAAGCTCGAAGCCTCCTTCGCGGGCGGCCCCCGGACCTGGCAGGTCGACCGGGATGCCGTAGGCGGCGAGGACCCGCTTCGATTCGGGCCCGGTGAGGACGGTGCGGCCCTCTGCGCGGGCCGAGCGCAAGAGCGGGTCCGCCTCGCCGTGGGCGCCGGCGTTCTCGTCGCCGAATGCCGGCGTCTCGTACAGGCCGCGCAGGTTGTACGAGTACTTCCACATGTAGTTGAAGATCCGCGCCGCGGTATCCGGGTACCAGAAGCAGGGAATGCCGGACTCGGCGAGGATGCCGCGGCCGGCCGCCACCTCGCCGCTCCCCATCCAGCTCGTGAGCACCGGCTTGTCGAAACGGCGGCGCGCGTAGGGTTTCATCCGCTCCGCGGTGGCTGCCGCTTGGGTGGCGTCCTGTGGAGCGAGGATGACGAGGAGGCCGTCGACGTCGGGCTCGTCGACGGCGATCTCGATCGCCTTCGCGTAGCGCTCCGGATCGGCGTCGCCGAGGATGTCGACGGGATTGCCGCGGCTCCACTGCGGAGGAAGGACCGCATCCAGGCGCGACAGCGCGGCGGAAGAGAGCGTCGCCGCCTCTCCGCCGCCCGATACCAACGCGTCGGTCGCGAGCACTCCGGGTCCGCCCGCATTGGTGACGATGGCGAGGCGCCGGCCGCGCGGACGCGGCTGCTTCGTCAACGTGTCCGCCATGAAGAACAGGTCGGCGATGGAGTCGACGCGCAATACGCCGGTTCGCCGGAAGGCGGCGGTGAGCACCTCGTCGCTTCCGGCCGTCCTTCCGCTGTGGGAAACGGCTGCCCGGGCGGCGGGCTCCGTTCGTCCGCCCTTGAGCACGATGATGGGCTTCTGCAGCGCCACTTCCCGCGCCGCGGAAAGGAAGGCGCGGGCGTCGCCGACGGACTCCATGTAGATGAGGATGCTCCGCGTGCGGCCGTCGTTCCCGAGATAATCGATGAGATCGCCCCAACCGACGTCGAGCATCGATCCCACCGAGGCGAAGGCGGAGAATCCGACCTTCGCCTGCAGGCTCCAGTCGAGGATCGCGGTCTGCAGCGCCCCGCTCTGGCTGAGGAAGGCGACGTCGCCCTTGCGCGCCATCGCGCCCACGGAGGTGGCATTGAGTCCCGTCTCGGGACACATCATTCCCAGCGAGCCGGGTCCGAGAAGGCGCATCTGCGCTTCCCGCGCGATGCGCAGGACCTCGTCCTCGCGTTCCAACAAGCCGGCTCCAGCGATGATCGCGCCGCGCACGCCCGCCGCGGCGCACTCGCGGACGGCGCCGGGAATCTCGGCGCCGGCCGTGGCGATGACGGCGAGATCGACGGGTTCTCCGATCGCCGCGATGCTCGCGTACGACTTCACGCCCAGGACAGGCGCCGCCGCGGCGTCGACGGGAAAGACCGTCCCGCCGAACGGACTCGTCAAGAGATTCGACATCACCCGGCGTCCGATCGCGCCCGCTGCGCCGATGACGGCGACGCCCCGCGGAGCGAAGAAGACCTCCAGCGGGTGCTTGGCCGATCCGGGGAACAATTCCGCTATCGCCCTCCGGCGAGCTCCGTGCCCGCAGCCGCAGGATGCGGCTTCCAGAACTTCGGGGGCAAGAGGCAGAGCGCGACGAGGGCGAGTTGCGAGGCGATGAAGCCCGAGAGCGTCCAGACCGCGCCGTCCATGAAACCGTAGGAGTGCAGCCCGACGCCGAGCATGTTCACGCCGAACCAGGAGAGGCTGGTGATGACGTTGCCACCGATGGCCATCGCCATGATCCCCTTCTCGCGGACGTAGCCGCCAAAGCGCGCGTGGAGGATGAGGGCGTTCCACAATACGATGAGGAGCGCGCCGTTCTCCTTCGGGTCCCAGCCCCAGAATCGTCCCCACGACTGGTCGGCCCAGATTCCGCCGAGGACGGTCCCGATGAAGCTGAAGAACAGCGCGAAACAGATGACTCCGTAGGTCATGGAGACGAGCGCCTTGGTGGTCGCCGGATCGATCCGCGTCGCGAGCTGCCGGCGGAAGGCGTAGCCGATGGCGAGGGCGCCGGCGAGGAAGGTGCCGCTGTACCCGATGGTGATGGTGACCACGTGGGTCGCGAGCCAGAAGTTCGAGTCCAGCACCGCGCGCATCATCTCCATCGTGTCGCCGTCGCCCATCAGGTGGTGCGCGACGATGAGGGAAGCGAAGCCGGCGGCGGCCGAGACCGCGGTACCGATGCCGCGCCTGTACATCCGCTCGAGGAAGATGCCGCAGATGACGGCGGCCCAACCGACGAAGACGGCGGACGAGTAGAGGTTGGTCACCGGCGGACGTCCTTGGAGGACCACGCGAGAAGCGAGGCCGGCCGTATGGACGAGAGCACCGGCCACGAGAAGGCCGAAGGCGGCCGGCGCGAGGATGGCGCGCTTCCACAAGAACGAGGCGAAGAGCGCGAGCAGCGCGAGGAGGTAGATGACCATTCCTGCGTAGAACGGCTGGGCGCGGTTGAAGAGCACCTCGTAGCGACCGTGCTCGAGCGCATCCGGTCTCTCCAGCGCGACCAGCGACTCGAAACCCGCGACGCCCACGTTGAACAGGGCGGCATCCTGCTTCGCGTAAGCATCCGCGATCCCGGCGAGCTGCTCGAGGCCGCGGTCCGCGGCGGCTCCCCGACCGGCGCGCAAGGCCTCGCCGCTGCTCCGCCATGCCTCGGCCTTCCCTCCGGCCGGCGGAGGCAAGAGGCGGAAGGCGGCGAGCTGGACGAGGCCATCGTGCCGCTCGGACGACGCCGGGTCCGAGGCCCTGGCGATCTCCTCGGAGAGCCGGGGGCCGTTCTTCACCTGGATGGTGTTCTCCAGCCGGTAGTAGAGGTAGATGCGATCGAAGAGGTTCAGGATCGCGCCCTGGAAGCGGGTCCGCTGCTTGGAGTCGACTTCGCGCGCCGCCGCGGCCTGCTGCTCGATCTTCTCGAGATGCGGCCCGAGCACGCGGAAGGGAAAGTATCGATCGGAGGTCTGCTTCAGGCCGAGCAGGCCGAGGACCTCGGGGTCGTTGATGAAGAAGACGGGCTGCGAGTCCGCGATCTCGGGGCGGAAGAGGACGTCGAGCAGCCACTCGTCGGCGGCGACGGTCCGGCCCTGCCAGGTGAACGACTGCTGGCTGCGGATGAGGAGCAGCGAGTTCCGCGCGACCGAGTCGATGGGCTTGACCCTTCCGCCCTCGAGGACGGGAAGGCGAGCGAAGCGGTCCAGATCGAATCCGCGGATCTTCGCCGCGGGCAGGAGGACTGCGGCCGTGAGCGCGATGGCGACGAACGCCGCGGAAGGCGGGATGAGCTTCGAGATTCGCATTTTCAAGCCTCCAGGGCGGCCTTCTGCCGCGCGGCCGAGCGGCGCAAGCCGAGCGCGAAGTGCACGAGCAAGCCCAGCGCGACGAGGACGCAGGAAACGTACGGCAGGAGCCAACCCGGGTTCTCGACCACCTGCAGGATGGAGAGCGTGTCGTTCTTGCCGAAGCTCGCCTGGTAGAACGCCTTGCCGCCGTAGCGGAGTGGCTGGTTCATGTAGATGAGGACCTCGCGCGCCTCTCCCGTCGAGGGACGCGAGACCTCCACCAGGCTGGAGAAGTTCTTCGGGATGTCGGTGCCCGCATAGACGTCGTGCTGGAACTTCTTGAGGGTCATCGCGAACGGCAGGTATTCGCGGTGGCGCCGGAGCGAGAGCGAATAGGTCCGCCCGTTGTGGATGAAGGACTGCGGTGCGCCGAGAACGTCGGAGACCAGCCAGGTGCCGTAGCTCTTGGGGCCGGCGAACGGCTCGACGAAGGCGGCCTTGCGGTTCGGCTGGTCGTCCCCCGAGCCAGGTTCGGCCTCGGTGACGTTGACCTCGGGCCCGATGCCCATGGTCGCGAGCGAGGGAGGATCGTTGGGCCCGCGCCGGGCGAGATCGGAGTTCTTGTAGAAGGCGTTGACCTTGAGGAAGAGCGGCGTGCCGGGGATCTCGATGAACCTGTCCGGGACGAGTAGCGCCTCGGGAATGGCGTAGACCTCGTCGTGATCGGCCGCCGTGGTGTCGATGACGACGAGCTCGGCGTCGCGGGTGCTCTCGACGTAGTCGACGGTCTTCCCCTCCTCCACCGCGAGCTGCATCTCGACCTGGAAGAAGCTGGTCGCGAACTCGCCGACGAAGAGGACGATGAGGCCGAGGTGGACGATCCAGAGCCCGAGCTTGCGCACGGAGAGCTCGAGGCGCTTCGCCTGCGCGGCGACGAGATTGGCGGTGAGCACCAGGCCGACGAGACCCCCTCCCGGGAAGATGGGGATGGTCCACGAGGTGCCCGGAACGGTCCACCAGACGAGGAAGGTCCGGATGTACGCGTTGACGGCGCCGAACACGCCCATGCGGACCTGGGCGAGCGTGCAGGCGACGACCAGGACCATCAAGAGCACGAGGCAGACGATGGCCAGCTTGAGCGACGTCAGCGCGTCCAGGACGCGGTTTCTAGTTCGCGGCATCGAAGCGCAAGCTCCCTAAGAGGTGGAGGAAGTCGCCTCGGGCCGAGGCGACGGGGTTTTCGTCTCCGAGCATCTTGATGAACCAGGTGCTCTCCTCGGAGACGAGGATGGCGGCGAGCAGCCGGCTCTTCCCGTCGCCATCGCTCGTGAAGTCGTAGACGGACACGGCGCCCGCGGGGCTCTTCACCGAGCTGCGCGCCTTCAGAAGCGTCCTCTCGTCGATGGCGGCGAGGCCGATCTGCCCGCGCCAGCGGTTCACGTTCGCAAGCTCGCCGCCGGCGGGGCCGGGCAGCACGACGACCGAGACGTCGACCTTGCCCGGGGCCGCGGGCTTCAAGGTGGCGTAGCGCACGCCTTCGGCGCGGGTCTCGGTCCATCCCTTGGGAAGCGTCCATGTGAGCGTGCTGGTGAGGACGGTAGCCGGACCGGGCATCCCCGCGACGGCGAGAGCGGATGGTCCGGCGCTCTTCTTGACCTGGTAATGCGCGACCTCGGTGCGCCG
Source organism: Deltaproteobacteria bacterium (assembly GCA_005879805.1). GTDB lineage: Bacteria > Myxococcota > Myxococcia > Myxococcales > 40CM-4-68-19 > VBKO01. Next base: position 5,184 of record VBKL01000054.1, on the reverse strand, counting down.
GCATCCGGCGGCAAGGAGGAGCAAGGCGAGCAGGTACCTGATCATCATCGAAGCCCCCGGCATGGCTGTGATGGCCGGATGCTTTGCGAAAGGTGCGCCAGCGACCTACCGAGGGGCGCGGCGCCGCGTCGCATGCAGGAACTGCAGGCCCCTCCCGGGCCGCGCAAACCTTGCGTCGACACGCTTCCCCCTTAGCGGACGACGAGGACTGGCTTGGAGCAGATCTGGACCAGCCGGTCGGCGACGCTGCCCATCAAGACGCGCGAGATGGCGTTGCGCCCGCGATGGCCGACCACCACCAGGTCGACGTCGCCCGCCCGAGCGAGCTCGGCGAGCGTCTCCGCGGGAGGGCCCGCCTCGACGAGGGTCTCGACCGTCAGGCCGGAGCGGGCCACGAACCGCGCGATCTCCTTGGTGATGGCAGCGGACTGCTTGGAGGCCTCCTCCTGCCATTCGGCGGCCCGCTGGACCAGCTCCGGCGCCGCGAGCGCGACCGGAAGGTCCGCGATGCTGGCAACGAGCAGCTGGCTGCCCAGCGCTTGCGCCAGATCGGCCGCGTAAGCGGCGGCGTCCCGCGATTCCTTCGATCCGTCCACTCCGACCAGGATTCTCTTCATGGAGCAACCTCCGTAAGGGCAGCTCTTCCGCTGCCGCTTTCCAGCGGTTCAGGAACCGTGCCGCCGAAGGTCCGCCACGAATTCACGCACCGGATGCGCACCTCTTGCGGTGGCCGCGGCTTGTCAGCGACCGGCGAGCGGGCGGCATGTTTCGTGAATCCACCTTGTGGGAGGGAACCGCGGAGGACGTCGTGAAGAAGGTCCTGGTCGGTGTCGATGGCTCGAAGGAATCGCGGATCGCCGCCGATCGCGCTGCCGAGCTCGCGCGCGCGCTGGACGCGGAGCTGACCGTGGCCTGCGTGGTACCGGCTCCGTCCCCGGGACCCTTCGAGTCGCGAGAGACCGTGCGGCGGGAAACCATCGAGCGGCTGCAAGCGCGCGAGCTGCTCCACGAGCTCTCGTCGCGATATCTCCGCGAAGGTATCCGCGTGGACACCGTGATGCCGTCCGGACGGCCGGCGGAGACGCTCGCCGACCTCGCCGCCACGCCCGATGTGGATTTCGTGGTCGTCGGGCGCCGGCGACAGGGCGGTTTCGCGAGAGCTTTGATCGGGGGGATCGCGGATCGCCTGGCGCAGATCAGCCCCAAACCCGTCCTGGTCGCGCACTGAGACGCAGCGAAAGGCTGCCGGAGGTCGCTGTGGTCGGCAATGCAGAGCGGCGGGCAGAAATCCTCGCCCAGCACGGGAGGCTCCGCCGGATGGTGCATTCGCTGCTCGACACGGCCGCACGGCTGCCTGGCGACGAGTCGGAGGCGGAGATCCTCTGGGAGCAGTTCGCGACCCTGCGCTTCGCGCTCGCGCAACACCTCCTCGACGAGGAGGATCTGCTGGAGCCCATCTTCGCGCGCAGCGACGGCACCGGGGCGCCGCTCCTCGTCCGGATGAACGTCGAGCATGCGCGGCAGCGGGCAACCCTCTCCCTCCTCCCCTCGCATCGTCCGCGCGACGCGGCGGCCTTGCGCACCTTCGCCGAAATCGCCGCGGGCATGGGTCGCGCCTTGCTCGCCGAGATGGACGAGGAAGAGGAGCAGCTCCTCTCCTTCTGGGCGCTCGGGCCGTCCGCAAAACCCCACAGCGGGCCAGGAACGCCATGAGCGACATCGACCGGAAGAGGGTCCTCCTTGCGCAGCATGAGCGGATCGGCGCGCTCGCCTCGATGGTCCGCGCGGCGGCGGGAACGGTGCTGTCGGCGGAGGATCCGGTTTCCGCTCCACATAGGGAGCAGCTGGAGCGCGCGATCGAGGCCCTCGTGCTCGGTATCGAAGCGCACCTCGACACCGAAGAGGGGCTCATCCGTCCCGTCTTGTGGAGGCTGGGCTCCTGGGGCCGCTATCGCTTCGACATGCTGCGCGCGGAGCACGTCCAGCAGCGTGCGACCCTCCATGCCCTCTGCTCGGAGCGGTCCGGGATCGAGCCCTACCGCCGCGCTCGCAAGGCCGCGTCCCTGGCGGAGGAGATCGTCCGCGACATGAGGGTCGAGGAGCGCGATCTTTTCGCCGTCGTGTTTCCCGCCGCAGGAACGTCGAGCGGGACCGCGGGCCGCTGAAGCGCCCGGGACTCCCGCGCTGCTCCTTCGCGCACGTCCTGCCAGGACGATCGTCGTTTCCTTCGCAACCACTGCAATCGTTGCGCAACCCCATCGGTACGACCGCGCGGCGCGGTTATCGATTTTCCAATCACAAACGTGGCGTAGGTCGGCGCGGACGCAACTGCCGGATTCCGAAACAAATGCATGGCTGCGGAACGTCCGCCTTACAGCCCGGCGAGAATCGCGACGAGGTCGAGGATATCCAAGCGGAACCGTTCCCACCGCACAATTCCTCCGACGCGCGTCCTTGGAACGACTCCTGCTAAGGCTGCTCTTGCCCGAGGTGACCGCGTCGCGGTCGCCAGGGGGGCGGACCAAAATCTTTCGGGGCTAACGCCCCGCCGGGGCTAATCATGGAAATCGGTAAAGAATTCAAAACTGGAATGGTATTCCGCTCGGCGTCCGCGGTCGCGGCGCTGGTGATGCTCGCCGCCGGATCGGCGCGCGCGCAGCTGCCGATGCCAGCGTCCACGCAGTTCGACATCGTCGGCGAGATCCAGGAGGCCACGCTCGATCCGACCTGCACCGCCAGCCCGAGATGCGGTGGTCTGGTCAAGGTCCAGGGACATACCATCGTCGTTCCCAAGGAAACGATCGTGCTGTTCCCCGCGAACGCGATGTTCTGGCAGGAAGTGTTCGCCCTGGCGCCGGCGCCGTACGGACTCGCTGGCGTGCAGGCCAACGGCGCCGTCGGCGAGACCGGCCTGGCGCTGAACGATCTCCCGGCGCCTCTCATCAACTACGAGGTCCACGTCGTCGGCAACCGCGTCCTGGGAGGACCGGGCGGAGCCGACCTCTACATCGCCGGCCTCGTCAACATCACCTCGCACGCTCTCAACGTCGGCGCCGGGTTCATCAACTTCATCGACCTGACCCTCGGCGAGATCCGCGTCGGCGGCGTCCTCGGTGACCCGACGACGGGCGCTCGCGTCCGCATCAACGATCCTACCGGCCGCTTCGGCCGGACCACCACCTCGCCCGACGTCCGCTTCGGCGTCGACCCGGAGAACCCGACCATCATGGCGGCAACCGGCTTCCCGATGTGCTTGCCGCGCACCGTGGCTGACGATCCGCTTTGCCCCCAGGCGCAGCGTCCTCTCGACCCGCTTGGCAACCCCCAGGTCGCCATCACCACGAACGATCCGACCGTTCCGGGGCTTCTTGGCGTGCCTCCGGACGCCAACGTGCAAGCGCCGCTCGAAGTTGGCGACTACATCTTCTTCTCCGGCATCATCGTCACCGACAACGCCGCTGCACCCACCGCCGGTCCGTGGCCGGTTCCCGGCAGCACGGCGGGCACCTACGTCGCGGCCTGGAGCATCACCAACAACGTGGGCATCTGGACGGCTCCGGGAACCAACCCGGCCTACATCATGGTCGACGTCGCCCTGATGGGCACCGGCGGTCTCTCGGTGCTCGGCGTCGGCGAAGCGGTGATCAGGACGCGCTTCGAAGGCATGACGTCCGACCAGACCCGCACGGTCCATCTGTCCGGCGTCGACTTCGCTCCCTTGACGGGCGCGATCAGCGATCGCGACTACGGCACCATCCTCCCCGACCCGGGCCCGCCGGCTGGCGCCGTGAAGGGCCGCTGGCGCTTCCGCCCGCCCTGCGCCGCGTTCGGGACCGTGCCGGCCAAGCCCGACAAGCAGTGCGTGATGAACCAGGCCAACACCTTCCTGCCGCCGCCTCGCGAAGTCCGCGCGGTCCTCCAGGGCGCCTGGACTGCCGCTGCGCCGCTCCTCGCCGCGAACGGAATCACCACCGGCCAGTATCGCAACCCCTCGATCGAGTACATCTTCCCCGAGAATCTCCCCGGCACGCCGATCGTCGAGAACAACTTCAACACCATCGACTTCCTGGCGCTGGGCGGCTATCCCTCGAGCACCGGCCTCGTGTCCGGCGTGCTCAATCCGTGGCCTTCCAGCGTCATCCCGATCCCGGCCTGCGTTGCTCCGACCGCGAACGCGGGTGGTCCGTACACCGTCGCCGCCGGCGGCACGGTGACGCTCGCGGGAAGCTCTACGGGCACCGCTCCCGTCACCCTGCTCTGGGCCGTCTCCAGCGGCAGCGTTACTCCGAACAACGTCGGCAATGGCGTGTTCTCGGCGATTGGCGCCACCTCGCCGGTCACCGCGACGCTTTCGGCGACGAACGCCTGCGGAACCGCTAGCGCGAGCGCGACCATCACCATCAGCGCGGCCCTCCAGCCGACCGTCAACCACGTGCTGCCCATCACGCTCTTCTCGGGCGCGCCGGGCACCCTTCCCGTAACCGGTACCGACCCGAACGTCCCGGCGCAGGCCCTCACGTTCACCGCGGTCCAGACGGGTGCGCCGGCGCTGGTCAACCTGCAGGTGACGTCGACGGGCCCCTCGTCGGCGAACATCACCTTCACCGCCCCGGTGTTGCCGGTCGGCCAGGTGCTCCCGTCCACCATCAACCTGACCCTCACGGCGACGAACACGGGCGGAGCCGTCTCGCTGGCCGAGTTCACCACCGTCACCGTGCAGCCGCTCCCCGATGCGGTGACCGTCACCTCCGCCCAGTACCGTCTCGGCAAGCAGCGGCTCGACATCACCGCTTCGTCGTCGGTGGTGAGCCCGAACGTGGTGCTCACGCTGCAGCCGTACCTCACCATCAACGGTACGACCTTCACCCCGCCGGCCGCGACGTTCACCAACACGGGCGGAGGGCTCTACACGATCACGGTGGTCGGAGGGCCGGAGCCCGCAATTGCGCCGGCGAAGCCGATCATCGTCAAGTCCAACATCGGTGGAACGAGCCCAGCGACGGGTATCACCGTCCGCCAGTGACGATAGCTAGCCGTTGACGTACCAGCGGTCGGAGGGCGCCCTGCTCTCCGACCGCTTCTTTTTGGCTTCCAGTTTGCGAGGAGATGATTCCCATGTGGAAGAAGATCGTCCTGACAGCAAGCATCGTCGTCCTCGCCGCCGTCGCGGTAGCTTCTGTCTTC